>PXRA01000024.1 GCA_003021725.1 Halobacteriales archaeon QH_8_64_26
CGGCTTCTTCGGGTACTTCTCGGTGCTGCTGATCGGTGCGACGCTGAACAACCCCGAGTTCGGGCTGAGCTTCCCCCTCTTCGAGACGACGCTGGCAGTTATGGGTAGCGGAGCCGGCGGGTACTTGCTCTGGATCGGTGCGCTCGCCGTCCAGGTCTATACGATGTACATCTCCGCGAAGGCCAAACTCGAAAAGAGCGAAAGCGTCGAGGAAGTGACGATCACGGACGGACTGCTCTCCTAACCCGGACGAAACGCCCGACCACGGGTACTCGATCGCACGCGGACTACCCGAGCGATCGCTCGTGTTCTCGTTCAGTCCGTGATGACAGCCTGGGCAGTGACGTCGGTATGCGAATCGATGTACACACGCCCCCTTGGAGTCGGTCGTTATAAGCCAGTGACGCGGGCGCTGCGAGCGAGCGGGGAGCTCGATCCTCGCTCGTTGGTCGTCTCCCGATCTCGGACTCGATCAGTAGTTCTCGAGCTGCCAGCCGACGAACTCCTCTTCGAGTTCCAGTTGGACCGCGGCCGTGACGTGGTGCAACCAGACGTAATAGCCCGCGAGCATCGTGATTCCCATAACGGTGCCGTCGTCGTAATGTTCGGTGAGCTGCTCGAATTTCTCGTCGGTGACCTCGCCGTACTCGCGAACGAAATCGAAGGCGTACTCGACGAGCGCCCGCTTCGAGGGTTCCATTTCGGTGGTGTCTCGCTCCGAGATCGCGAGGACTTCCTCTCGGTTCATCCCCGCCCGATCGAGGGCGGCGAAGACGTGGTCGTGCCACTCGTAGGCCGAGTCCATCTCGCGGCTCACCGCGAGGATCACGTACTCGACCTCCGCGGGAGAGAGGCCGGTTTGAGTCCACATCGACACGTTTGCGGTGACGTGTGTCTGTGCGAGATCGGGGTTGTTGGCAAAGGTCCGTACCGTCGGCTGTGAGTTCCACCACTCGGCGTCGATCTCCTCGGCCAGCGCGTCCTCCTGTCCGTGAACGATGTCGTAGTCGTCCGGAAGCGCCTCGTCGTCGGCATAGGGCAGTCTAGCCATTACGTGGACGCATTTTCACAGCACCGATATATAGCTTTGGACCCGTCGGCGATCCCGACCGCCTCCCGAGCCCCTTCTGCGAGTAGCTTGCCGGAGGGCAGACGGCCTCAGTGCCCGAGGAACTACGCGTCGCTATCGCACTCACAGCCGCCTTCTGCTAGCAAGGTGCGCACGTCGGTGTGGGTGCCACAGTCCTCACAGATCACCCGGACATCGACGAGGACGCTCGCGGTACCGAGCGTGATCGTGTCAGCGTCCCGCAGCGATCGCAGGCGCTTCTCGGCGACGGCGACGAGCCGACTCGTGAGCCGCTGGATCGTGCTCTCGGTTCGCTCGACGCGATCGCGCCCCGACGATCCGGACGGTCGCTCGACGCCGCGATCCTTGGTGAGGTAGGTATGGACGGCCTGATGGGAGACGAAATCGTTCCGGAGTGCCTCGGGGTCGATCCCGTCGCGTTCGAGGGCGCTCTCGGCTTGGGTCCGCACGCCGGTACTCACGTCCTCGGCGGTGAGCAGGCGATAGGTGTTCGCGACCTCCCCGTCTAGGGTGCTCGTCCCGGCCTCGGCCATCGCGGCCCGGAGGAGTTCCCGGTTGAACTGATCGGCCAGTTCGCGCAGACTATGGCGCCCGTCGCCCTCGGCGGTCCAGGCGTCGACCAGCCGCTCGTCCATGCCACGGAGGTCGTATTCCTCGATGAGACGACCGACTTTACTGTTCATCGCTTTCTGGCACAGATTACGGTGATCGCCTCCCATATACGACTCGATCGAGTCGCCGGCGAAGCGCGAGCCGTCCCCGGTCGGGGAACCGAGCGGACACGGATCACCGGCCCGCCGGCCGGATACGGTACTATAACAAAAACATTACTCTTTGACGGAGCGGAGTCGGACTTCCGTGATCCGATCGAGGTGTCCTTATGGCCGATCTAAGTACCACTTTTCCGTTATAGCAATATTTTTAGTAATTATTGATATCCAATGAGTTGGGATCGAACCCGCGAATTCGGTGTCTCTCCCCCGGAGAGCAAGAAGAGCTCTCTCGTAGCCACCGTCTTCGGTGCATGAATCAGGCATTAGGTCCCACGAGATCGTTCGACGGGACGATTGTAAGCCCACCTCGTGTGGTCCGCGCGAAAACGGACATTCGAGATCGCGTTAGCGCACGTCGTCGGTACCCTCTCAGCAGCCGTCCTGATGGCGCTGAGAGGTCTCTCGTGGGTCCGGTCGGCTGTGCGAACCGTGATCGCTGTAGGGCAGCACGTGATCGAGAAGAGAAGCGAAACGAGCGATACGCCCGAGGCCGACGTGGTAGTCCGAAACAGCTCCAATACATAACAACTCGTAAACGAAATAGAAAGTACCATAGTAGTTATATATCCGAAAGCCCTCCGGGGAGTATAACCATCGAGTCAAGCCATAGGTCGAGAGCGGCAGTTATGATATATCTGATACTTGCGGTCGGGTGCTATAGGTCGG
This sequence comes from Halobacteriales archaeon QH_8_64_26, assembly GCA_003021725.1. GTDB lineage: Archaea > Halobacteriota > Halobacteria > Halobacteriales > Halococcaceae > PXQR01. The sequence continues at coordinate 2,530 of PXRA01000024.1, forward strand.
GTCGGCCACTACAGGGCGACCCAATCGACGAGGGGCCGCTCCGCCCGGTCGTGCGGGAGGAAGCCTGCGGCACCCGGCGACCGTTCGGCAGCGGCTAACAACGGCGAACTGTCCGGTCCTGTTCGCTCGCGGCCGACATCGCTCATCGCTCGAAGCGAACGCGCACTCGCGGTGCCGAGGTCTCGGTGCAACGTACTTTTATACTGTTGTGTGCATGTGGGTATCATGCCTTCGGATTTCGGAGCACTGTCGCTGGTACCGCCGCTGTTGGCCATCGCGTTGGCTATCGTCACGCGTCGGGCGATGTTGTCACTATTTCTGGGTATCTGGGTTGGCGGGATCATCTTCACCGGTAGCGTCGGCGTCGCACGGATGTTCGAGTGGATCGTCTCCTCGATCGGCGAGAGCACGTTCAATGCCAAGATCCTCGTCTTCACGTTGCTATTGGGAGCGGGCATCGCGCTCATCTGGCGGCTGGGTGGGGCGCTCGCGATCGCGCGCTTTGCCACCCGGCGGGTCGACTCCCACCGCAGGATCGGGGTCACGACGTGGCTGCTCGGCTTGCTGTGGAACTTCGACGATTACGCGAACAACGCGATCGTCGGCAGTTCGACCAAGGACATCGCCGACGAGATGCGCATGTCCCGCGAGAAACTGGCCTACATCCTCGATTCGACCGCCGCGCCCGTCGCGACGATCGGGATCTCCAGTTGGGTCGCCTTCGAGATCGGCCTCATCGCCAACCAGTACCAGGAACTGGGCATCGCCGAACAGACGCCCTCGGCAGCCGCGACGTTCGTACAAAGCATTCCCTTCAACATGTACTCGCTGCTCGCGATCGCGATGGTCGGGATCATCGTTCTCAGCCAGCGGGACTTCGGCGAGATGTTGGACGCCGAGAACCGCGCCCAGCGTACTGGGAAGGTCGTCCGCGATGGTGCACAGCCCCTGCAAAGTATCAAGCAGGACCTCGGCGAGCCGAAAACCGACGAAGCACCGCTACGGACCTTCCTGTTCCCGGTGCTCGCGCTCGTGCTCGTCGTCGTCGGCGGGGCGGCGGCAATGGGTTATGCACCCGGCCGGACGCCGGTCGAGATGATCAACAACACCAACATCGCGACCGCGCTCGTTTGGGGATCGTTCGTCATGGTCGCGACGGCGATCGTGCTGGGGTTACTGGAAGGCGTCATGAGTCTCGACGAGGCGATGGACACCGTCATCGACGGGTTCGGAACGATGCTCACCGCCGTCAGTATCCTCGTCCTGGCGTGGTCGCTGGGTTCGGTCGCGACGGCACTGGGCACCGGGGCCTATGTCACGAGCTACGCGACGGGCATCGTCTCGCCCGCCGTGCTTCCGGTCGTAATCTTTTTTATTTCAGGGTTTATCGCCTTCGCGATCGGCACTTCTTGGGGGACGATGTCGATCATGACGCCGATCGTGATCCCGCTGGCCTGGAACATCGGGGGTAGCTCGCCCCAGCTCGTCGCGGTCGCCGTCGGGGCGATGTTCAGCGGGGCGATCTTCGGCGATAACTGCTCGCCCATCTCCGATACGACCGTTCTCGCCTCGACGTTCGCGGGCTCGGATCACATCGATCACGTCCGCACCCAGATGTACTACGCCGTCACCGTTCTGCTGGCGACGGCGGTCATGTACCTACTATATGGCCTCACCGGTCTCAGTCCCCTACTACTGCTTCCGGCCGCCGTCCTCGTACTGATCGGCCTGGTATATACCTTCTCGGAGTGGGACGCGAGACGGAAGGACCTCCTCGCGAAACCCGCCACTGGCGGGCGATCGAGCCCGGAGCCGACCGGTGACGACTGAGCTATTCCGAATTCGGACCTACGACTATCGGCCCCCGACTATCGACCCCCCAGTTTCCGGCTCCTGATCCTCGATTTCGGCGCTCAGCGCTCGACACTCGATGGTCGATCCCCGACCGCAGGTTCTCGCGGCCCGGGTTCGGCCGTCCGTACCGATCGCCACCAACTCAGCCGAGCGGGTCGTCGGTGACGAGGAGGTCGCCGCGATCGGCGCTCTCGTCGAGATTCCCGGGCGAGACGTCGAACTCGAAGACACCCTTCGGGGGTGCGAGCGTCGAGCAGGCATTGGGCACGTCGATGACCCCGCTCTGTCTTCCCTCGATCGGCGCGGTTCCCAGGATATGAAGGGCTTGCTGGCCGGTGTAGCCGAAGTGCTTCAGCTACTCGGTCGCTTGTAGCGACCCTCGACGGTAGGCGACGTGGGAATCGATGCAGTGCTGTTCGCCCTCCTCGGTCACTGAGCAGCCACAGAAGGTAACGAAAATATATACTGAACGTTTAGTATATTACGGGCCCTTCCACAAGGTGTCGCTCGATGGAACGAGGCGGCGCTACTCGGCGACGATAGCGGACGATCGAACGAGCTGAGACTCCCGAAACGCCGAACGACACGGACGACCGTATTACACGCAGACAAGCTATGGCAACAGTGACCGATCCCACCTACGTACGACCGATCGAGACGCTCGGCCGCGAGGACCTGGCGGTCGCGGGCGGCAAAGGCGCGAATTTGGGCGAACTCGTTCGGGCCGGATTTCCGGTTCCGTCGGGGTTCGTCGTTACGACTGACACCTACGAGGCGTTCGTCGATACCCCGGCGATCCGCGAAGTGATTACCCGGCTGGATTCCATCGAGGGAACGCACACCGAAGCACTGACCGACACCGCGGGCGAACTCCGCGGACCGCTGGGAGAGCGGGCGTTCGCGGCGGACATCGAGGAAGCGATCGACGAGGCACTCGAAGCCGGCGATCGTGCGGAGGGCGACACTACTTTCGCAGTGCGCTCGTCGGCGACCGTGGAGGATCTGCCGAGCGCGTCGTTCGCGGGCCAACACGACTCGTATCTCGGCGTTCGGGAGGACGCGGTGCTCGATCGCGTGCGTGACTGCATAGTGAGCCTGTTCACCGATCGGGCGGTCGCGTATCGAGCGCGCAACGGCATCTCGCACGGTGAGGTCGCGATGGCGGTCGTCGTTCAGGAGATGGTCGATGCCGACGCAGCGGGCGTCCTGTTCGCGGCGGACCCCGACAGCGGCAATCGAACAGTCGCGGCAGTGGACGCGATTTTCGGGCTCGGCGAAGCGGTCGTCGCAAGCGAGGTGTCCCCGGATCTCGCTCGGGTGCAAAAGAATACTGAAGGGATTCTCGAATACACGGTCGGCGAGAAGGAGATCGCGATCCGGCCGGGCCAGGGAGACGCGAGCGACACCGAACGGATCGAACTCCCCACTGAGCAATGCGGGAAGCAGATCCTCTCGGGGTCACAGCTTCGGACGCTCATCGAGTTGGGAACCCGCATCGAGGGACTGCTCGACACGCCACAGGACATCGAGTGGACGCTCACGGACGGTGGGTTCCAGGTAGTGCGATCCCGGCCCATCACCTCGCTGTTCCCGTTGCCCGAACCGATGCCGGCGGACGGCCGCTTACACGTCTACCTGAGTATCGGCCACATGCAGGCGATGTTCGAAGCCATGCTGCCGCTGGTACAGGACTTCTGGACAACCTGGATGGGCGGAATTCTCTCACAGTTCGGCTTCGGTCCGTTCTGGCCGACGCCAGTGGTGACCGCCGGCAGTCGGGTCTACCTCGACCTCACCCCCGCACTCCGGGTCGAGGGGCTGCGCAGTCCGCTGATCGGGGGAATGAGTGCGGTGAGCGAACCGGCGGCGGGACTACGCGAGGTGATCGAACGCCGCCCGGAGGCCTTCGAGCGCGAGGGGCTCTCGCTTTCCTCGGTGCCGGTGGTTGCTGGCACGGTACGACGGTTCGGTGGTCTTTCACTGGCTGTCGGGCCGGCGCTCGGCGCCTTTAGGGAGTCGTTCGTCCCGGACGAGGCAGTAACAGCGAACTCGCCCGCCGAGCGCGCCCGGGCGGTGTTCGCGTTCGGGGACGTCAAGTCGTTCATGGCCGAGGCGTATCCGAAGGCCATGCCGCTGTACCTCGCCTTCGGTATCGACGCCTGGCTCGGTCGAACGTTTCCCGACGCCCCCGAGACGGTGAACGAGGTCGGGAAGAGGCTTCGAGCGCGATCTCGTGACCCGAATCAATCTCGGGTTAGGTGATATCGCGGACGTCGCCCGCGCACAGCCCGCCGTCGCCGACGCCCTACAGGAGGGGGCCTCGGTCGAGGGGATCGCTGCCGTCGAGGGTAGCGAAGCCTTCATTGAGGCCTTCGAGGACTTCTTAGAGGATTTCGGCCACCGGGCGACGGTCGAACTCGATCTCAGCCGGCCGCGCTGGCGCGAGGACCCCGCGACGCTGCTCGGGAGCGTTCGGGCGAATCTGGCGAACGAGACGGCCGGCGAGCACCGCGAGCGGGTGCGCGAGTTGGCCATCGAAGCGGAGCGGGCCGCAAACGAACTCGAAGCACGCGCCGATTACGGACTGCTCGGGCCGGTCAGGAGACGCATCACTCGAAAGCTCATCGAGACCTACCGGAACACGATCTACACCCGCGAGTACCCCAAACACTACGCCGCCGAGGCCTTCGCTATCTGGCGCGAGGCCCTACTCGACGGCGGGCGTTACCTCGCGAGCGAGGGTGTTTTGGACCGTCCCGAGGACGTCTGGCACCTGCACAAGAAAGAGTTGTTCACCGCGCTCGATGGCGATTCCATCGAGGTCGGTATCGAGGCTTGGAGACGGGAGGTCGCCGTTCACGACACGCTTGACGAACCGCCGCTGCTCACGAGCGAGGGCGAGACGCCTCGTGGAGCGGTCGATCGGACGGACGTTCCCGAGGGAGCGCTTCTCGGCACCGGCGTCTCGGCGGGCGTGATCGAAGGTCCGGCAAAGGTGGTACACGATCCGACCGCGGCGACCGTCGAGGGGGGCGAGATCCTCATCGCGCCCTCCGCCGATCCGGGCTGGACGCCGTTGTTCTTGAACGCGGCAGGGATGGTCGTCGAGGTCGGCGGGGCGATCAGCCACGGTGCGCTCGTCGCCCGCGAGTACGGCCTGCCGGCGGTCGTTTCGGTGCTGAAGGCGACCGAGGAGATCGAAACCGGCCAGTGGATCCGGATCGACGGCTCGCGGGGCATCGTCGAACTGCTCGACGAGTCCTGACCTACCGGTGAGCCTCGCCCCGCGATTGTCGCCGTTCGAAACCGGAACTCCGCGTTCGATCGAACGTGGCACGTCACCGAGGCACTCACACAGACTTATGCGTACTGAACGGTTAGTCAACACAAGGAATGAATCGACCGACGAACGCGATCGCCGTCGAGGGGCTAACCAAACGCTTCGGCGAGACCACCGCGATCGAGGACCTCTCCTTTACGGTCGAAGGAGGCGAACTGTTCGGCCTGCTCGGCCCCAATGGCGCGGGGAAATCGACGCTGATCAACATCCTTTGTACGCTGCTTGGGCCCACCGAGGGCACCGCGCGGGTGAACGGCCACGACGTCACCAGTGAAACCGGCGCGGTCAGGGACAGCTTGGGCATCGTCTTCCAGGAGCCGGCGATCGACGAGGAGCTCACCGGCGCGGAGAACCTCGCCTTTCACGCCCGGATGTACGGCAAACGGAAGGCCGAACGTCAGCAGCGCATTCCGGAGGTACTCGATCTCGTCGAACTCGCCGAGGTGGCCGACGATCCCGTCGAGAACTACTCCGGCGGGATGCAACGCCGCCTGGAGATCGGTCGCGGGCTGATGCACGAACCGGACGTGCTCTTCCTTGACGAGCCCACGACGGGACTGGACGCCCGAACCCGGCGGGACACCTGGGAGTACATCGAGCGACTGAACGAGGAGTCGGGCGTAAGTATCGTCATCACGACCCACTACATGGACGAGGCGGATTTCCTCTGTGAGCGGGTGGCGGTCATGGATCAGGGCGAGGTCGTCGCGATCGACTCGCCCGCGGCGCTCAAAGCGTCGCTCGGTGGCGACATCATCGCGCTCGGGCTCGCGAACGATGGCGGGGAACTGTTCGAGCGCCTCGACGCCCAGTCCTGGGTACGCGAGTACACCCCGACCGAAGACGGCGTCGCGGTCACGATGGCTCGGGGCGAGCAGCGGGTCGCCGACCTCGTTCGCCTCGCCGACGACGCGGGCGCGGCGATCGAGTCCGTCGACCTCCAAAAGCCGAGTCTCGAGAACGTCTTCCTCTCGCTCACCGGTAGTACCATCTCCGAGCGCGAAGCGAGCGACGCGGCGGAGAGCCACACGGAGGCAGCGGACGAGGACTCCTCGATGGAGCGGCCGACCGAGACGGCGGAGGCGACGGAGGCCCCGGGGGCGGTGGAGTGAAGCTCGTCGCCCCGCTCGGGATCTACGGGCTGTGGCTCAGGGACGTCAAGCGGTTCCTACGAACGCCCTCACAGATCGTCGGCTCGCTCGTGTTCCCGCTGCTGTTTCTGGTGTTCTTGAGTTTCGGCTTCGGTGGGGCGGCCATCCCCGGCCTTCCCGAAGGAATCGATTACCTCCAGTACCTCGTGCCCGGCATTATGGGCTTTACGATGCTCTTAGGGGCGTCGTTCGCGGGGCTGGCGATCCTCTCCGATCAGGACGTGGGCTTTCTCAAGGAGATCCTCGTCGCGCCGGTGAGCCGCACCTCCATCGTGCTGGGTCGCATCGCCGGAGGTTCGACGACGGCCATCGTCCAGGCCGTTCTCGTCTTTCTCCTTTCGATTCCGCTTGGCTTCGAGATCGCGGGCTGGCTCTCGATCCCGCTGGCAGCGGTCTTTCTCGCACTTATCGCGATCACGTTCGTGGGCTTTGGGATCGCGCTTGCCTCGCAGTTCTCGGACAGCGAGGGCTTCTCGCTTATCGTCCAGTTCATCGTCTTCCCGCTGTTTTTCCTTTCCGGGGCGATCTACCCTATCGAGGGGCTTCCGACCGTGGTGCAGTACCTCGCGCTCGTGAACCCGCTGACCTACGGCGTCGACGGGCTCAGAGCCGCGCTGGTCGGGTCTTCGAGCTTTCCGCTGGTCGTCGATCTCGGGGCACTCGTGATCTCATCGATCGTGATGGTCGCGCTCGGGGCCTATCTGTTCGAGCGGGTGGAGGCGGTCTAAGGGTGTCGTACGGACGGAGATCTTCGAGTCATGAGCGTGTTCTCGGGCTTCGATGATATTTGGAGATCGAGGAAAGCGAGGGAAGCGAGCAGTGGACCGTGGATCGCTGCTAGTGAACAATGAGACGACCTCGCCAGCCACGTTCGGCCTGCCCTGCCGGGGGATCGGCACCGCGTCGCCGCTGGAGAGAGAGAGAGAGAGACGAGCGCGACGCTCACCGGTTCGCTACCGCGATCTACTTCCAGCCATTAGGGACGTGTACTACTGTCGTCCGTAGTACGTCTTCGGGGAGGTGTCGATCAATGTTCCGTATCGCCGTCGCGACTGTTCTCGGTGGCGTCGCCTGTTCATCGAGGTAGAGAATACCGCTGTGATGATCGAACGCGAAGAAGTCCTCGTCGTTCGTCAACACGCGGTCGTTACTGCGGCAGTGTTCGATGATGTCCTCGTCGTCAAAGCCGATTTCGAGAGCGCTCTGTACCCTCGTAATGTCGTGGCCTTCCTGGCCCAGTAGATTGAGAATCGATGTCTTGATGTTCTCATCACAGAGGAGCTTCATGCAGGCTTCGTGAAATCCTCGGGAACGGGTTGTCGCTCGCGGCTCCGCTGTACGCGCTCGCGTCGTTTCTGACGCCACTCGTCCATTGCCTCGATGTTATCGTAGTAGTACGCAAGCGCACGATGGATGTCCGCGAGCGCCAAATCGAACTCGGCCGAAACCGTCTCGGGAGCCATCCCTTCGTCGAGGACCCACTCGGCGATCTGGACGACGCTGATCCGGTGGTTCTCGACTCGTGGCTGTCCACCCATGACGCCCTCGGTTTCGACGATACGACTCATTACAGTTCGTGTGTAGTGCTCGATCCATAAGCTTTCGTTGAGATGCTCGATTCAGTTCGGATCACCGCTGGCTTCATCCAGTCCCACCCTGCCGGGTGGTCGGCACCGCGTCGCTGCTGGATCAGAGTAGACGAGGGATGTAAATAGTCACTGGACGAAGAACGAAAACATAAAATATTAATATAAGTTCGTCAGAGGCCGTCGGTCTTGTCTAGGA
>PXRA01000025.1 GCA_003021725.1 Halobacteriales archaeon QH_8_64_26
CCCGCCTTCCTCCACGTACCACTCCAGGATCGTCCCCTCTTCCATCTCCAAGCCCAACTGCGGCAGCTTCACCACGTAAGCCATGTACTCTCGTGACACACCCTCCTTGTTAAGTGCTAGTCCGGCTCCTCTGCGTTCGGGACCGCGTCTACTGAAACGCGATATAGGGACCGAGCGTAACCAGGACGACCGCGAGTGCCAGCTTCAGCCGGCGCGCGCTGACTCGATGAGCGACCTGCCAGCCGACCACGACCCCGATCAGCTCCGGGACGCCGATGAGCACGATGAGCCACAGCGAGACGGCGTCCCGAACGAGGTAGCCGGCGGTCGCGAAGCCGGCGATGAAGATCGACTGAACCTGGGCGACGGCGACCGCCGGCACCATCGGCGCGCCGAGCGCGACCAGTAGTGGCACGGCGAGCACCGGCCCGCCGACGCCGAGCAATCCCGCCGGCACGCCGACGGCGAAGCCAACGGCCGCGACGAGAACCGTCCCGCGTCGCGTCCGGGCGTCGAACCCCCCTCCGCCGCTCCCGTAGCGCTCCCGGTACCAGGTGAGGACGCCCGCGAGCGCGACGAAGCCCCCGAGCAGCACCTCGAAGAGTTCCGCTGAGACGAGAGCGTTGACCCCAGCCCCGACTAGCGCACCGATCAGTCCTGTGATGCTGAGCACGATCATCATTCGCTTACCCTGTTCGGTCCGAAGCTCCCCGGAGTGAGCGTAGACGGCGCTACCGACGATCCCGGTGGCGATGTTCGTCGCCCCGGCCGTGCCGGCGATCAGTCCCGGTCGCACGAGCACGAGGCTGAGTGCGATCGTCACGAACACCCCACCTGGCCCGATGGCGGTGATACCTACCCCCGCGAGGAAGGCGACGACAACGAGCGCGAGCAGCGTCGCCGTATCGAGGGCGACCCCGCCGAACGCGAGGGCGGGCAGTGCGACCGAGACAGTAGGGGAACCGAGCGGGACGCTTCCGATCGTCCCTGCCGACAGTGACGCGAGAAGAACCGAATACACTGGCGAAATACCGTCGTACTAAGTAGTTAGAGCCGTCGAAACGCCCCCGTCGCTCACGCTCAGACCGTCGATCCTTCCATCCAGGGGAGTTGGGACGCGCCGATATACCGGACGATCGTCGAGGAGACGTACCCGAGAATTCCGATAGTGATCATCCCGACGAAGATCACCGGATAGGAGCCACCGGTATACGCCGACCAGGTCATGAAGCCGAGGCCCCCACCGGAGATCATCTCCGCGGCGACGAGGTTTACCCATGCAAGGCCCATCCCGACGACCATCCCGGTGTGTACCGAGGGCAGCGCGCCGGGGTAGATGACGTGTCGGAAGGTCTGCCAGTCCGCGGCCCCGAGCGAGTGGGCGGCCCGGGAGTACTCCTCGTCGATCCCCCGAACCCCCTCGATGGCGTTCAGCAAAATCGGGAAGAAAGCACCTAAGAAGGTGATGAAGATCACCGTCGCGGAGACCTCGAACCCGATGACGCCAAGCGAGATGGCGACCGACGGCAACACGAGAATGCCGAAGGGGATCCAGGCGATCGGCGGGACCGGCCGCAGCAGTTCCAGTGCGGGAAACGTGAAGTCGCCGAAGACGACGTTCCAGCCGATGAGTAATCCAAGGGGGATCCCGATCACCGCCGCGAGGGTGAACGATCCGAGCACTCGTAGCGAACTCAGCACGACCGCGTTCCAGTAGACCGGCTCCCCGAGGTATCCGACGAAGGCACTCGCCACCGCTACCGGTCCGGGTAACGTCGACGGACCGATCGAAGCGGCGACGAACCACACGACGACGATGCTGGCGATCGAGACGCCACGCTTCGCCCACCTGGCTCCATCCATCGCTTAGGCCTCCTGGGTCTCCTGTTGTTTCTGCTCCATTGCCCGTTCGGCCTCGTCGTGGATGAGGTCGCTCGCGCGCTCCTGGTACTCGTTGAACGCCTCGCTCGTGAGCACCGACGAATCCCGCGGGCGATCGATGTCGACGTCGATGACGTCCTTGATCTGGCCGGGCCGGGCGGTCATCACCACGACCCGATCGGCGAGGAAGATCGCCTCCGCGACGTCGTGGGTAATGAAAAGGACGGTTCGGTCCTCCTCCTCCCAAATATCGAGCAACATCTCCTGCATCAGCTCCTTGGTCATCGCGTCCAGCCCGCTAAAGGGCTCGTCCATCAACATGACCTCGGGGTCGTTCGCGAGCAGCCGCACGAGCTCGGCGCGCTGTTGCATCCCGCCCGACAGTTCGTGTGGGTAGGAGTCCTCGAAGCCGGTGAGACCGGTGTCGTCGAGCAGCTGCTGGATGCGCTCGTCGTCGACGTCGTTTCGCATCTGGGGCCCGAAGCGGGCGTTCTGTCCGATCGTCTTCCAGGGGAAGAGTCGATTGGACTGAAACACCACCCCTCGGGAGGGATCGGGGCCGGCAACGGGATCGCCGTTAATCAGCACCTCGCCCTCGGTGGGTTCGAGATAGCCCGCGATACACTCCATGACGGTGCTTTTCCCGCAGCCCGACGGGCCGAGCACGGTGACGAACTCGTTGTCCCCGATATCGAGATCGAGGTCCTCGACGGCGACGACGTGGGCACCATCGGGGTCGTAGGTCTTCGTCAGTTCGTTGATCTCGACGAGGGCCTCGCCCGTTGCCCGTGCCCGTTCGCTGCCGGCACTACCGCTCTCGCGGTGCCCGTTCTGTATGTCTTCGTAGCCGTTGGTATCCTGATTGCGGTTCTCGGCTCGGTCGTCGGCGTCGGATTCCTGTTTGCTCATGTGTTATCAACTGGTTTCGATGTCGCTCCAGGGCGTCGCGTAGTCCGCGACCCGCTGGACGATCGCCGAGGAGGCATAGCCGAGCACGCCGATGACGACCATGCCGACGGCGATAACGTCCGTTTGCAGCAGTCGGTACGCCTGGAAGGTGATGTACCCCAGCCCGTAGTTGCCGGCGATGATCTCGGCGGCTACCACCGTGATCCATCCCAGCCCGATCCCCAGCGAGACGCCGGTGAGAATCGAGGGCAGCGCCGCCGGGAAGATCACGTGTCTGAATACCTGTCCGCTGTCCGCGCCCAGGCTCTGTGCGGCCCGGCGGAACTCGTCGTCGAGATTGCGAACGCCCTCGACGGTGTTCACCAGGATTGGGAAGAACGCGCCAATGAACACGACGAATAGCACCGCCGTGTTGATCGAAAAGCCGAGCACCGGGACGATCGGGAACAGGAGGATGCTCGCCGGCACCCACGCGACCGGCGGGATCGGCCGCAGCGACTCCAGCCCCGGGTAGAGGTAGTTGTTCCACTCGATGCCCGTTCCGGCCTTGGTGCTGAGCCCGATCAGCAGTCCGAGCGGGATCGCGGTGAGCGCCGCGAGACCGACGCCGGCGACGACCCGGAACGTCGAGTAGGCGGCGTGGATATAGATCGATTGATTGCCGCCGGCAACCGGTTCACCCGCCAGGTAGCCGTAGATCGCGATCAGCGTATCGACCGGGCCGACGAAGCGTCCGAAGCCGAGGAAACCGAACTCGACCGCCGCCCACCAGAAGGTGAAGAAGGCCGCTACCGACATCGCCCACCGTACGCCCCGCGGCGGCAAGGGTACCTCGCGACCGAGGAGGCGGCGGCGATCGATCCCGAGAACGTGGTCGCGTGTGCTCATGTGTTATGCGCTCGAATTGCTGCTGTTGTTCGTGCCGCCGGCCGGGGTCCAATCCACCTCACCCGATAGCTCCTCGACCGCCGAGTTGAGCGGCTCGACGTTGTACCGGCTCGAATCCGGAATCTCGTCGATGAACCCCTGTGACATGAGGTACTGTGGGCCGTTCTCCTTCAGCAGCGTCCCAGCCGGCGCGACCGCCTCGTAGTCGGTCACGAAGTCCAGTCGCTTGACGTCCGGGTTGATGTCGAGGTTGGTGTACATGACGTCTTCCAGGACCTGCCTGTTGTAATCGGTGATCTCCTGTTCCTGCGAACAGAGATCGACCGCCCGCTGGGGCTCGGTTCGCATGATGTGTTTGGCTTCGAGTTCGGCCTTCATCCAGGCTTTTGCGACCTCGGGGCTGTCCTGGATGATCGAATCGGGCATGATGATCCCCGCGGCGTCGGGGATCTCGTAGGGCGCACCCGAAAGCAGGAACTCGCCCTGGCCTGCCTGCTGGACGAGACGGGTCATCGTCGGCTCCCAGCCGAACCCAACCGCGAGGTTGCCCTGTCGGATGCCAGCGAGAATCGAGTTGATGCCCTGGTCCTTGATGTTGAAATCGAGGCCCTCCTGTTCGGCCATCCGGAGCATGAATCGGTGGGTACACGCACCCGTCGTCACGCCCCACGTCCCCCCGCCGATGTCCTGGACCGCACTGACCTCCGAGCCCGTCGGAATCGCGGCCAGGTTACACTGCTGGCCCTGCGAGAAGCCCGCCAGGCCGACCGCGGAGATCGGCGTCTCGTTGTTCGCGATCGCGGTGATCGTCGGCATGTCCCCGGTATAACCCACCTGGTTCTTCCCGGAGATCATCCGGGTGCCGACGACCGAGCCCTGCAGCGCGATCTGCCAGCTACCGACCTCCACGCCGTCGGGGAGGTACTTCTCGGCCAAGCCGGCGTGTTTGATGATCAGCGCCGACCAGGACTCGGTGTAGTAGGGCTGGTAGCCGATCGTCAGCGACGTGGTGCCGCCACCACCGCCACCGCCGCCGTTGCCGCCACCGCCGCCGCCTCCGCCACTACCGTCGGTGCCGATACAGCCGGCCAGCAGTCCTAGCCCCGTCGCCGCCGAGGTGCCGAGAAACGCTCGGCGGTTCCGCGCACTGGTGTTCGTCGTATCGGTGTTCGGTACGTCGCTCGCGTCATCGCGTCGGTTTGCGCACATAGTCTATCTGATGTCTACCGCAGGTCGACTCGACACGTCCGTCGAGCCCCACACTTTCCTGAGACGGTGCCCCACTGGTCTATAGACACCCCTTATACACAGGCCGTCGGCTTCGATCCTCAGCCTTCGGTAGCAGGGTGTTTATTACTCATCTATTGTTGCCAGTTGGCATAAACTGTTCGCTTTCTCTCAGTGTTACAACCCTATCTAGTGAGGCGGCATACCGGCCGGTTGAGCCGATCGATCTCGCCCTTTAGCCGGGCTATCGCTCGCAAGCGCGAATATTAACGGCGAAAATCGAGCCGGGTCGGGTGGTTTCGCACTCCGGCTACGGGAACGCGCCGACCGAAGTCGACCCCTACCGCTACCCCGCCGAGCGAGTGCGTATCGATTACCATCGGTCGGTCAAGGGCTTTCGCAGCGGGAAAGTCCCTGCCCGGGGGGTCGGGTCGGAACGTCGGCCGCGCTCGGAGTCGGGACTACTTAGACGAGCCACATGAACAGGCCCGGGAACCACGCGAGAACAACGACGATGACCAGCATCGATACCATGAACGGTACCGCCGACCGGGCGACGTCTAAGACCGACTCGCCGCTGATCCCCGAGAGCACGTAGAGGTTGAGACCGACCGGCGGCGTGATGAACCCGACGCCCAGTGCCGAGACGAGTACCACGACGTAGTGGATCGGGTCCATCCCGACCTCGGTCGCCAGCGGTAGGAACAACGGTCCGAGAATGATGATGTTCGGCGTGATCTCGACTATCGCGCCCGCGATGATGAATACGGCGATCATCAACAACGTGATCAGGTAGAAACTCTGTGAGGCACCGCCGACGGCGTCCGCTACCTGTGCGGGGATGCCGAGTCCGACCAACACCTGACTGAAGACGATGCCGACAGCGATGTTCGGCGAGATGATCCCGTTGAGCAGCGCGCTGCGCTCGAACATCTCGGGGAAAGCGCCTAACGAGATCGAATTGTAGAGCAGTCCGATAAGCAGCGTGACACCGACGGCGACGGCCGCCGCCTCCGTTGGAGTGAACACGCCCGAGTAGATCCCGCCGAGGATGATTACAGGCACCATCAACCCGAACTTCGCTTCCCAGCCGGCCCTGGCGATCGCGCGGAACCCCTGGAACTGACCACCGCTCTCGTAGCCCTTCGATCGGTTCACGAAGATGTTCACAACGATCATTCCCAGAAGGATCATCGTACCCGGGATGAACGCGGCCAAAAATAGCGTCGATGCGGAGATACCTAACGTCACGCCGGCGATGATATAGGAGATACTCGGTGGGATCAACACGCCGGTCGAGCCACCGCTTGCGACCAGCGCTGCGGAGTAACTCCGCGAGTAGCCCGTCTCGCCCAGTCGCCCTAGGGTGATCCGCCCGATCGCGGCGGCATCGGAGGCGTTCGATCCGCTGATCGTCGCGAACAATCCACATCCCAACAGGGTTGCCGACCCGAAGCCTGTCCGGAGGCTGCTAACCATCGACTCGACGAAATCGAGCAGTTCTTCGGCGACACCGACCTCGAAGATCGCATCGCCGGTGAAGATGAAAAGCGGTACGGCGATCAGCGCGAAGGAGTTGAGACTGGAAAAGAGCGTGTCGGCGAACAGCGTCATCTGTAGCGATCCGCCGCCCAGCACGATGAACGCAATGGAGCCGAGTCCCATCGCGGCGAACACCGGGACCCCGAGCACGAGCAACACTGCAAAGATCAACAGCGGAGCGATCGTCGCGGTCAACGCCGCCATTAGTGATCCCCTTCCGTGGTCGCTCGCTTTTCGCTTTCGGTCGTCGTTTGTCCTTCCATCTGATCGTTCTCTTCTTCTAGAAAGATCGCATCGCCTTTGTACACTGGGTTATCGTTCCGGATGTCTTTCACGTCGTAATACGATCGTTGTAGCACGCGAACCGAGAGCAACGCGAACCCCAGTGGGATCGCGGCTTGGAAGAAGGCGCGATTCACCCGCAGCGCCTGTGTCGTAGCCCCGAACTCTAGGGACGTGAAGACCAGCGGAATGCTGTAGTTCAGCGTGAGCAGCGCGAACAAGAGCATCATGGCGTTGCCGAAGAGATAGAGATATCCTTCGGTGCGCTCCGATACCAGATCGAAGACGGCGTCGAGTCGGATGTGTGCCCGCTTGTAGACCGCCCAGCTCATGCCGAGGTAGGTCAGATAGATGTACGCGAAGATCGCGGTTCGCGTTCCCCAGAGACTCGAGAAATCGAGCACGAAGCGTCGAACGACCTCCGCGAGGATGATGAACACCAGATACGTATAGAGCACGTAGATAAGGTACCGTTCGGCGTTCTGATCCAGTGACTGGAGTAGCGGGTAGATCCGTCCGCGTCCGCCCGTGGTGTCGCTGTCGGTTCCGTCCGTCGGTCCGCCGGTATCTACGTCCACCACGCTTTAGGAGGACGTGAGAGCGTCGACGTCGAGCGCGGACGCGTCGTACTCGCTTTTCTGGCTAGTTGCTTGCTCGAACCGTTCGAACTCGTCCAAGCTCCCGGCGAGGTCCTTTTTGGCCTGTTCCCACTCCGGGCGCTGGTAGCCTATCGCGTCCTGCCACTGCTGGATCTGTCCGTCGTCCAGTGCGTGGTACTCTACCCCGGCTTCGGTCAGCGTGTCGTAGGCGTTCTGTCGCGTCTCGGCGACTTTCTCTAGGTTCTGTCTGAAGGTCTGCTCCGCCGCTTGATCGAGCGAATCCTGTAGATCGCTCGAAAGCGACTGGTACCACTGTCGATTCATCGCGGCGACCTGAGCATCGACGACGGCGAAGAGCGGGACCTCGTTGGTGATGATGTCCGTGAAGCCAAACGCCGGGTGGAAACTAGGTGCGTTGTGTGTCGATTCGGCGACCCCTTCCTCCAGAGCGGTCGGCGTCTCGCTCCAGTCGATCGGTGAGGGGTTCGCCCCGGCGAGGTTCCAGGCAGTCTGTAGCAGGTCCGACCCGGGGATGCGGTGTTTGATGCCCTGCATGTCCTGTGGAGTCAGCGGCGGTGTCTGTCCCGGCGGGAAGCTGGGACCTGTCGCGATCGAACGGGGGTCGATATCGATGTAGTAGGCGACCTCGTAACCGTTCTCTCGGATGCTCGATTCGATTCGCTCCTGCCAGATGTCACTGGTCGCGAGGTTGACGAACTCCTGGTTGGTACTGGCGAAATACGGCATATTGATCAGATCGACCGCGGAGGCGAACGGCGCGAAATTGGAGAGCGAAATCTGGGCCGCTTCGACCGTCCCCTGCTGGACCTTTTGGGCGAGGTCCGCTCCGGTGCCTAACTGACCGCCAGGAGCGAGTTCGACCGTGATATCGCCGTTGGTCGCGTTCTCGACGTTCTCCTTGAATTCGGGCTGCATAATCGGGACGTACTGCTCCGCGTCTAGTGTATAGGGGGTAGCGTACGTCATCGTCGCCGAGCTGCTCCCGCCGCTGTTGTTACCGCCGCTGCTGCTCCCGCCGATGAGACCGCCACCGCCGCCGGTACAGCCGGCTAGCAGCCCTGCGCCGACCGCCGCCGACGTGCCGAGGAAGGCACGCCGGTTCGCTCGTTTCTCCGTCCGGTGCTTCGAACTGGTGTTGCGCTGGTTTCGGGACATGATGTGATCGACCGATCGAACCCGTAGAGTGCTTGCCGCTGGCGTCCGGTTCGGACCTCGGGCAAGCGATAGGGATGTATTCGATAGTCTACAGCCCTACGGTTCCATTCGACCCTTTCTCTGGCAGGCTGTTTAAAACTACCTCCTTTTGTCCCAGTTGGGGGAAACCATCCGATTGCTCCCACGAGAATCGATCGGAGACCGACGTCGACGCCGTCGGGGCTCCCGAAGTGCCGGCGGGCCGGTACCGACGGCAATACCTCTGTTTCTCACAATCCGAAAAACCGGCCAGTTACTGCCTCAAGCTTCAAGAACTCGGCGTACAGCTAGTCGTTCGACGGCCGATTCGAAACCATCACGGAAGCGCCTCGCCGGCTGGCGAGGGCTCGGGCGTATCGTCTCTACCTCGGTCGGGAAGCGGGCCCGGAAGCCGATGGTCGGGTCCTCCCGGCGTCTGACTCGAACCGGTACCCGTCCGGGGCGGCCGGTGCGATCCGAGGAGAACGGCTAAAGCCCGCCGGACGTGACCGCACTGATGAAATCGGGCAGCGAGAAAGCGGCCAGAACGACTGCGAGCACGACCAAGACAACGTTGAGTGCCGAGAGCGCGTAGCTGTTTTCCTGTTCGCCCATCGTCGCTCGGTCGTTGACCGCCCAGAACAGCAAGGCGGCCGTGATCGGGAGGCCGATGATTCCGTTGTACGCCGGAAAGAGGATGATCATGTCGATGACGCCGAGGCTCGTGAAGATCGCGATGAGCGGGGAGAAACCACCGATCGCGACGCCGACCGCGTAGATGATCTTGAAGCTCCGATCGGCCGAATCCGCCTCGCGCCCGCGGGCGTGTTCGAGGAGATACGCCGGCGTCCACATGATCGGGATGATACTGTTAAAGGCGGCGGCGACCGCACCCAGGAGAAAGACGGTCTGGGCCCAGCCGCCGAGCACTCGTCTGAGCCCGACGCCGGGCGTGATGAAACTCTCCAGTTGGGTGAAGCCCGCGGGCCTGAGCACGGCGGCAGCGAGGACGAGCACCGCGACGGTCGTAAGCCCCCCGACGGTGTAGCCGATCCCCAGGTCGCGGCGCACCACCGGCAGGTCGCTCATCTCCGTCCAGCCCTTCTCCTCGACGAGGTTCGATTCCAGAAAGAAGTTCGGCCACAGCGCCGTCGTCCCGACGATCGAGACTGCCAAGGTCAGTGCACTGCCCGTCGGGACCGAGGGGGCGACGCCGCCGGCGATGGCCGCAAGCGAGGGGTTGCTCACGCCGGCGACGAACATATACAGGACGAGCAATCCGAGCATCATCGCCGTCATGATCCGCTCGATACCCTCGTAGTTGAGTACCCCGACGACGATCGCGAGCAACGCGGTGAGTACGGCTAGTGGCTGCCAGCCGATCGCCCCGCCCAGCAGCACCTCGATGCCCCGACCGACCGCGGCCGTGAGTTCGAGCGCCCAAGCGAGACACCCGATCGATAACAGTACTGCCACACCCATCGCGAGTCGCTCGCCCAGTTTCCGCCTGACGAAGACCATGAGCGGTTCGCCGGCGATGCCCAGCCGGGCGCTCATGTCCTGGGCCATGAAGCCAAGCAACGCGGCCCCGATAACCGCCCAGATCAGCGCGTAGCCGAATCGCACGCCCGCCGAACTCGCGATGAAGATCGATCCCGAACCGAAGTAACTCGCGACCATCACGAACGCGAGCCCGTACTCCTGGAAGAACCCAGCCATCGTGTCCCGGAGCCGATCGGTCGGCTTAGCGCTCATGGGCCCCCGATGGCGCGTCGGTCGGGACTGCCCGAACGTGGTCGCTCGTCGATACCGGGCGGGAAACCATTCGCTGGTAGCCGACTCCGTTCGGCCCTCAACAACGCCAGTAAAGACACTACGAGTAAGCAATCCCTCGATGGGCAAGAGACCGTTGCTTTCCACGGCGTCCGTCGACGCTGGGCTCGCCGCCATCGAGGTCCTAAACAGTAAAAAATCATCCACCGGTGGGCCGCAAAGTACATGGGGGAGTAAGCCGCAATGCTTCGGCAAGGCCGTACATGAAGGAGTCGACGGTGATCTACACCCGGGCCGCATCGAGCGAGGCGTCGATAGCCGAACAGCGCCAGCGAGCACTCGCGTATGCCATGGAGGCGATCGGCCTCGAGGAGGCAGACGTCCTCGTGTTGTCCGACGAGGGAACCGAAACGCGGACGGACGACTCCTCGGGCTACCAGCGGCTCTCCTCGCTCGCGGCGGCCGGCGACGTAGAGCGGGTGATCGTCACCGACGCCTCGCGGATCGCGAAGGCGATGCCGGATTTCTATACGCTTCTTCAGACCTTACTAAACAGTGATATCGCCGTTCACGTCATCGGGGCCGGGCTCGCACTCGGCGAGAACCGTTCGGTCGAGGGACTCGAAACGGACAGTGAAGGGATCCCCGACGAGGCAGTGTTGCGAGCGCTTTCCATCGCGGTGGATTTGGAGGAGTCGGTCAGTGCCGAACGGACGAAGGAGGGCATCGACGCCGCGAAGGCCAGTGGGAAACACGTCGGGCGGCCGCCATTCGGGTTCGACAGCCGAGGCGGACAGTTGGTGCCGAACGACGACTTCGAGACCGCCTTGGAGGTCATCGAGCGGATCGAGGACGGCAAGAGCAAGCGCTCGACCGCGAGACAGGCTGACATCAGCCGTGCGACGGTCCAGAACGTCGTCGACCGCAAGGAGATCTACCTCGATTACGTGGACGCGCCCGAGACGGAGTAAGGCGGCTTCGAAGCGAACTGTCCCGAAATCGAGCGATTCCGGAACGAAAGCCTATTTGCCCGAGCCTCGACAAGCATAGCTAAGGGCTGGTAGCTCAGTTAGGCAGAGCGACGGACTCTTAATCCGTCGGTCGGGGGTTCAAGTCCCTCCCAGCCCGTGTAGTGAACCGACGAGCACTGCGAGTCGATGAACGGACCGGTTGGAGGACGTGAATCAGGGAGCGGGAGGCGAGTGAGCGATAGCGAACGAGCGGAAGCGACCGTGGTTCAAGTCCCTCCCGACCCGTCTTCGGGTTCGTAGGACGCGCTGGATGTCCGCGCTCGTTTCCGTGATCTCCGAGTTCCTGAACGGCGGGCAGCCGAGCAGTTACTGCTGACCTCAGGTCATGAGATCGTCGTTACACTCCGCACAGACCATGAGATCGCCGACTTCACGACACACTCGCCGATGCCCACAGAGTTCACAGGACTGCGTGCCCGATATCTCCCCATCGGCTTCGTCGGTTCCCGCCCGTGGCACGACGGGATTTTTGACGCGGGTATAGTACAGGACGACACCGAGGATCAGCAACGATCCCACCAGAAACCCGAGACCGATTCCAGGCGCCATGATGTGGATCGTTGGCACTCCAGTCTTGTCAGAGTTCCGCAGACCAACCACCATTATGGAGGCTTCTCTACTGCTCGTGACATCGGCACTCACGCTTCCCGAAGCAGCCTCGAACCGGGAGCATTTCCGTCGGACGGTGGACTGCCGGCGATTCAACTGCCCGACGTCTCGCCCAGCCACGCGTCCGTGATCCGCACTCGACCGCGAGTTCCGTCCCACTCCGTTTCGGACTCCAACTCGATCCGGCGGGACATGTGAGGCCCATCGGTCACGAGCGTCTCGAACTCGCCGCCCTCGCCCATGACGTGAACGCCGTAGGCCTCGTTGAGCGCTTCGAGTTCCTCGAAGGCCTCGCGATCGAGCGTCCGGCCGAGCCAGGACGCATCGAGCCCGCGGGCGGCGACCTGGAGCACCCTGATCTCGAGGCCAGCGTCGCACATCGCGGGGGCGAGGTCGCGGGGTTCGCGTCGCCACAGCGGAGCGAACAGTCCGATGTCGAGCCGGTCACACATCCCCTCGATACGAGAGGTCTGGAACTCGCTTTCGATCGCGCCGGCGATCACCCCCTCGATAGGCGTTTCGGCGTTCATCTCCCGGAGAGCGGCTTCGAGCGCTTCGAGTTCCCGGTCGCCCTGTGTGCCCGCGTCGGCCGCGACCGCGGGGTCGTCAGCATCCAGGTCTCCGGCATCGATCTCGACGAGCGGGAGCCCGATGCTCTCGGCGGCGAGACCTGCCAGCCGGGTCGCCGGGACGTGATAGAGGTACGAACCGGGGGAGGGATGGATGGTCAGGAGCCGCGATACCGAAAGCCCCGCCTCGAGCGCGCGATAGAGCGCCCACGAGGAGTCCTTCCCGCCCGAGAAGAGGCTCACCCAGCCCCCGGACTCGCTGTCGGCCATAGACGGGGTAGCGAGGCGCGGAACAAACCTCCTGTGATCCTACCGGGATCGCTCGTGATGGTTGGGTTGGCGAGCCGACGACTGACGGCCATCGATCGACCGGTCGGGTCAGTCGGGTCGATCAGATCAGTCGAGCAAGCCATCGAGGTCGTCGGTATCGGCACGGGCGGCCAGTTGGACGCCGAGAACGCTCACGAGCACGCCGCCGATCACGAGAACCGCTAGCCGCGTTCCCGGCGCGAGCGCGAAGCCTTCTACCGACACCGCCCCCGCCTCCAAGGAAGGCACTGAAAGCGAGCCGATGGTCCCGGAGCGTTCGAGGAAATAGGCGGTAAAGCCCCGGAGCACGAGTCCAACGGCGACGATACTGAAGGGCAGGTTGAGCGAGGACCGGCGCACGCGATCGGCTCGGATCACCTCGTCGAGCAAGCGACCGGCGCTGGCGACGAGCGCGGCCATTACGAACCAGGGCAGTCCCTGGAAGGCGAAGTTCATCGCCGGCAGGAACACCGCCTCTCTCGAACCGGCACCAGCGGCTCCGGTAGCGCCGGTCAGCGAGGAGGCGGCGATCGCGCCGGCGAAGACGCCGACGAGTGCCAGTCCTACGGCGACGACGTAGGTGACGACCGATACCTGGCCGGAGTACAGCGCCTCGCGGACCTCGTTTGCGAGCCTCCTGACGAGATCGTCGATGCCCAGTCCCTTGTAGAGGAGAACCGAACCGGTAAGGCCGGCGATCGCTGCGAGCGCCGTCGCGAGCCGGTCGGTGAGCGCCAACAGGAGGGGAAAGACGAGCAATACGAGCCCGATCGGAACGAGTACCGTCTGACGGAGGTCCTCGTTCGCGAGGAACTGCTTGAGGAGGTAGTACGCCGATTCGATGTCCCGGGACTGGCGGACGACGACCCGATCGACGGCGTCGACGCGCACTCGGCTTTCGATTATCGGGACGAGGCGTTCGTCCGCTGCGCTGTCGATGACGACGATCGCTCCCTCGGGCTCGTAGCGCGCGATGAGGGCGTCGATCTGGCGGGCGATCGCCCGGTCGGGTTCCACTCCCGTTCGGTCACCCGTCCCCGTGGCGGGGCGTCCGGAACCCCCGATGTCTCGACGCTCGATACGAGCGTCCCCGCCGTTCCCGGCCCGCTCACGGGTTGACGTCGGGTAATCGGGACTCCCTTCCTCGGATGCGATCGGCGTGGCCGACGGCGAGCGCTCCTCGCGGTCGTTCTGGCCGTCGCTTCCCGCACCGTCGATTGCCCGCTCGGAGCCGTCGATCGGAGCCGCGGACGAACCGGCCTCGCCGGTCTCGCTGGTGAGGACCGCGACGACGCTTCCCTCCTCGTCGAGGTCCCGCTCGACGCGTAACGTCTCCAACAGACAGTTGACGCGGCTGTCCTCGGGGTCCTCCAAGCCGACCTCCGTCACGAGATCCCCGAGTGCTTCCCGGCCGACGACCGGGCTCGCCGACCCCGCGGCGGCCGCGATGTCCCCCTCCCGATCGACACACACGACCAGGGTGCTCACGGCCGAGGGGACGCGGGGCCGAAGGAAAAAGCCTCGCTACACGGTCCGGCCGACACCGAGACCGGTACGGACGCCGCCACGATCGGGCCGGCCGGTAGTAACGGATCGACGGCACCGACGACCCCACGGCGTCTCTCAGCCCTCAGACCCGGAATTGCAGGTCGTCCTCTTCCTCGCTACCGAGAACGCTCGCGATGCCGGCACCGAAGGCAAACGCCGTCGCCCGAGTGCCGCCCCGTAGTCGCTCGGCGACGCTCCGGTCGGGTTCGAAGGGCTCGACGGTGACCGATTCGCGACCGAGCTCCTCGGCGAGGTGGGCCTCGACGTCCTCTCGGGTGCCGATCGCGTCGATGAGCCCGTGATCGAGGGCCTCGGTCCCGAGGAAGACCCGCGCTTCGGTCTCGCGGATCGTCGCCCGGTCCAGGTCGCGGCCGGCCGCGACCCGTTCGACGAACTGCTCGTAGAAGTCATCGACCAGTCCCTGCAGGTAGGCCCGCTCGTCGTCGCCGATCTCCTTGAACGGAGCACCGGCGTCCTTGTACTCTCCGGCGGTGAACTGCTCGTAGTCGATTCCCACCCGCCGGAGCAGGTCGCTCGCGTTCGGCCGCGAGCCGAGCACCCCGATCGAACCGATCACGCTCCCCTCGCGGGCGAAAAACGCCTCACAGCCGCTTGCGATCCAATAGCCCCCGCTCGCACAGGTGTCGGTCGCATAGGCCACCGTCGGTCCCTCGAAACGATCGGCTGCCAGCCGGATGTCCTCGCTCGGGACCACCTGCCCACCCGGAGTGTCGAGTTCGACGAGCAGTCCTCGAACGTTCTCGTCAGCGTCGGCGCTCTCGATCGCCTCGGCGACGTCATCGGCCGAGGTGCCCCCCGATCCCGTCGGCAGCCGGCCGCTATCCCCGTCTCTCGTGATCGGGCCCTCGACCGAGACCGCCGCCACGTCGTAGTCCGGGTATCGCGAGGCCGCGACCTGTCTCCCGATCCGAGCGCCGAGCGCGCCGAGTGCAATCGCCAGGAGCACGCCGAGCAACCGCGCCCCGTTGCCCGCCGGCACGGCGACGAACAGTACCCAGCCGACCGCGAGGGCGAGCACTGCCCCGACGATCACGATCGTGAGCCGGCGACGTCCTTTTTCGCCCGCAGTCCCTGCTGCCATACCCGTTTTCGGTTCCGATCCCGATTAAGCGCTGTCCTCTCGGTCGATACCGGCCCGGATCGACCCGGTCTCGATCCGATCTCGAATCCCGCCCCCAACCTCCGATCGGACGCGCGAGCGAACCATCGCTACTGTTCGAGGGAGTCGGAACGAACAGTAGTGAGTAGTGACGACCGGTAGCGCGCTGGCTGTTACTCGTTACATCACCACACGACGAGCGTCAAAAGCGGATCCGGGCCGGCCCGCACGTTCGGGATAACTGCTACGGGCCTCACGGCGTCGCCGACGGCCTACGGTCCGGTCGAGCTCCTGTCTCAGAGCATTCCGGTCTTCTGGAGTTTCATCAGGTCCTCGGTATCTAAGGTCTCGCCTTCCTTGAAGCGCTGGTAGATCTCCTCGGCTTCCTGCTCGGCTTCCTCGCGTTTCTTGTCGCGTTCGCTCTTGCGCTCTTCTTCCTCCTCCTTGTCGAGTTCGCGCAGCCGCTTTTGGACCTTCACGAAGTCCTCGTGGTGGCGATCGGCGGCCTCCTGAGCCTCGACGAACTTCTCGTGGGTCTCGTCGGCCTCGTCGCGGACGTCGTCGGCCTCGCGGTAGGCCTCGATCATCTCGTTGTGGTGTTCCTGGGCCTCGTCGGCGAGTTCGGTGACCTGCTGGTGGTGCTCGGAGGCCTCCGCCCGCACTGACTCGGCCTCCTCGACGAGGTCTTCTAAGCCTTCGCTGTCCTCCAAGGCGTCCTTTCGCTCCTGGTACTGTTCGCGTTTGTCCTCGATCTTCTCGATGAGCTCGCGTTCGGCTTCCGCGGAGAGGACTTCGGTTTGCTGACGGAACTCGAGGCGTTCGACCTCCTCTTTGAGTTCGTCTAAGCTCTTGCCCTCGTCGAGTTCGAGGTCGGATTTCATTTCGTCGACCTCGTCGAAGAGTTCGTTGGCCTCGGCGTTGAGTTCGTTGCGTTTCTGTTTGTGCTCTTGAACTCGTTCGTTGAGTTCGTCGCGTTGCTCGCGGTGTTCTTGAGCTTCGTCTACCTTCTCGCGGGTCTTTGCGTTGAGTTCGTCGCGCTTACCGGCGCGCTCGGAGGCTATCTGGTTGAGGTCGTTGCGCCGGTCGCGCAGCTTCCCCGCGAGCTTGATGAGCTTGCCCTTCGAGTCGCTCTCGAGGTGGTCGTCGGTCAGTTCGACGTTCTTCGTGGTGTCGATGGTTTCTGTCGCTGACATGGTCGAAAAGTCGTAGGCCGTCGGCGCTCCGGCGTGTCGGTTGTCGGCGCCGTCGCTGTCGTCGTGTGGCGATCGGCCGATAAGGAAGTTCCTTTGTCATCCTGTTCGTGGTTTACGCGCGATGCCACCGATACGCCGGAGGCGTTCGGTATCGGTTATATCATACGAGGTAGTTTAAACGTTCCGGTACCTCGAACGGTGAATGGCCTGTAGGCGGCCCGAGAGCACCGTGTTTCCCGTTCACAGGGAGAAAGCACGGTCGCGAATCAGTGGTCCACTATCGATGAGCGGTCGGCTCGGAGCGCCCGCTATCGAATGGATGACCCTATCGGCCTGACCGCCGAAGCGAGCGCATGACACGACCGATGGAGTCGATCGAAGCGACCGTCGACGCCCGCGGACACGCGAACGTCTCGGCCACCCACGCGACCACCCTCGAAGTGACCGCGGAGGACTTCCTCACGCCTGCGGGCGATTGCATCCTCGGCGTCGAGGCCGACACGACCCCCACCGACTTCGACGAGTCGTTCCGCGAGGCCTGTCGCTCCCGGGAGGCAGATCTCACTCTCGTACTAGAGGCTCAGGCGGAAGGAAGCGGGGTGAGTCACACCGAGACGGTTTCGGGTCGGGGTCATCCCGACCTGACCTTCGGGAGCGATACCAGCCTGGTGGTTCGGACGAGCGAGTACGTCGACGACCGGACGGTGATGGTAGACGCCGGGAAGGCAGCAGCGGACGTAGACCGCGAGCTGGTCGACGCGCTCGCTGCGGGTGCCGAGTTGCGCGTGGTTCTCCGGATCGAATAACGCTCATGGGGTGATTCCGCATTACGAACCACCCTGCACTCGTCGTGCCGACCCCGTATTGCCGTGTCCTCCTATCTATCGATCCGTTCCGAAATCGGACGCCGTGATCGACGACGATCGTGTCACGATCGCTCGCTGGAGCGATCGACGCCCGACGACTCGATCGGATGATCGCGCCCGATCGTCCCGAGGAGATTGGTGAGGAGACCGAACCCGTGTCTGACTGAGTGGTGCGTGCTCCCGTTCTCGACATCGTACGCCACGACCGTCCCGATCTCTTCGATGTCGTAGCCTCGGCGGTGAGCGTGATGGAGCACGTCGATGCTCGCGCCCATCCCCTTCCCGACGGTGCGATCGTCCGCGAGCGATTCGATCGCCCGAGCATCGTAAGCGCGAAAACCGCTCTGGGTGTCGCTGACGCGCGCGTTTCCGCCCCTGACACCTATGCTGAGGTTGGTGAGTGCGTTGATGACCTGGATGCCGAATCGGCGGAACGCAGGGATGGCACTCTCGTATCCGTCGACGAAGCGGCTGCCGATCACGATCTCGGCGTCCGTTTCGGCCTGGCAGGTCACCAGTCGGGGGATATCAGCGGGGTCGTGTTGGCCGTCGCCGTTAAGCATGACGAGGTGGTCGACACCGCGCCGATCGGCCGTCTCGAAGGCCGTCCGGAGGGCCGCCCCGTACCCTTCGTTGTGGTCG
>PXRA01000026.1 GCA_003021725.1 Halobacteriales archaeon QH_8_64_26
GGACGACGATCATCACGACGGTCGCCCAGATCATTCAGAACGTCGTCGAGTACGACATGGATCTGGCCGAGGCGATCGCCGCGCCGCGGATCTACGCCGACGCCGACCCGACCGTCTTCTACGAGGCCGACGTCCCTACCGACCTCCGAGAGCAGCTCCGCGAGCTGGGCCACGAGCTGGCCGAGGAACCGAGCGAACTCGGCAACGTGCAGGCGATCCTGATCGATCGAGAGACCGGCGAGTACGTCGGGGCCGCCGATTACCGACGGAACGGATCGGTGATCGGGCTCTGATCGGGCTGGTGCCGATCGCGGCCAGAAGGGACGGTCGGGGTTAGCGGGAACGACCTCCGACACAGCCGGGGCGGCCCGGTGGCTCTCGCTCTCGGGCGAGGCTCTTTAGCCCCTTCGGAGCCAATCCCCGGTATGGTCGAGGCCGACACCGACGATGGAAGCCCCCTCGGTACGGACGCGAGCCGGAACCGGCGGGAGGCCGCACTCGCGATAACGCCCTTCCTCGCGCTCGGGCTCGCGGACGTCATCTTGCTTCTGTTCTGGGGGCTCGACCCGCTGTGGGGCTTCGTCATCCTTCCGCCGATCCTCTTCATCAGCGTCCTGGGATGGATCGGTTTCCGCAGCGGCTTCATCGCCGATCGCGTCGAGGAGTCCGGCGGGGAGGCCGCCTCCGATCAGGACTCCCGATCCGACGCCGAGGACCTCGCCTGAGGACGCGCTGGGCGGACCCGTGCTCGTTTCTCGGCCACCCTGAACAGCCCCGACGGCGGGGCCACGTCGAGGGATGAGCCGCGGCTCGAAGCTACGACGCGTGAGAAACGAGACGAGCGCCCCACCGGCCGTCCCACCCGGTGCCCCGGCGGGCGGGCAGCGGCGATTTCACTTCATTGCCTATCGACACGGAGTGCACGCCGCAGCGGGCCGATGGCGGTGGCGGTCGCCGGCCGGCCCGCGCTGCCGGTGTCAGAGGCGCCCGGCACTCTGTGTCGAGAGTCGGCCCGATAATCAGTCACACGCCTGGATCACAAAGGGGTTCTCGTCCGATCCGACTCTCGGTCCTCGGTTATCGACACGAGCGAACCACCCCGGGGAGCACCGGGTAGCGTCGGCGAGGGTCCACAATTAAGATCCCGGGGTCCGAGCGATCAGTAGAGGGAATACCCCATGTCGAGCAGGGAGATACCCGTGAGCGAGATCATGACTAGCCCCATCAGGACGGTCGCGGCCGACTACACGATCGCACAAGCGGCCGGCGAACTCGTCGATCACCATATCGGCTCGTTGCTCGTCGCGGCCGAACGCGAGAACGGCAAACGGGTCGAAGGGATCCTCACCGAGACTGACGTCGTCGCGAGCGTCGCCGCGGGGATCAACCCGGAAACGACGATCGGCGACGTAATGAGTTCGCCGGTGGTCACCGTCCGCCCGACCGAATCGGTCTCGACCGCCGGCCGGCGAATGGCTAAAAACAGCGTCAAGAAACTGCCCGTCACCGAGGACGGCGACCCGATCGGCGTCGTGACCACTACGGATCTCGCACACTTCACGACCGAGTCCTGAACACGCCCTCTTTGCTGGTCCCGTTCGCTCTCTTCGATCGCTCATTTAGGGACCCAGCAAAAATTTGTGACACAAATTCGAAGCATTTGTTGCAACAGCGAGAGCTTCGCTCTCGCCCAGTCATCAAAAACCATCGCTCGGCTCAGTCCGCTCGCGTCGTGACCTCACAGCCGTCTTCGGTGACGATTATCGTGTGTTCCTTCTGGCTGACGAGGCTACCCTCGCTTTCCTTGAGGACGGGATAGCCATGTACGAGGTCCTGGCGTTCGAGACGGCGTAGTGCCATCCCCGGTCTACTCACGTCGAGCCACCGGACGGCGAAGGGAAGCGTCCGGAACTCCTCGGTGATCTGGCTCAGGGCTTCGCGGGCCTGGCGATTGCGCACCGAGCCCTCGCGTTCGAGCGCGTAGATCGCGGTGGCCGACCCCTCGCTCACCTTCCCCGAGCCGTCGGTGACGAAGGGTTCGATCGCGACCACATCGCCGACGGAAAGCGTCGTGCTCTGGCTCACCGCCCGGTTCGGGACGTTCGGCGGGACGTGCTGGTCCCAGTGGCCGAGGCCGTGACCGGTGAGATTGACGACCGGATTGTAGCCGTACTCCCCGATCGCGTCCTCGATCGCCGCGCCGATGGCCCCCGTCTCGACGCCTGCCTCGACGGTATCGAGGGCGGCATCGAGGGCAGCGGCGGGCGCTTCGACCAGGTCGTCGTGACCTGATAAGTCGACCGTCACCGCGGTATCGGCGAGCCAGCCCTCACAGTGGACGCCGATGTCGAGTTTGACCATCTCCTCGCCGATCTCCCGATCGTCCTCGGGCCGCGCGGCCCCGTGGGCGGCTTCGTTATCGACGCTGATATTGACCGGAAAGGCCGGCTGGCCCCCCAGCTCGCGGATGCGCTCTTCGGTCCACTCGCTGAGTTCGAGGTAGTTCGAGCCCACCTCGCAGCGCTCGGCGGCTTCCTCGCGGACCTGTGCGAGGATCGCGCCCGCCTCGCGGTGCTTTTCGTACTTCTCGCTATCGAGGTCCACGCTGCTCATATCCCAGGTTCCGGCCGAACCGGCCAAAGGGCTTCCGCTGTCGAGTCCCGTTCGATCGCCGCTCGATGTGGCTGCCGGCTACCGGCCTTCCTCCGCCACGCTCACCTGCATCGCGGCGGAGTTGTAGGCACTACCGGTCGCCCCCTCGCGGCCGGCCACGATCACGCCGGCTTCGGAGTTCGTCCGCTCGTCGAAGGCCCCGATCGCTCGCTCGGCGGCGTCCTGGGGCGTTTGCCCGTCTTCGAGGAAATCGACCGCTCGCCGGGAAAGCGCCGTCTTGGCGATGTCCTCGCCCGCCCCCGTCGCGCTCGCGCCGCCGGCCGGCGAACAGAAAAACCCCGAGCCGACCTGCGGGACGTCCCCGACCCGCCCGGCGAGCGCACACCACCGCCCGCCGGTCGAGGTCGCCGCTGCGATCCGTCCCCCACCCACCGCGACCGCCCCGACCGTATCGTGCGAGCGGGCGCCTCTTCCCTCACCTTCGGTACCGTCGGCGTCGCTCTCCTCGCCAAAGCGATCGTTTACCCACGCGAGGTGGTCGGTGTAGTTCTCGATCGCGGGCGGATCGAGTTCGGTCCACCGCTCGCGGGTCGCTTCGGTGCGGAGGTCGACGTCGGTCGTGATGCCCTGGGCCTCGGCGAACGCACGGGCTTGCTCCCCCGAGAGCAGGACGTGGGAGGTCTCCTCCATGACCTGCCGGGCGACCGAGAGGGTATCGCGCACGCCGACCATCGAGCAGGCCCCGCCCACCGCGTCCGCCTCGGTCATGATCCCGGCGTCGGTTCTGACGACGCCGTCGGACTGGATCGCCCCGCCGATCCCGGCGTTGAACCGCGGCGAGCCTTCGAGAACCGATACTGCGGCGACGACGGCATTGGTAGGGCTTCCCTCCTCGGCCCCGCTGGCGGCGGCCCTATCGAGAACTGCTCCGCGGCCGGCGGGGTCCTCGGGGTCGGCTCCCGCACCGCCGTGAACGATGACTCGCATACCCCTCTCGGGGTGACCGACGGTGAAACCGAATTCGGTATCCTCCCGTCGATCGAACGTCCGTGGGCCACGATACCACGGATACACCGGCGATAGCAGGCCTTTTACCGACACCGGGGCGAGAAGGGTCCATGAGCTACGATCGCGTGGAGGTCCCGAGCGAGGGCGAGGCGGTCGAACTCGCCGAAGGCGAGGACGAACTCGACGTTCCCGAGCGTCCCATCGTGCCGATCATCTACGGCGACGGCGTCGGCACGGACGTCGGGCCGGCCGCCCAGCAGGTACTCAGTGCCGCGGCCGAGGCCACCGGTCGGAGTATCGAGTGGATGCGGGTGTATGCCGGTGCGAGCGCCCGCGAGGAGTACGACACTAATCTCCCCGAGGACACCTTGGATGCCTTTCGGGAGTTCAAGGTCGGCATCAAGGGCCCGCTCACGACGCCCGTCGGCGCGGGCTACCGGAGCCTGAACGTCGCCCTGCGCCAGCGCCTGGATCTGTACGCGAACGTCCGGCCGACCTACTACATCGACGGCGTCCCCTCGCCGGTCAGCGAGCCCGAGGACATGGACATGGTTTCCTTCCGGGAGAACACTGAGGACGTCTATGCCGGCATCGAGTGGGAAGCCGGCACCGAGGAAGTAGAGCAAGTCCGAGAGTTCGTCGCCGATGAGATGGGTTTCGGCGAGTCGATCCACGAGGGTGACGTCGGCATCGGCATCAAGCCCATCTCGGAGTTCGGCACCAAGCGCTTGGTGCGGCGAGCGATCGACTACGCGCTCGAACGCGGCCGCGATACCGTGACCCTCGTTCATAAGGGCAATATCATGAAGTTCACCGAGGGGACCTTCCGGGATTGGGGCTATGAGGTCGCCGAAGAGGAGTACGGCGAGACCGTCATCAGCGAGGACACCCTCTGGAAGGAACAGGACGGCGAGGCCGCCCCGGGGACAGTCGTCGTCAACGACCGCATCGCGGACAACATGCTCCAGCAGCTGCTGACCCGCACCGGCCAGTACGACGTGCTCGCGATGCCCAACCTCAACGGCGATTACCTCTCGGACTCGGCGGGTGCCCAGATCGGCGGCCTGGGGATCGCGCCGGGTGCGAACCTGGGCGACGGCCGTTTCGTCGCCGAACCGGTACACGGAAGCGCGCCGAAATACGAGGGCCAGGACAAGGTCAACCCGACGGCGATGATCCTCTCCGGACGAATCATGCTCGAACACCTCGGCTGGGAAGAGGCCTCCGAGTTGATCTACGACGCCGTCGAGGAGGCGATCCTCGACAAGCGCCTCACCTACGACATCGAGCGCCAGATCGAGGGGGCCGAACGGGTGGGAACGAGCGAGTTCGCCGACATCGTTATCGAGAACATCGAGCGGAACGCGTAGTATCGCACGAGTCCAATGGTATCCGGTAAGGTGAGAACGGACGATTACAGGTCGCCGACTCGAATCACGTCGTAGCCGTCGTCGATCGGATCGTCCCAGTCGTTATCGTCGCCGACCAGAAGGGGGACATCGCCGTCGATCGCCGCTGCCAGCGCGTAGGCGTCACCGATCGGGAAATACGGCCCGTAACGGTGCTTGAGTCGTGCTGCGGGTTTCCGGAGGTCTCGGTCACCGACGACGGCAACGCCGATGTTCCGGAGGTCGGTCGTTCGTCGATCGGCCCACTGTTGGTCCTCTAAGCGCGCGCCGACGTAGAACAGTTCCGCGAGGTTCGGTCTCGAAACCGAGGCTTCGATCTCGCCGCGTTCGACGGCCGCGAGATACCGTTTCACCTGCTCGTCGCTCTCGATCGCACGAAAGAACCACAGCAGCGGCTGCGTATCGAAGGCGACCGACTGCAGTGGTGGCGAACTCATTCGTTCTCGTCGACCAGTCGTTCGGTGGCGTTCGTATCGGCACGACGGCTCTCGGCCAAGACCGTATCCGCGTCCTCGTCCGCCTCTCCGGCGTCACCCTGTAGACAGCCGTGCAGGTCCTCGACGGTCGGAACCGGTTCGATGAGGACTGCTCCCGAATCACGACGCCTGACTACCACGTCTCCTGGGGCAGCGATGCCGGTAGCATCGCGCATTTCCTTCGGGATCGTCACCTGCCCGCGGTCAGTCACACGTACTCTTTACGAGCCTCGTCCGTCATGTTTTTCTGCCCTGATCATGCATAAAGCGTTCGTCATTGCGAAACTTCCGATGGATAGGAGATCGAAGCGAGCAGTGATGCTCGATACGGAAGCAAACGGGGGTCGTTCGTAGTAACTGATGGGCTATCGTGAGTACCGCCTCGATACGTATCTTCATACCGCGGCCGCTCACGGAATGGGGTGTAGCCACCGATGACCGCATCGAAACTGCACGTCATGAGCGCGGCGGACTGGAACATCGACAACAGCATCACCGTCCAGCTACAGGACATGGGCGAGACCTACACCATGCCCTGTCCGGTGTACTGTATCGAACATCCCGAGGGTACCGTACTGGTCGATACAGGGGTTAGCTACGAGATGAAAGAAGACCCCGAAGATTACGGGCCTCACGGGGCACCGCATATGAGTGCGTTCGTCGACGCCCTCGATATGAGCGAGGACCAACAGCCGGCCTATCAACTGGAGGACCGCGGTATCTCGCC
>PXRA01000027.1:0-10355 GCA_003021725.1 Halobacteriales archaeon QH_8_64_26
AAGGGCAAGGGCGCGGTCGTCAACTCGGGGTATCGATCGCCGACGGCCGTCCGGGACCGACATCCCAGTGGCTTCGAGGAGGTCCGGGTCCACAACGTCGACGATCTGGAGAACGTAGACGGCGACTCCCAAGCGGTGCGCATCGCCTCAGGGGTCGGCGGCCGGAAGCGAGAACGCATCGAGGACCGCGCCGAGGACGGCGATATCAGAGTCCTCAACCCCACCTACGAGGAAGTCGAAGTCGAGGTAGACTCCGAGGAGGTAGCGGAGAACTAACGATGACCGATCTAACCGCACAGAAACGACTCGCCGCGGACGTTCTGGATGTCGGGGAGAACCGCGTCTGGTTCGATCCCGACGCCCAGGGCGAGATCGCCGAAGCGATCACCCGCGAGGACGTCCGCGAGCTCGTTCAACAGGGAAGCATCGACGCGGAAGGTAAATCGGGTAATTCCCGGGGCCGGGCCCGCGAGCGCGCGGAGAAACGCGCCTACGGCCACCGGAAGGGCCCGGGGAAGCGCCGGGGCGAGCAAGGGGCCCGAAACCCCCGCAAGTCCGAGTGGGAGTCCCGTATCCGCGCCCAGCGCCGCACGCTGAAGGAGTTGCGCGCCGACGGGACGCTTACCCCTACCCAATACCGCGATCTGTACAACAAGGCCGGCGGCGGCGAGTTCGACAGCGTCGATCGGCTGCTCGCCTTCGCTCAAAGTAACTACGATGTCGCGATCGAACGGGGTGAGACCTGATGGCGACCGGTCCCCGGTACAAAGTACCGATGCGCCGACGGCGGGAGGATCGCACTGATTACCGCCAGCGCCTCCGCTTGCTGAAGTCCGGCCGCCCGCGGCTGGTCGCCCGGACGTCGAACAGACAGATCACCGCTCAGCTGATGACCGCGGGCGCGGAGGGCGACCACACGCTCGCGAGCGCGCGGTCGTCCGATCTGCGCGAGTTCGGCTGGGAGGCTCCCTTAGGGAATCTGCCGGCGGCCTACCTGACTGGCTATCTCGCGGGGCTACGGGCGATCGAGGCCGGCATGGAGAACGCGGTCCTCGATATCGGCCTCGAATCCGCGACGCCGGGCAACAGGATCTTCGCCGTCCAGGAGGGCGCGATCGACGCCGGCTTGGAGGTGCCACACAACGAGTCGGTCTTCGCGGAGTGGGCACGGACGCGGGGCGATCACATCGCCGAGTACGCTGCCGACCGCGAGGAGCCCCTTTACTCCGGCGAGTTCGACGCGACCGAGTTGCCCGGTCACTTCGAGGAGACGCGCGAGCGCCTCGAATCGGAAGCCGGAAACGACCTAGGAACAGAGGGTGAGCTATGAGTCGCGGCTGGGACCCACGCACTCGCCTCGGCAATTTGGTTGCCGAGGGCGAGATCGAGACGATGCAGGAAGCGCTGAACTCGGGGCTACCCTTCAAGGAACCCGAGATCACCGACCAGCTGCTGGGCGGTATCGAGGACGAAGTGCTCGATATCAACATGGTCCAGCGGATGACCGACTCCGGTAGGAGGGTCAAGTTCCGGTGTGTGGTCGCGATCGGCGATCGGAACGGGTTCGTCGGCTTCGCGGAGGGCCGGGACGACCAGGTCGGCTCGGGCATCCAGAAGGCCATCGAGATCGCGAAGCTGA
The DNA here is from genome assembly GCA_003021725.1 of Halobacteriales archaeon QH_8_64_26. GTDB lineage: Archaea > Halobacteriota > Halobacteria > Halobacteriales > Halococcaceae > PXQR01. The sequence goes on from PXRA01000027.1 coordinate 1,640, forward strand.
ACGTGATCCACGTCGAGCGTGGCAGTGGCTCCTGGGAGGACCGTCCCGGGGGCACTCACTCGCTCGCCCGGCGTACCTCGGGGAAGGCCGGCAGCGTCGAGATCGATGTCGTTCCAGCGCCGAAGGGCCTGGGACTCGCCGCGGCCGAGACCCCCCGTAGCGTGCTCGAACTCGCGGGTATCGAGGACGCCTGGACCCGGAGTTCGGGCAAGACCCGGACAACGGTTAACTTCGCGAAGGCGACGTTCAATGCCTTACGCCAGGCGTCTAACTCCCGGGGGCCGCGGCCGATCCCGGTCGATCGGACGGGCGTCGATCCCGAGGCTGATACTAGTACCGAGAGCGTGAGCACAGAAGGGGAGGCGAGCGACTGATGCAAGCACTCGTCCAGCTGCGCGGCGAGGTGAACATGAGCCAGGGAGCGAGCGATACCCTCAGCATGCTCAACGTCCATCGGGTCAACCACTGCGCGCTCGTCCCCGAGACCGATACCTACGACGGGATGGTCGCGAAGGTAAACGACTTCGTCGCCTACGGCGAGCCCAGTTCCGGCGTGCTCGCGACGCTTCTCGCCCGGCGAGGCGAACCCATCGAAGGCGAGGGCGAGATCACCGAGGAGTGGGTGAGCGAACATACCGACTACGCCGATATCCCGGCGCTCGCCGACGCCTTGCTCGCCGAGGAGACCACCCTCCGGGAGCAGGGCATCGCGCCGGTGCTTCGCTTGCACCCACCGCGTGGCGGCCACGACGGCCTCAAGCACCCGAGGAAGGAAGGCGGCGAACTCGGTCGCCACGACACCGAGGCAATCGACGGCCTGCTTCGCTCGATGCGCTGAGAACTCAGGGACGACACTGAGAGGAACCGACGGACACCACAACGACACGAGACGACTCTCATACGACTACGGACTATAAAATGACGAGCAAGAAACGACGCCAGCGCGGCTCGCGCACCCACGGCGGCGGCTCCCACAAGAATCGCCGTGGGGCCGGCCACCGCGGCGGCCGCGGCCGCGCCGGGCGCTCCAAACACGAGAAGCACAACTACGAACCGACCGGCAAACATGGTTTTACCCGCCCCCCGAAGACCAAACCGGACGTTCGAACGATCGAACTTCGGGGTCTCGACGAGGACGCCGCATTGCTGGCCGCCGAGGACCTCGCCGAAGAGATCAACGAGGGCTACCGGATCGACGTCCGGGACGTCGTGGAGGACGGCCACGACGCCGACGTCGTGAAGGTACTCGGCGGCGGGCAGGTGCGCCAAACCTTGGAGATCGTCGCCGACGACTTCTCGGCGAGCGCCGAGGAGTTGCTGGCCGAGGCGGGCGGCGAAGCGACCCTTAGCAAGCGCGGCCGGGCAGCCGCCGAAGCCGAACGCGAAGCGGAGGACGGCGACGCCGAGAACGGCAACGAAGGGACTATAGCGGACGAGTCCTGAGCGGCGGCCTAGGACATGGGCTGGAAAGAAACCGCCGAACCGGTACTCACGCGGATGCCGTCGGTCGCCCGGCCGGAAGGCCACGTTCCCTTCCGCCGGAAGCTGAGCTGGACGGCAGGCGTGTTGGTGCTGTATTTCTTCCTCACGAACGTCTTCCTCTATGGACTGGCCAGCGGCGGAAGCGATCCCTTCGGCCAGTTCCGGGCGATCCTCGCGGGCAACCCCGGGACGATCATGCAACTCGGGATCGGGCCGATCGTCACCGCGAGCATCGTCCTGCAGTTGCTCGGCGGTGCCAACCTCTTAGGGCTGGATACGAGCGACCCGCGCGACCAGGTCCTCTACCAGGGTCTCCAGAAGCTATTGGTGCTCGTGATGGTCGTCCTGACGGGCGTTCCCCTGGTTTTCTTCGGGAACTTCCTGCCGCCAAGCCAACAGCTCGCCCAGGCGCTCGGCATCAATGTCTTCGGTGTCCAACTACTCCTGTTCGCCCAGATCTTCGTCGGCGGCGTGCTCATTCTCTATATGGACGAGATCATCTCGAAATGGGGCGTCGGTTCGGGGGTTGGTCTCTTCATCATCGCCGGGGTCTCCCAGCAGCTCCTCCGTGGACTGTTCGACGTCCAAGCCGTCGGCGGCCGGTCGGGACTCATCCCGACCTGGATCGGCATCCTCACGGGTAGCTCCGACGTGTCGGTACTCACCGCCCAGGGGATCCAGACACTGTTGATCGGTCAAGGACAGCTCGTGGCCGTCTTCACGACCTTGCTGATCTTCGCGATCGTCGTTTACGCCGAGAGCGTCCGCGTCGAGATCCCCCTCTCACACGCTCGCGTGAAGGGCGCTCGCGGGCGTTTCCCGGTAAAACTCATCTACGCGAGCGTCCTGCCGATGATCCTCGTACGGGCGATCCAGGCGAACATCCAGTTCCTCGGCCAGATCCTCCAGTCCCAACTCGCGAACATGCCAGACTGGCTCGGCGTCTATGCGAACGGCGCACCGGTCGGCGGCCTGTTCTATTACTTCGCGCCGATCTACCGGCCGGAGGACTGGATGTGGTGGGCCGGCGGCGTCGCCCAGGAACCCTGGCAGATACTGCTACGGATCCTCGTCGATCTGACCTTCATGGTGGTCGGTGGAGCGATCTTCGCGATCTTCTGGGTCGAGACCACCGACATGGGTCCGGAAGCAACGGCCAAACAGATCCAGAACTCCGGCATGCAGATCCCGGGCTTCCGGCAGAACCCCGGCGTCATGGAAAAAGTCCTCGAACGGTACATCCCCCAGGTGACGGTGATCGGCGGGGCCTTGGTCGGTCTCTTAGCTGTGGGCGCGAACATGATGGGGACGATCGGGAACGTCGGCGGTACCGGACTACTGCTCACCGTCTCGATCACCTACAAGCTCTACGAGGAGATCGCCGAGGAACAGCTCATGGAGATGCACCCAGTGATGCGCCAGATGTTCGGGTAGTAGCACCGACGGTATAACGAATACTCGGCGACGGCCGGCTATCGGGGGTATTGGGTATTCTTCACAGCGCCGTCGGCGCGATCGGCTCTATGTAGCGTGTGACCACGTTCGCTCATACCCGCTCTTGATACTGGCCTGGCTCGACCGCTTGCCACGACACACGACGGGAAGCGGCTTATCACCGTAAGCACGGTGGTAAGCGGCAGGGAAAACGGCTGTTCGTCGGGAGGGTTCGGCCTGAGAACACCGGTGGTGAACCGAGCGTCGACTCCCGAGACGGCCGTCCTGAGAACGCGGGCCGAGTGTAGTAGCTCGTCCTATTCCTCGCCGACGGTGACGTTCCGAACCGCGATCGTCGAGTCCCCGATCCGCACGCTGAGATCGTCGATTCCGATCTCGGCGTCGTTTATCCGCACGCTCGCGCCGTCGATCGTGACCGACTGTTCCTCGATCGTGTAGGTGCGGTCCTCGACCTGGATTTCGGGTAGTCCCTCGCCCGTGAGGTGAACGTCCTCGATCGCAACGTCGAGACCGTCGATCGTGAGGTCACTGACTGTTCGTTTGTCGGTGCTGTCATCCATTGCCGACTGCGAGGCGCTACCGTCGGCTAGGGCGGTCGACGCGCCGGCACTGAGGAGCAACGCGCCGACGAACAACGCGAAGGTGCTTCGCGCGAGTACTGTCGTTCGTTTCATGTGAGGACCACATCGAACGATCGGACCCGTTCGGCTATCAACTTAATGGCCGACCTACACGATCGTCCGTTCGGGACGTCGTATCCGAGCGGCGGATCGACGGCCGACCGACGGCAACTGTTACTTGTGTTTACATTACACACCACAGCAGTAATGTCCGTCGACCGCTGTAGCACTCACATGGAAGAGAGCATTGCCGGATTCAAACAGGAGGGCGGCTGGGTCGCCATCGTCGAGCACGGCGAGCGGATCAGCGAGGCCCTCGCGGAGGCCGGGGTCTCGGGCGAGGCCTTCGAGGAATGGAACGAGTGGCGGCCGAAGGCTCACGAGCGCTTCGGCGAGGACATCAACGCGAAGACCGCCGAACAGATGTCAGTCGAAGAAGGCAAGGGCGAGCGGGCGGGCCGGACGCCGACGGAGGATCTGGGCGCTGCGGGCGGGGAGCTTTCCGATTCTGCCGTCGAACTCGCGGAGGGCGACGTCGACGACGCCGTCGGCGAGGGCTCCGACTCGATCGGGTACGTCGCCCGCGCGGTCGATTCGGCCGCCAGAAAGGCCGTTCGCATGGTCGAGGGCACCGTCTACAAGCACGTGATGACACGGCTCTCGCCGTGTTACTTCGATAACGAACTAATCAGCGCGAACGTCGAACGCACGAGCAATGGTGAGGCCGAGATGCGCTATGCCTTCGAGATCAACGTCAACGACGACGACCTCAAAGAACGGGTCTCCTCTCGACTCGCCGACTACGACGACCTCAGCCGCTGGCACGTCGAAACCCCGAAGAACACCGACCGTGCCGAAGCCATAGAGGGCGTCGATCCGACCGACTCCGAGCGGACCCGCGTTCCCCGACCCGATGGGAACGAGGGACCCGAAACCGACTCCTGATATCGCTTCTCGACCATCGCCTCGCCGCTCCCGTCCCGTCCCATAGCCGACGCTCGGTTCGGCGTGGGCCTATACTCCTGGCATGACTCCTCGGGGAACGGGGACGGAGGGACGGTAGTTCGTCCTCCTCGGAAGGAAACCGACTTACTCCTCTGGGGGCCAAGACGAACGATGACCGCGGAGGTCCGCTCGTGAACGTGATCGTCGTCGGGGCGGGCGAGGTCGGCTCGAGCATCGCCGCGAGCCTCGCGGCCGCCCACGACGTCACCGTCATCGACCGGAATCCCGACCGGATCGAGAACCTGACCTACAGTCAGGACGTCCTCGCCCTACAGGGCGATGGGACCTTACTCGCGATGCTCCGGGAGGCAGGCATCGCTGACGCCGACATCGTCATCGCGAGCACCGACGACGACGAGACGAACCTCGTGATCTGTGGCACGGCGGCGATCGCCGGCAACGCTTTCCGCATCGCCCGCGTCAGGCGAACCCAGTATCTCGATACCTGGGGGGAGGCCGAGGGGGCCTTCGGGGTCGATTTCATGGTCGGCACCGACCTGTTGACCGCCGAGACCATCGTCCGGGTAATCGGCTTACCCGCGGCCCACGACGTCGATTCCTTCGCGGACGATCGCGTGCGGATGGCCCAACTCGCCGTCACCGAACGGAGCCCGATCGTCGGCGACACAGTACAGGAAACCGACCGTTACGAGCGCCTCACCCTTGCCGCCGTGCTCCGCGGCGAGGAGGTCCTCTCCCCGAGCGGGGAGACGGTCATCGAGGCCGGCGACGATTCGGTGGTAATCGGTAGCCCTGCAAGCGTCAAGGACTTCGCGAGCGCGCTCGCGCCCGAGGTAGAGTCGGTCGGCGACGTCGTGATCGTCGGCGGCAGTGCCGTAGGGGCACTTACCGCTTGCCTACTGGAGGAGGGGGGCTTTCGCCCGCGCCTGATCGAACGCGACGCCGATCGCGCCCGCGAACTCGCCGAAGAGCTACCGCGGAGGACGGTCATGCACCACGACGGGACCGATCGGGACTTCCTCCGACGCGAACACGTCGATAGGGCCGACGTGCTCGCCGGCGCTGGGACCCTCGCTCAGCCTCATGCTCTGGCGCCAGGAGACCCAGTGGCTCGGCGGGATGGGCATCGTCGTCCTCGCGGTCGCGATTTTACCCGAGCTCGCGGTCGGGGGGCGCTCAACTCATGGACGCCGAAACCCCTGGGCCAGGCCTTCAGAAGCTCACCCCCCACATCGCCGAGACCGCTCGCGCGCTGTGGATCGCCTACATCGCTTTCACAGTTCTCGAATTCGTCCTCCTGTACGGACTGCATCTCGTGGGGCTCGCGCCGAACATGACGCTGTTCAACGCCGTTGCCCACCCGCTGACGACGCTGCCTACCGGCGGGTTCTCGCCGGAAGCCCGAAGTATCGAGGCCTTCGCGCCGATCGTCCAGTGGATTATTATCCCCCTCATGATCGTCGCGGGGACGAACTTCGCGCTCGTCTGGCAGGCGCTTCGCGGCGACCGGAGCGTCCTCAGCGCGGAGGGTGTCCTCCGCAGTGACACCGAGTTCCGCGCATACGCGGGTGTACTGGCCGTGCTCTCCGCGCTCGCGGCGCTGTTGGTCTTTACCGATCCGGCCCTCCTGGGCGGTCCCGACATCGGTCGTATCGCCGGCGACCTCGGAGCCTCGCTACGCCACGGCGTCTTCCAGGTCGTCTCGATAATTACGACGACCGGGTACGCGAGCCTCGATTTCAATGACTGGAACGAATCAGCCAGGTTCGTCCTCCTGCTGGGGATGTTCGTCGGGGGCTCGGCGGGTTCGACCGGCGGCGCGGTGAAGGTCGTCCGGTGGGTGGTGATCTACAAGACTCTCCGGCGCGAGTTGTTCAGAACTGTCCATCCCGACGCGATACGGCCCGTTCGCCTCGGCGGTCAGCCGGTCGACGAGCGCGGCATCGAGGGTATCTTCGCGTTCGTGCTCATCTACTTCGTGGGCTTTTTTGCTACCGGATTGGTACTGATCGATACGCGGATCGCTGGTGTCTCGCTGTCGGTTCTCGAAGCGATGAGCGCGGTCGCGGCGACGCTCGGCAACGTCGGGCCGTGCTTCGGCGTCGTCGGGCCGATGGGCAGCTACCTGTCGCTCCCTCCTGGGTCGAAGCTGTTCATGATCGGGTTGATGTGGTTCGGCCGGCTGGAGATCATCCCCGTACTCGTTCTGTTCACCGGGTCGTACTGGCGCTCCTGACGACCGAATCCCCGGAGGCCGTGATCGATCGGGTTGACTCCACCCGCGATCGCCCTGGGGGTCCTGGAGACGAAACGCTGAAACGCCGAGGCCAGGTACCCAGAGTATGGAACTACGGGTCACCGAACGCCTGGATAACGAACTCTCGATCGAGCTCGCCGGCGAGGATCACACCTTCATGAACGTGCTCAAAGAATCCCTCCTGGAGACCGAGGGGGTTACCGCCGCGACCTACGACATGAACCCCGAGCAATCGGGCGGCCAGACCGAGCCGATCCTCACGATCAAAACCGAGGCAGGCGTCGATACGCTCGACGCGCTCGAAGACGCTGCCGGAGGCATTACCGAGAGGACGACCGCGCTGCGCGAGTCCTTCGAGACCGCTGCGGCGGCGTAGGGTTCCGAGTATCCGTGTCGAGACCCGACCGACCGTTTTCCCGTCGGCTCTCCTAACTACCGTCCTTGCTTAGAGCCGCATTGGAATCTCCCGCTCGGCGAGATACGCCTTGGTCTCCTCGATGGTGTACTCCCCGAAGTGAAAGATCGAGGCGGCGAGCGCGGCGTCCGCGCCGGCCTCACGGAAGGCTTCTTCCATGTCCGCGGGTCCGCCACACCCGGAAGAAGCGATAACGGGTGTCGAGACGTTCTCACAGACGGCCCGGGTGAGGGGAATGTCATAGCCGTCTTTCGTACCATCGGCGTCGATCGAGTTCACGAACAGCTCCCCTGCCCCGCGGGACTGGGCTTTCTCCGCCCAGGAAACACAATCCACGCCGGTCCCCTCCCGGCCGCCCTTTACCGTGCACTCGAACCAGCAGGACTCGCCGTCGATCTCGGCGTAGTACTCGCCCGCGTCGTCGTACCGGCGGCGGGCGTCGACCGAGACGACCATACACTGGTTGCCAAAGGCCGCCGCACCTTCGGTAATCAGTTCGGGACGGGAGAGTGCAGCGGTGTTGATCGAGACCTTATCGGCGCCCGCCCGGAGGGTCTCTTTGATGTCCTTGCGGGTCCGGATCCCCCCGCCGACGGTCAGCGGGATAAATACCTCGTCGGCCACCCGCGAGACCGTATCGAGCATCGTTTCCCGACCGTCCGCGGAGGCGGTGATGTCCAGGAAGACGAACTCGTCGGCCCCGGCCTCGTTGTAGAGCTTCGCCATCTCGACGGGATCGCCGGTATATTCTAAGTTCTCGAAGTTGACGCCGGTATAGACTGCCGGATTCCCATCGTCGTCGAGGTCGACATCGATACAGGGTATGACGCGTTTCGTAAGGGTCATGTCCGGAGTGAAGCGCTACGCGTCGGTTCGATGCCGTTCATGGGGACGCTTGAGTGGACGGGCATTAATGCTTGTCTCTCCGTGTGCTCGGCGTTTGCGGTGTTCCACCCGAGCGTTCTCCGGCAGCCGTGGGTGATGGCTATCCGAACAGCCCGTCCCCGCCGCCGACGGTCCTCGACACCCAGCCGGTAGCGCCGCTGGGGAAGGGACTGTCCGTCTCGTCGCGGGGTTGGAGGGTACCGGTGCCATCGACCGCGCGGACGACGACCTCGTGTTCGCCCTCGGGCGGCTCGTAGGTGTAGCCCCACTGTCGCCAGGCGTTCTCGGCGGCCTCGGCGCTCTGTGGCGCGGCGGTTCCGGGCGGGAGGCGTTCGGAAAGCGCCGCCGGCTGCCACGTCCCGCCGCCGTCGGTCGAGACCTCGACGCGCTCGATGCCCCGCGTTCCCGCATAGGTGTGGCCGGCGACCTCTATATTTCCGTTATCGAGGTGGTTCACCGCGTGCAGTTTCGCGACCGTGTTCACCGGTCCGGTACCGTGCCAGCCCCGCTCCTCCCAGAACCCTTTCCGAGGACCATCGAGGACTTCGATCTCATCGAGCCACTTGACGCTGATCTCGCCCCAGTGACCCGGCACGAGGGCCCGAACCGGATAGCCGTGCTTTCGGGGTAAAGGGC
>PXRA01000027.1:10370-11222 GCA_003021725.1 Halobacteriales archaeon QH_8_64_26
CGGCACGCCGGTCCAGAGATCGTTGTCCATGTTCGTCCCGTTGAGCGTATCGCTCACACAGCGAAGCGTGCCGAAGCGGAGTTCACGGCCCATCGCGGTCACGTCCGCGTAGCCGAAGTCGGCCTCGCTTTCGACCGCGCCGGTGATCGAGAGCGACCACTCCTGGCGGGTGACGTTCGGGTTGACGTTTTGAATGTCGACCTCGTAGAAGTCCTCGCCGCTGACCAGCCCTTCGAGTCCTGCGACGCCGAGCGAGCGCTCCTCCGCGACGGCGAGAAAGTCCTCGATCGTCCGAGCGTTCGCGCCCTCGCCGGCGTTTTCGTCGTTTTCAGGGTTTTCACCGCTTTCGCCGCTTTCAGCGTCGGTCCCATTGGTGTCGGGATTCCCCTCGCTCGCGTCGCTAGCGTTCGTTTCGCTGCTTCTCTCCGTCGAGGCCGCCGCTTGGGGTGTGACCGTCGATGTCTGTCGGTTCCCGAGCACGTAGCCGAGAAGGCTGACGCCGAGCGCGCTCGCGAGGCTCCCGAGAACCGCCCGTCGTCCGCCCGACGTCGCACTCCCCGTGTCCCGCGGCTCGCCGACCGATCGGGCGAACGCCGCGACGGTGACGACGATCGCGCTTCCCGCGCCGGCCCCGAGTGCGGTCACCGGCGAGCCCGTTAGCACTGTAGCGGCGAGCCAGACCAGCCCGCCGGCCAGCCCGCTTCGACTGAACTTAGTGTCGAGTCGGTGGCCGGTGAGAAGCGCCGCAAGCACAAGGGAGGCAAACAGGCCGGTCGCAAGCCCTATGGCGAGCAGCAGGTTCAGTTGCTGACCGAGGTGTTCGATTCCCAGTAGCTGGCCGAACTGGGTAAC
>PXRA01000028.1 GCA_003021725.1 Halobacteriales archaeon QH_8_64_26
CCAACCGACAGCGAAGACGACGCCGATCGAGGCGAGCACGCCCGGGATCGCGTAGTACTCCCCGTAGAACAGCGAGACGAGTATCAACGAACCCATCAGGGGCGCGAGGCGAGTCAGTGCTAACCCGACGTTTTCGCCGACCTTCACGTACCACTCAGCCATACTTCCAGCCCGTCGTTACCGCATGCTCCTCTCCGTTCCGGGCGTCCGAGTCGCGATCGCGGTGGTGATGCCGATCGGCGCGTTCAGCATCGAGACACGGGAACGCGAACGCCCTCGCGTTCTCGCGTTCAGTCCGTCGGTGTTCCACTGGTGTCCCCCTGTGAACCCTGTGAGCTGTTGTTTCCGGCTCTGTGCCCGTAGTATTCGGTGAGCGGTGTCGTCGTGATCCCGAAGGTCAACACCGAGGCGGCGATGATTAGGCTACCGACGACCCAACCGGTGTTCGTCGCGAGCTCGTGGGTGCTCAGGGTCGCGTAGTAGATAGCGGCGACACCGATCGGCCCGAACCACCCCGAGAACCCCGCATCCAAGCGGCCCTGCACTGGCGGGATGAACCGCTCGAAGGTGAGCAACATCGGTAGCCGGCGAAAGAGGAGCACGGCGCCCGCGAGAACGAGACCGATCCACCCGAGCGAGACCCACTCGCTCCAGGGAAGAGCCATGCCGAAGAGCACGAGGATCGGGATCGTAAACAGACGCTCGACGATCGACGTGGCTTCTTCCTCTTCGGTTTCGGGATCGCCGGGAGCGACCCGGTTGAACGCGAGACCGGTGGCGAACACGGCGAGGATTCCGTCGCTGCCGAGCCAGTGGACAGTCCCCAGTACGAGCAGTCCGAGACCGATCGTCACGGTGAACAGCGGTGTCTCGTTGATGTAGTCGTGATCGAGCGACCACTTCTGAATTTTCCCCGCGATGGCTCCGAGCGCGATGCCGATCGCCACCGCGAACAACACGTCCCAGAGAAGCGACTGGAGCACCCACTGGCTCAGTGCCTCCCCGAAGGGATACTCGATCATGAAAATCGAGAGAAAGACTAAGGGATACGCACCGCCGTCGTTGGCTCCCGACTCGGCCGAGAGCATGTGTCTGATGCGCCCCGGGATGTTGTCCTTGGCCGTCTCGCCGGTGACGATGGTGCTCGCGAGCACGGGGTCGGTCGGCGTGAGAATCGCTCCGATAAGCATCGCAACCCAGAACGGAATCCCCAACAGGAAATACGCCAGCAGCCCGCTAACGCCGGCCATGATCACCTGTCCGGGCCCGAGAAGCGTTCCCATTGCTTTGAGCTGGTCGCTGAAGTACGTCCTCGGAATCCGTAATGCGGCTCCCAGAACCGAGAACGTGATCGTCAATCGAGCTACCTGTTCTAAGATCGTCATCGGGTCCCCCCAGTTCGCGAGCCGAAGCACGTCGAGGACTGCGGGCCCGATCAACACACCGACCAGTACGGCTATGAGGGGCTGTGTGGGGAGGTAGGATTTGCTCTTGAGCAGACCGACCACGAGGCTCAACCCGAGAATCAAGCCCCCGATCACCGAGAGGGCGATGTTCAGATCACTCATTGTTACTAGAGGAAAAAGCCCATTGGAGCATAACCTGCCAGGTTGAGTGATGAAGCCGGTACGGACGGCTGGGTACTCACGCCGTCCAGCACTCGCTCGACGAGCGGTATCGGGAACTCGAACGACCTCATCGATCCCCGCCACTCGCCTACTCGATCAGTGTTTTCCGTGGCGGCGAGCCGCCGATCGCCCGCTTTCGGTCCCGGTCTCGGATGTACCGTCGACTTGACAGTGAAACCTGAAGCGATTTCCTCTCAGGACGTTCGCTCGCCCTATGGACTGGAGAGAACGGCTCGCAGCGAACCTGAGGACCGAGTCGGTGGCGTACGGTTATACGCTTAGCATCTGGGGGCAGGGGCGATACTCATCAATCAGTACTCGACACCCACTATCGTCCAGATCTTCTCGTATATCGGCGGCGGTCTCCTCGGATTCGGTATGCTCGCGCTTCTCGCGTTCGGCCACCTGTTCGCCCAGCAGGACCCGAGCGGGACCAGCCACCTGCTCGTCGCGTCCACGATCCACCTTCTGGCGACCGGCGGCAACTTACTGGTAGCGTACCTGCTGATCGTAGCGATCCAGGCCTACACCTCCTTACCCGAAGTGGCGGGCTTTCTGCTGTTGGGGCTTCAGGTGACGGTAGCGTACAACCTCCTCTTGCTGGGCGAGACGTTCGTCGTGAGGCTCGTTCCTTCCACCGAGGAGGAGACGACGGAGTGAGGGCGGACGCTCGTTCTCGCGAGCGGCTACGTCGCCCGCTGGGCGAAGATACTTTGAGATCGGCGGAGTACCACGGTCTATCATGGAATCGTTAGGCGAGTTCGACGAGATCGTCCACGAACCCACAGAGGAGTTCGTCGAGTCGACGAACGTGAAGGCCTTCATGGACGACTATGGAATGGACGACTACGAGGAACTGATCGCCCGCACCACCGGCGACGTAGAGGGCATCGAGCAGTCGGGTATCGACTGGTTCTGGGACACGATGCCCGACTATCTCGGCTTGGAGTTCTACGAGGAGTACGAGGCGGTGCGGGACGACAGCGACGGCCCGCAGTTCGCGGAGTGGTATCCCGGCGGGAAAATTAATCTCGCCCACAACACGCTCGATCGCCATGCCGCCGACGAGGCGACCCGAGACGAGATCGCCTGTCTCTGGGAGGGCGAGCCGGGCGAGGTGCGAGAGATCACCTACGAGGACCTCTACCGCCAATCGAACCGGGTCGCGAACGCGCTCGACGAGCGCGGTATCGAGGAGGGCGATACGGTGGGGCTGTACATGGCGATGGTCCCGGAGGTGATCTCGATTCTCTATGGCTGTTTCAAGGTCGGCGCGATCGCCGTGCCGATCTTCTCCGGGTTCGGCGTCGATGCGACGGCTACGAGAATCGCCGACGCCGAGCCCACAGTTCTGTTCACCGGCGATGGGTTCTACCGGCGGGGCAGCGAGGTCCGGCTGAAGGAAGCCGCCGACGCCGCGATTTCCCAGGCCGGGCACGTCGAGCACACGATCGTCTACGAACGGTTCGACGGCGAGGAGACCGAGACGCCGATGGGCGAGAACGACGAGACCTGGGCCGACGCGATCGAGACGGCGAGCCCGGAGTTCGAGACGAAACGGTTGGATTCGAGCGCCGAGTCGATGCTGCTGTACTCCTCCGGGACGACGGGCGAACCGAAGGGGATCGTCCACACCCACGCCGGAATCCTCACTCAGTGTGCGAAGGAGGTCTACTTCGGGTTCGACCACCAGCCCGAGGATCGGTTCTTCTGGGTCTCCGATATCGGGTGGATGATGGGACCTTGGAGCCTGATCGGCAACCACGCCTTCGGCGGGACGATCTTCATGTACGAGGGCGCGCCCGACGAGCCGAGTCCCGATCGGTTCTGGGAGATGATCGATCGCCACGAGCTCACGGTTTTTGGCATCTCGCCGACGGCGATCCGCGCGCTCCGGAAGAAAGGCGACGAGTGGGTTTCCGGCCACGACCTCTCGAGTCTCCGCCTGTTGGGCTCGACCGGCGAGCCCTGGGATCCGGAGTCCTGGCTCTGGTTCTACGAGCAGGTCGGCGGAAGTGAGGCCCCTATCATGAACATCTCAGGGGGCACCGAGATCTGTGGTTGCTTTCTCATGCCGATGCCGGTTCAATCGCTCAAGCCCTGCACGCTCGGCGGCCCCGGACTCGGGATGGCCGTCGACGTCGTCGATTCGACGGGCGAGAGCGTCGCCGACGACCATGAGCGGGGCTTTCTGGTCTGTCGGGATTCCTGCCCCTCGATGACCAAATCGCTCTGGTCGGGCGACGAGCGCTATCTCGAGGAGTACTGGTCGACCTTCGAAGACCCACCGATGTGGGATCACGGCGACTGGGCCCAGAAAGACGCCGAGGGCTTCTGGTTCCTCCATGGCCGAGCGGACGACGCCCTCAATATCGCCGGCCGAAAGGTCGGGCCCGCCGAGGTCGAGGGCACGCTCATCGAGCACGACGCGGTGAACCAGGCCGCCGCGGTCGGCGTGCCCGACGACACCACCGGCACAGCAGCCGTCACCTACGTCGTCTTAGAGGACGATCAAAAGCCCTCCGACGCCCTCCGGGAGGCCCTGCGCGAACAGGTCGGCGGGCAGTTGGGCAAGCCCTTCCGCCCGCGGGAGGTGCTGTTCGTCGATGAGTTCCCGAAGACCCAAAGCGGGAAGATCGTCCGCCGGGTCATCGCCGCGACCTACCAGGGCGAGGCCCTCGGTGACCTGGATTCGATCGAGAACCCCGGCGCGCTGGAGGGCATCGAGGCGGCGCGATAACGGCGATGAACTACGGCGCGAAACGAAGCGACGGACGAGGACGATCGATTCGGGGAATGAACGACCGAGTGATCCGACGAGCGTGCGAGGCTATCGGGGACATCGCCGCGAGACACGACCTCGCGATCGGGCGAATCGTCGGCTTCGGATCGTACGGTCGCGGGGACGGCGAGACGAGCGACCTCGATGTCGCCGTGGTCAGTTCGGACTGAGCCGAAGAAGCCGATCGCTACGCTCGTCCGACCCCGCTGTTGCTCGGGTGGCCCCGCGAGGAGCCTCCGGTCTCGGCCGTCGTTCCCGTCGCTCCCGCGGGGTTCGAGCGCCGACCGAGCCCTACTTTCTCCCTGCTACCGAGGCCCGGACGCCGATCCGATGTCGGCGTCGATCGTCGCGAGATCGGTCGGGGAAGCTACGGCTCGCTTGAGGACCCTGCCCTCTGCACGGTGGAGCACCTCGCTCAGGGTCGACTTCGCGACGCCTAACTCCCCGGCGAGGTCGGTAAGCGTACACTCCCGTGGCGTGTCGTAGTAGCCCCGCTCGACGGCCCTCCGCAGAACGCGGCGCTGGCGGTCGGTTAGCAGTGCCTCGGGATCGAGGGCGTCGGAGACGGACTCGACCGTATAGCGCAGGCCGAACTCCTCGAAGGCCTCCCCGAGCGCCGAGAGCCGATCGTGGGGCGCGGTGACTTCCAGGGTCGCCTCGCCGTCTTCGATCCACACCGGCGGTTCGATGGGCAGGCCGGCCTCCCGCGCGGAGAACAGGAGCAGCGGCTCGGTCGTGTCGAACTGGACCAGCGCTTCGTCCTCGTTCGCCCGGAGCACTGCGAGCGAGGTGATACCCTCGTGGCGTCCCATCGCGTTCCGGACACCCCTCATGTCGCCCGCGACCTGGATCAGGCCACTGCCCGTCTCGCCGGTCGGCATCGCCGCCAGGACCGTGATCGTCGTCTCGGGGTAGGCCCTCGATACGGTCCCCACCCACATCGCTTCGGGCAAGGTGATCGAGAGCCGGGCTCTGGTCATCGGACCCGTCTTTCGACAGCGCGCTCAATAACTGTACTCGTTTCGGATCGCTCTCCACCCCTCATCGGTGGGGTGGCCCTATCGGTGTCCGGGACTGCCCTCCACGAGACGCCGACCGGACCGACGTCGACGATCCTCGCGACGATGCTATTGGGCCGGCAGCGCTAAGCGTCGGTGTTTTGCCGTGCCCACTCCATCGCCGCGCCGATCGCGTCGGTGACGGCTTCGTACTCGCCCAAGTGATTCCAGTTGTCGTCGGCGTCGGTCACGAACGCGTCGTAGTCCCCGCCCCGATAGCGGTGGCTCTCGACGTAGAGTTCCTCCTCGGAGTGATCGCTCAGCCAGACACACAGTTCCTTCCCGCCTTCGAGGTCGCGCCGTCGGGTCCAGTCCTCCAGTACGGTCGAATCGGCCATGCGCTGTATCGTGGCTACGGGAGCATAGTCGTGTGGTGCGTCGCGTACGGGAGGACGGCGGTACCGTCGGATCTCTCTCCTTCTACCCCGGCTACCGACCGACTCCCGTTCGGAAACGTTGTCGGCGGTGTGTTCTTCCTCGACGTCCTCAACTACGGCCACACCAGGACGGCGGGTGAGGACCGGAACGTCGACCTCGGGGCCGAGACCGGGAGGTCTTGAGAGTCGAAACGCGGATACCGGCCCGGTCGCCGTTCACGAGCGGTTTCGCGCCGGGGTCCTGGCGACCGGGACCGAGATCCACGAGGGGACGATCCCTGACCTCGACTCCCCGATGCTCGCCGGACTCGTCCGGACATCGTCGTCGCACACGCCGGCGGGTGGGAGCACTCGAAGAAAAGCATGCCGGCGACGGTGAGGACGATCGAGGCGACGCCGCTGGCCGCAAGCAGCATGCTCGTCGTGGAAAAGGGCAGTACCGACTGCGTTACGACTAGCCCCGACGCGAAGGCTTGATACGCGAGCAAGCCGGCGACGACGCCGATCGCGTGTGCCCCGAGCACTCGGCGCGGCTTGCTCACCTCGCCGTTAGGAACTCTCGCGAGGACGAACGCGGAGGGACCGAGGCTCGGGAACAACGCCGGGAAGCCGGTTGCCCACGCGAGCACTCCGAGGACGGCGATGAGCAAGCCCGTATGGAGGCTCGTCCCGATCCGCTCGTCCATGCCGTCGGTCCGGGCGCTCGGCCCTAAAACGACCCCGGTACCGTTAGCCGGCTCCCGGTCGGTGGGGGTGTGGGGAGCCGGTCGAGAGCCCGGAAACCGGCTGCTCGTAGTCGGATCGGACGCCAACCGAGGGCCGACCTCAGGCTGGCGTCGCTCGCGAGTCGGCGTCGTCCCGCTCTACCGCCCGGAGGTGGGAAATTGCGGCCGCGGTGAAAGAGATCGCTCCGGCGATCACCAGCCCGTCGCCCGGCAGCCGTGCCCAGGAGAACTTCTGGACGAGGGGCCGTTCGTTGAACTGAAGGTCCCGACCGGCGGCGAAGCCCTCCTCGTAGACGGTCTCGAGTTGGAGGAAGCCGACCGGCAGCAGGGAGCCGACGACCATGACCGCGAGCCCGACGTTCGACAGCCAGAACGAGCGGCGGAACCAGGTCGGGTCCCAGGCCGCCTCGGGGGTCACCACTCGGAGGATGTAGGCCCCGAGGCCGAGCGCGAGCAGTCCGAACGCGCCGAACGTCGCGGCGTGGGAATGTGCCAGCGTGAGATACGTACCGTGCTCGTAGTAATTGAGCACCGGGAGATTGAGGAAGAAGCCCAGTACTCCGGCACCCACGAAGTTCCAGACGGTCGCGCCGACGATGAAGAGGAACGGTAGCGCGTAGGGGAATTCGGCACCTCGGGCGGCGAGCGAGCGGTACTCCCCGAGCGCGCGGTAGAGCACGAAGATTATCGGCACGAACTCGAGCGTCGAGAAGGTCGTGCCGATGGGCACCCAGAGGTCGGGCAGGCCGACCCACCAGTAGTGATGGGAGACGCCGACGATGCCCGCGCCCATGATGGTAAAGACCTCGAAGAGGATCGCCTGTTCGGCCTCGCTTTGTTCTAATAGGCCCATTGCGACGAGTGCGATCGAGACGACCGCGACCATGAAGAACTCGAAAGCCCCCTCGACCCACATGTGGACGACCCACCAGCGCCAGAACTCCGTGATAGCCAGGTTCGTCTCCGGACGGTAGAACATGCTCGCGCCGAACAGCAGTGCGATCGAGCCGCCGGCATAGACCAACAGGTGACCGAGCCCGGAACGGGAGTCGCCCTCGAACAGCGAGCCGGCTCTCGCCCCGCGGGCGACCAGTCCCGTCCAGCCGGCGAACCCCACTAGCAATAACAGCTTCCAGAGCCGGCCGGCTTCGAGGTACTCGAGCCCTTCGTTGCCGAGCCACCACCACTTGTACTCGTTGTCCGCGAGGGGATCGAAACGGCCCTGGATTCCGAGCCAGACGCCGACGAACGCGCCGACGGTGGCGATCACGAGCGCGCCCAGAAGGCCCGTGACCCCTGCCGCCTGGAAGGGCGGATCGCGATCGGCGAAGAGGCCGGGCAAAAAGAGCCCGCCGCCGAGCCAGAGCGTCGAGATCCAAAGTACCGCTAAGTTGACGTGCCAGGTGCGACCGGCCGCGAACGGGATCAACGAAACGATATCGATCCCGAGCGCCTCGAAGATCCCATAGAAGCCCGTCCGCTCGACGTGGTAGTGTGCGAGCAATCCCCCCACGAGGGTCTGGGCGGTGAACAACAGGCCGGCGACCGGGACGTACCGTGCGGCGGCGCGCTGGGCGGGCGTGACCGAGATTTCGTCCGGCGGGGGGACGTCGACCGCGCCGGTGATCGGCTCGGCGAGATCGAGCGCCCGGTAGGCCCACACGCCGATCCCGCCGCCACCGACGAGTAGGATCACGCTGATCGCGCTCCAGATCACCGACCGGGTGGGCGGGCGATTCCCGCTCGCGGGCGCGTAGGGCCAGTCGTTCGTGTAGGAGTGCTCCGAACCCGGGCGATCCGCATGCGAGATCCAGGCCGTCCAGAGCGCGAAGTCCGCGAGCCGGCGGGCGTGTTCCGCGGAATCGAGAAAGCCTTCGGGAATCCCTCGGTCACGGTCGCCCTCGTGATACCGGCTCACGTAGGCCTCGCGAACCTGCCGGTGGGCGTGGACCTCAGCGGGCGAGTGCTCCGCGTCGGGCCCGCTCGTCGCGTCGAGTTCGCGCTGGACTCGGGCCGTGACGGCGGCCTGCCCGTTGTCACCGAGGGCGTCGAAGGACTCCGCACCGCGCTCGCGGGCATAGTACTCGCGCATGGCCTCGGTTTTGAGCGAGAGGGCATCGGCGGTCAGATCGACCCCGAAGTACGCACCGTTACCGAGGATCGACCCCTGATTCATGAGACCGGCGGACTGGAATACCTTCTTGCCCGCGCGTACCGCCTCGTCAGTGACGACGGTCCCGCCGTCGGCGTCGTGGATCGCCTCGGGGATCGGCGGGGCGTTGCGATAGGACACCACCGCTCCGAGGCCCATCGCGATCAGGTTCGCGACGAACAGCGCCCGCAACGCCCGGATGATCGTCCGCCGGGATCCGTCGGAGTCCCCTCCATCGGACCTACCAGAACCGTCGGGATCGTCCGGGCCCGTGGAACCGCCGGAGTCACCCGCTCCGCCCGGGATTTCCCTGTATCGATCCAGCACTTTCCCGAGCGCGGCGAGCGCCGTCGGGAGGCGGTGATCGGACCCGCCACCGAACGGTGACCTCGCTGCACCCCTGCTCTGACCGGCAAACACCGCCGCGAGAGCGGCGAGCACCGGTCCGCTCGCCGCCGGGAGCGCTCCCGTCGATCCATCGCCGACCTCGCGTCGGGCGGCGTCGAGCGCGGGTTCGAGCCAGTCTCCCTGCTGGCCTCGGTGTCCGCGACCGTCGGAAACACCGCTCGACTGGAGCGTCTCACGGACGTCCCGGCCGAGGCGGTCGGCGTCCAACCCGTAGCGATCGAGCGCCGACTCGCGGGATCGGTCGGGCGGATCGGCGGGTACGTCGTACTCCTCGCGGGCCGCTTCGAGCAGCGCCTCGCCCAGGTCCCGATCTCCCGCTCCCGGGTCGTAGCCCGCGAGGCCACCTTCGAGGCAGTGCAGCGCCCGCAAAAGCGGCTCTTCGGGCCGTTCGTCGGTCGGTGTCGACTCGCACCGATCGAGCACCGTCTCGATTACCCGTTCGTCGATGAAGTCCCCGGCAGCGTACCGGTCGCGGACTCGCTCGGCGGTACGCTCGCCCGCCGCGCGGACGCGATTCGATAGGTTCTCGATGGTCCTGTTGGCCCTCCTAGCAGCCCCCGTGGGATCGGCTCCGAGGCGATCGCTCCGACCGCCGACCGGATCGGGGCCGGCCGTGGCTCGGGGGAGGAGTCCACTGATCGATGGCATGAGCACGACGACGTTGTGACGGTCAGTGCCTAAGCGTACGGCCGAACACGTTCCCCTCCGCTCGCGATCGATCACTGGACGGGCCGAACGACGCCGGGAAACGGCATCGGACCCGAGTGAGCGAACAGGTTCGGGATCAACTATAGCCGCCTCGACGGAAGACGCTCGCATGTGGGTGAGGACGTCTTCGCCGAGCTGCAGGTCCGGGGACCCGCCTTCTGTCGGCTCCTGGCCGGGAGGGGGAACCCGGAGTCGGACGCGACGATCGGCACCGCCACCCGAAGCACGGTCCCGACGAGGAACGGATGATCGCCGAGAAGCTCGCCGTCGAGCGCGCGAGCGGGGGCCTGTGACGGTGACGCTGATGACCCGATAGAGAACGTCGGGGGATCGACGGCGTCGAGAACGCGACCCGGGCGTTCGATTCCGGACAGGGGTGGTCTACCGCTTCGACCGCGAGCAGCGCGGCTGTGCCTGCGATCGGATCGAGGCGCTCGGTTGTCCGGTCCGGGACGCGGACGCTCGGGGCGATCAGGTCGTCCCCGCCTTCCTCGCGGCGGACGCCGGAACCCTTCGAGATGGGATCACGGACCCTAAAAAGCCAGTTCGAGTCCGTGAGCGTCGATCGACTGCTTCGATCCGATCCCGCCGATCCCGACCGATCGGAAAGCGACCTCGCGGTCGTCGATCGGCGCACTCACCGACCGCCAGCGCGAGGTGCTAACCGTCGCCTACGGGATGGGCTCCTTCGAGTACCCGCGCGAGGCCAACGCTGAAGCGGTCGCGGCGGCCCTCGATGTCACTCCCTCGACCTTCGCCGAACACCTCACAGCCGCCCAGTCGAAGCTCGTCGACTCGATCCTCGGTCGTCGAGCGTAATGGCTGGGCCGTCCCACGGGTTCATGATCGATGCCCTGGTAGTGATCGATCATGGATACTGCAGAGCAACTCTACGAGACCGAGGCCTCGGGCTGGCGGTGCGGCCTGTACGACGACATCCAGCACACCTTCCGCGCGCCGATCGTCAACTGGATCTTCCGAACGACGATGGCGAACTACCCCGAGTTCCTCCGGTACGCCTGGGGCCAGTTGAAACCCCTCTATACTACGCGCGCGTTCGCCCGGTTCTCGACGGCCTATCGCGACGCCGTGCTCTCGGCGATCGAGGACGGCACTACCCTCCCGACCTACCGCCGGGAGGCGCTGGGGGTAGCGCCCGCCGAGTATCGCGAGCTCCGGGGACAGATCGGGACCTTCGATGTCGTTGCCCCCCGGCTCGCGCTGCTATTTGAACTGTGTGACCGGGCGCTCCGGGACGAGCCCATCGGCACCGAACCCGAGGCGGACTACGCCGCGACC
>PXRA01000037.1 GCA_003021725.1 Halobacteriales archaeon QH_8_64_26
AAACACTCCAGCACGGCGGCTGTTTCCCGTAACGACAGCCCCGTCGAGTGCAGACGCACCGCGAGCGCCCTCAGAGCGCTCGCGGTGCGTTCGTTCTCCCAACAGTCAATAGAATCGACCGTCAACGACTCCGTGAGTAGTTTCTGGAGCTGCATAGACACCAATTCTAGGAACTGCTCACTTCTCAACTAGACAGTGCCAGTAGATGAAAAATGAAATCCCGGCAACTAAAACCAGCAAGAGTGGTATGTTGCTAAACAGACTAAGCCAACCAACTTGCGGGTCATCCTGATAATACGCTGGATTATTTTTCAAACCGAGATTAGATATCGCCCATCGTAGCTCCCCTCGGAAGTTTTCTTTTGAAGACTTGGTAATAGATTGTACATACAACGACGAACGCGGAGACCAAACTATTCCATCAGCCACAGCAAGCAAATAGAAAATAACGGGGTGAGCAACTGAGAGAACATAAACAGCCACGATTAGTAGTACTATTGGACCAACTATAGAGACAATCGTATCTAGATTGTCTTCTATCATAGTATATACAATACCTAGTATAAAGAGCATACACAGGATGAACACCCCTATCAGCAACAACCGAAACTTGTTATCAAACGTTCTCATTTGTCATATAATTGTGCAAGTGAACATCATTTTATTTACTACAGCGATATAGGCTCTTAGCCGAATTCATTTCCTGCCAGCTTTCCCAGGTATTCAGGCTCTGTTCATTAACTTATGCCTCTATGAATGCCTCGATCCGGTCGAGCGCCTCGCGAAGGTCGGCCAGCCCGGTCGCATACGAGACCCGGAGGTGACCCGCCCCACCCTCGCCGAAGACGTCACCCGGGACCGCCGCGACGCCCGCCTCCTCCAGCAGGGCCTCGGCGAAGGCTTCGCTGTCGCCGCCCGGCACCTCGGGAAAGACGTAGAAGGCCCCGGTCGCCTCGAAGCACTCAATGCCCATCTCCGCAAAGCGGGCGAGGACGAACCGGCGGCGGCGGTCGTACTGGGTGCGCATCTCCTGGACGTCTTCCTCACAATCACTGAGCGCATCGATCGCGGCGTGCTGGGCGGTGGTCGGCGCGGAGAGCATGGCGTACTGGTGTACTCGGGTCATCGCCGCGCTCGCTTTCGGAGGGGCGAGTGCATACCCCAGGCGCAGGCCGGTCATGGCATAGGCCTTTGAGAAGCCATTGACGACGATCGTCCGCTCGCGCATGCCGGGCAGGGTCGCGATCGAGGCGTGTTCGTGATCGTAGGTCAGATCGGCGTAGATCTCGTCGGAGATCACCGCCAGATCGTGCTCGCGGCAGAACTCGGCGATCGGCTCCAGTTCACTCTCGCTCATCGTCGCGCCGGTCGGGTTGTTCGGGTAACAGAGCACCAGCACTGCCGCGTCGGCCGCGCCGCTCGCCTCCAAGGCTTCGCGCGTGAGGGTGAAGTCCTCCGCCGCCCGGGTCGGTACGGGAAGGACCTCGCCGCCGGCGAAGATCGCTCCTGGCGGGTAACAGACATACGAAGGTTGGGAAATCGCGACCCGGTCGCCGGGATCGACCAGCGCGCGGAAGGCGAGATCGAGCGCCTCGCTCGCGCCTGCGGTCACGAGGATTTCGTTCTCCGAGTCGTAGTGCAGATCGCGTTGCTCCCGCTCTCGGCGGGCGATGGCTGTCCGGAGTTCCGGCAGTCCTCGGTTCGAGGTGTAGGAGGTCCGGCCGCGTTCGAGCGAGGCGATCGCCGCCTCGCGGGCGCTCCAGGGCGTCGCGAAGTCCGGTTCGCCCACACCCAGGGAAATGACGTCCTCGGCTTCGGTGGCGAGCTCGAAAAACCGCCGGATCCCAGAGGGCGGGACCCGTTCGACCCGATCGGCGATCTTCATTCGCTACCCTCGCGCCGGTCCCGGTAGGATCGCTGCCCTCGGTGGGGATGGTCGGAACGATCGGCTCGCTTCCTCCGGCTCTCGATGACCGGGCGACCACCGGGACTAGAGCCGGGACCGAAGCGCGAAACGGGCACCGGCCTGCGCGGCACGGTCATGGCGAGACCGATAGGCGATCGTCGTCGCTGCCCTCGCCCATCTCGATGCCTCGATCCTTGTAGGTGTCCATGACGTAGTGGGTTACCGTCTGGGTGATCTCGGGCAAGCGCGCGACCTTCTCGCTGACGAACCGAGAGACTCGGTCCATCGAGTCGGCTTCGACGTCGAGCGCGAAGTCGTAATCCCCGCTCACCAGCCGGAGGGACTGGACTTCGCTGAAGCCCGCCAGCCGCCGGGCGATGTCCTCGTAGCCCGTCTCGCGATCGAGCGTGACATTGAGTTCGACGCGAGCCTGCACCCGTTCGGCCCCGACCCGGTTGGGATCGACGATCGCCTGATAGCCCCGGATCGTCCCCGAATCCTCTAACTCCTCGATCGCCGCTTCGACGTCCTCCTCGTCGAGGTCGGTAAAGCGCGCGAGGTCCGTGGTGGAGTACCGGGCGTTCTCGCTCAGTAGTTCGAGTACCTCCTCGCGAGCCCGCTCGTTCGCTGGCATACCCGAGACACACAGGGGATCGAGCAAAAGCGTTTCCAACCCCGCTACCGCGCCGCGATTTCGACTATCCGATCCGCTGGCGACGGACCGGACCCCCATGGAGCAGACGATCGCCAGGGCGATTACGGGTAAGGTACTCTCCCGACCATGCACGTCAGGGCCTACGAGCCGGCAGACGGGCCGGCGCTGTGGGAACTCAAGGAACGATTCGAACGCGAACTGGGCGCGCTCGGCGGCGAGGAAAAGGGCACGAGCTACGACGGGAAACTCACCGCGGAGTACCGAGAGCGATACGTCGCGTGGGTCGATCGATGCGTCGAGCGCGACCCCGGCTGTGTCATGCTCGCCGAAAGCGAGGACGAACCCGATGAGGCCAACGCCGAGAACGAGTCGGCCCCGTCGCTCGCCGGCTACGCCTTCGTACTCCCCGGGGACCTCTCGCTTATCTGGGACGCCGCCGTCCTCGACGAACTCTACGTGCGCGAAGAGGATCGAGGAGAGGAGGTCGCCGATACGCTTCTCGAAGGCGCGCTCGATCACGCCCGCAGGCAGGACTTGCCTCTCGATCGGATCGTCCTCGACGTCGACGGCGGGAACGAGCGTGCGGGGGCGTTCTACCAACGTCACGGCTTCTCGAACTGGGGCGAGATGGTAGCGCGAGAACTCTGAGGCGGGTCGAGAGCGGTCGGTAGGAGAAAAGACGGGGCGTGGCTACGACGGCTCGGCGATGGCTTCGCGGTACTCGGCCTGGCTGACGGTATAGCGGACCTCGTCGACGACGGTACCGTCCCGATAGACGATGTCGTTTCGGAACAAGCCCTCCCGGCGGCCGCCGTGGTGCTCGATGTGTTTCTCGATCGCTCGAATCGAGAACCGTCGCCCGGCGACGCTTGCGTTCCGCGGGAGCGGCACTACTCGCGAGGGATGTCACGACCGGTCCGCTTCGCGGAGCGACGCTTCCGGTGCTCGGCGAGTCCGTTACGATTAGGTCGTATCGAAACGTGGGGGCTCGTAACGATCAAGACGGTCACGACTCGCATTCCCGAAGACGACGAAACGGCCCTTTCCGAACTCGAAGCGGAGATGAGTACTGACCGGTCGGAGGTCCTTCGCCGTCTCATCAGGGAGGGATTGGAGGACTGGCGCAAGGAGAAGGCGCTCGAAAAGCTGCGGAACCACGAACTGACCCTGCGGAAAGCCGCCGAACTCGCGGGCGTGAGTTACGTCGAGATGCTCACGCTCGCCAGCGAGGAGGGCATCGACGTCGGCTACACGACCGACGACCTCGAACGCGATCTCGATCGGGTCTGATGGCCGTCGTCGACTCCTCGGCACTGATCCCGCTCGCCCGGGTCGGTCGTCTCGACTTGATTCCGGCCGTCTTCGAGACGATAGCGACCACCGAAGCGGTGGCGCGAGAGGTCGTCGTCGAAGGAAAACCCGGCGCTGCCGCGCTCGAGGAGTTCCTCGGCGGTGTAGCGACACACGAGTCCCCGGCTTCGGCCGAGGAGACCGCAGCGCTCGAAGGGATCACTGTAGCGGATGCGTCCGTCGTTCTGCTGGCCGACGAGCGAGGCGAACGGCTGCTCGCCAATGACAAGGGCCTCACAACGGTGGCGCGAAGCCACGACGTCGAGCCCTAGTGGGTAACGACGCTGCTCTTACGATGTGCGAAGGCCGGAGTACTAGACGGCGACGAAGCGAAAGACGTCCTCTACGATCTCGTCGATTCGGGAACGAACCTCGATCCGCAGGTGTACACGCAGGTCCAGCGAAAACTCGAGGGAATCGGAGAGTAAGTCGGGAACCGAATCACGAAGCGGTCACCGAACTGCTCCGCAACCACTAAACGCAGTTCGGATCAAGGAGGAACAATGGCAGACTGGACGGAGACGTACCGCCCGGAGACGCTCGCGGAGGTCCGGGGCAACGATAAGGCCTGCAACCAGTTGCGCGAGTGGGCCGATTCCTGGAACTCCCATCAGGAGGCCGTTGTCCTCCATGGGAGCCCCGGCATCGGGAAGACCTCCGCGGCCCACGCCTTGGCGACGGACCTGGGCTGGGACACCATCGAACTCAACGCCTCCGATCAGCGCACCGCGAGCGTCGTCGAGCGGGTGGCCGGCGAAGCCGCTAAGAGCGGGACGCTCACCGCAGGGGGTAGCGGGCGACGGCTGGTTATCTTGGACGAGGCCGACAACCTCCATGGCAACGTCGATCGGGGCGGCCCGGGGGCGATCACGAGCCTGGTCAAAGACGCCGGCCAGCCGGTCATCCTGATCGCGAACGACTTCTACGAGATGTCCCGGTCGCTCCGCGATGCCTGTGAGGACATCGAGTTCCGGGACGTCGCGGCACGCTCGATTCTGCCCGTACTACGGGACATCTGCCGGCGCGAAGGCGTCGAGTTCGAGGGCGAAGCGCTACAGCGCCTCGCAGAACGGAACGACGGCGATCTGCGGGGAGCAGTGAACGATCTTCAGGCGATCGCCGAGCGCACCGACATCCTCGCCGTCGAGGACGTCGTCACCGGCGAGCGCGACAGCAAGCGCGGGATCTTCGACTTTCTCGACGCGCTCATCAAGGACGAAGACGCCCAGGGGGCCCTCCGGGCGTCCTACGAGGTCGACGAGACGCCCGACGACCTGATCAACTGGATCGAGGACAACGTGCCCAAGGACTACGAGGGAGCCGAACTCGCCGACGCCTTCGAACACCTCTCGAACGCCGATCGCTGGCTCGGACGCGTGCGGGCGAGCCAGGAGTACAAGTACTGGCGGTATGCGGGCGACAACATGACCGCGGGGGTCGCGGCGTCGCGTCGCTCCCCCAAGGGCGGGTGGACCCGCTATGGCCCGCCGAGTTACTGGTCGAAGCTCGGGCGCTCGCGGAGCACACGGGATCGTCGAGACGGCATCGCCCGGAAGATCGCCGCGGGTAGCGGCCTCAGCATGGGCACCGCCCGCAGGTCGGTCCTACCGTACCTCTCGGCAATGACCCACCACTGCAAGCCCCGCGAACTGACCGTCGAGATGGCCGTCCGGTACGATCTGGACGAAAAGGACCTCTCTTTCGTCACCGGCAGCGGTGGGAGCACGAACAAAGTCGAATCGATCGTCGCCGACGCCCGGGAGCGCCGCGAGGAAGGCGCGGTAGCACACTCCGGCGGAGCCTTCGAGGAAGCGACGCGCAACGGCGAGAACCCAGGAGACGGGCCGGACGACGGCGGCACGGAAGGAGACGACACCGGGAACGAGGCGACCGGCGAGGAACCCGCGACCGATGGAGCCGAGGTCGAACTCGCGAACGGTGGCGGATCGGCCATCGAAACGGGAGCGGACGCGGGCGACGGGAAAAACGTGGATGAAGGGGACGACAGTGGCGAGGAAAGCGGGGATGTAGCCGAGGACTCCCAATCGGGGTTGAGCGACTTCTACTGATCGCCGGAGCGCCGTCGGCTCTCCGATGAGCGGTCGAGAGGTAGAACCCGAGAGGAAGCCGGCCGTTCTTGGGGAGCGAACGGGAGCTCCGAGCATCCGCGCCGCGGCCTTCGAGGAATAGGGCGAGCCGCTCGTGATCGAGTCCATCGATGGTTTCCGAGCTAGGTCGCGAGCGCCTTCGGTGCGAACGTTCTCGCCATCGATATCGAGGGTCGAAACTCGGGCGCGCGACCGACCGAGCGCGACGCTACGGGCGGCCCGATTCCGTGTGAGACCTCGTCTATAACGAATCTAAATTGGCTGTTCGGGAGTTTTCTTTCGATATTCTTAAAACGGTCCAGTGCCCAGGGTCGAGTATGGAAGGAACACGAGAACGCAGTGCCGACAGAACTACTCGAACCGAACGATCCGACGTCGGGTTCTACCTGCCCGGCACGCATCGCGCGTCGAACGAGCGCGGCCGTATTGAGCGGTTCCTGACACGTCTCTTCCGTCGCCGTGGCGTGCTTCCGGCCGATTTCCTGTTCGGGTCCGAGACGGACACCGATCGCCAACGGTTGGGCGACTAGTTCGACGGTCCGGTTCCCCGAGACCACTCCCGCTACTACTCGTCCGAGTGATCGATAGGAGCGCTCGGGATATCGACCCGGGTATCGGTTGCAGTTCACTACGAACCGTTTAGCTACGCGCGATGTCTGCTCCTCAGACCGATACGAGATCCCGAAGGCATCGCTGGAGCGACCGAACGCGAGTACGATCGAACGACCGAGTAGCTGCGAGCGACGTTTCCATTGGTGGCGATGCTATCGACCCTCGCTGGTTCCGAGCCCCGGAATGGCCACGCGATCTTCGAGACGGCTCATCAGGTTCGTCGCCGTGAGCACCAAGGCGAGATAGAAGAGTCCGGCGAGCGAGAACAGCGCTAAGTATCGAAAGTTCTCCGAGGCGATCGAGGAAGCGCGATTGAACAGTTCGGGAACGGTGATAAACGCCGCCAACGATGAGTACTTGATGAGATAGACGAGTTCGTTCGTCCAGCCCGGGATCGCGTACCGAAGCGCCTGTGGGAGCACTACGTAACGAATGCCATCGACCTGTGAGAGCCCGATCGCGCGGGCGGCTTGTAGCTGGCCGGGATCGACGCTCTCGATCGCCCCCCTGAGGTACTCGGCCTGGTAGGCGGCGCTGTTGATAGTAAAACCGATCATCGCGATCCAGACGGCCTGTTCGGGGATCACCCCGACGGTGCCGACACCCGGTAGCTCACGGATGAACGAGGAGAGCCCGAGCCCGTAGTACAGCACGAACAGCTGGGCGAGCAGCGGCGTCCCCCGAACGAGTTCGATGTAGCCGAGCGCGACCCACCGCGTCGCTCGACCGTAGACGCGGGCACCCGCTAAGACGATCGCGATCGGAAAGCCGAGCGCGATCCCGACGATCGTGAGTAGGACCGTCAGCCAGACGCCCGAGGCCAGTGCCGGCGCGAACTCCACCGCGAAAGCGAGCGCCGGGAAGAACTCGAACAGCGAGGGCGAGAGGAACGGCTGGCTCTGCGGGACGAACAGCCCCCCGAACCAATCGTTCAGCCATCGGAAAAGGAGCCAGCCCCAGAACAGCGCTCCAGCGAGGATTCCGAGCGCTTCGAGGGGGTCGTAGCGATTGCCGACATCGATCGATCCGGCGCTTCGCGAGTCGCTTTCAGCCATGCTGACCGGCCTCGAGATCGGTCAATCGGCGGAGGAAGGTCGCCGTCCGCTCGTGTTCGGGCGACTCGAACAACTGGGTCGGCGGGCCGCGTTCGAGTATCCGTCCTTCGTCGAGAAAGAGGAGATCGGTCGCGGCCTCGCGAGCGAAGCCCATCTCGTGAGTGACGACGAGCATCGTCATCCCGCCGTCGGCGAGTTCGCGCATCACTGCAAGCACTTCGCCGATCAGCTCGGGATCGAGCGCGCTCGTCGGCTCGTCGAACAACAGTAGCTTCGGGTCCATCGCGAGCGCGCGGGCGATCCCGACGCGCTGTTGTTGCCCGCCGGAGAGTTCCGCCGGGTAGGAATCGGCTTGGTCAGCGAGGCCGACCCGTTCGAGTTCCTCCCCTGCCCGATCCTCGGCCTCGCTCTTCGCGAAGCCGCGAACGCGACGCAACCCCAACGAGACGTTCTTCCGGGCGGTGAGGTGGGCAAAGAGGTTGAACGTCTGAAAGACCATCCCGACCTCCCGGCGGAGGTCGTCGTCATCCATCGCAGCGGTATCCTCCCCGTCTACGGTGATCGTCCCGTCGTCGGGCTCGCTCAAGCGGTTCACACAGCGCAGGAGCGTCGATTTCCCCGACCCGCTCGGCCCCATAAGCACCTGGACGTCCTGACGGTCCATCTCGAAGTCGATCCCCCGGAGGACCTCTTCCTCGCCGAAGCTCTTTCGCAGGTCCCGGACCGAAAGCAACGGGTCGCTCATCCCTCACCGCCTGGAATCGCGAAGCGCTCCCCGAGCGCATCGAGCGCCCGGTTCGTGCTGAACGTAAGCACGAAATACAGCAGGCTAGCGAACAGCACGACCTCCAGGACCGCGGTCGTCCGCTGGACGAACAGATCGTAGCTGCGGGTGAGTAGTTCGGCGAGCCCGATCGCGAAGGCGATCGAGGTGTCCTTCAGGACGATCGTGAACTCGTTTTGGAAGCCCGGGATCGAGCGCCGGAGTGCCTGGGGAACGACGATGTGACGAATGGCCTGGAGCCTGCTCAACCCGACCGCCCGGGCGGCTTCGGTCTGGCCGCCGCTCACGCTCTCGATCGCCCCGCGGAAGATCTGTGACTGGTAGGCCGCGCTCCTGAACCCGAGCGCGAACGTCGCGGCGAGAAAGGCCGGCGAGACTCCGGCAACGAAAAACATCACGATGATGATGACGACGATGGGCGTGCCCCGGAACAGCACCCCGAGCGCGCCGACGAGCGCTTTGCTATAGCGGCCGCCGTACACCTCGATCAGGCCGGCCGGAAAGCCCGCGGCGAACCCGAGCAGGATGCTCGCGATCGTCAGGGCGATGGTGATCGCAAGCCCGCCGGCCAGGTAGTCCGCGTTCCGGAGGACGAAGCCCCAATCGGCGAGCGCGCCGAGCGGAACGAACGGGATGGCCGGGATCGTCGGAATCATCCGCGGGTCACACTCCAGTCCCGCTCATCCGCCGTTCGAACCGAACCACTCGTTGCGGATCTCTTCGTACCGGCCGCTTTCCCGGACGGCTTCGAGCCCCCCGTTGAGCGCTTGGGTGAGATCGTCGTCGTCGGTTCGCATACCGAAGCCGTAGCGCTCGCC
Source organism: Halobacteriales archaeon QH_8_64_26 (assembly GCA_003021725.1). GTDB lineage: Archaea > Halobacteriota > Halobacteria > Halobacteriales > Halococcaceae > PXQR01. The sequence continues at coordinate 9,289 of PXRA01000037.1, forward strand.
GGTCTCGACGGTAAAGGCGATCTCGACCGACCGCTGTTCGACGAAGGTCTGAGCGACCGGCTTGTCGAGGACGACGGCGTCGATATTACCGTTAGTGAGGTCCTCGACTGCGAGCACGTAGTTCCCGTAGGAGTTGTAGTTCGACTGTTGCAGCGTGCCGTTCTCGACGAGTGTCTTCACCTGGCTTTCGCCGGTCGTGCCCTCCTGTGCGCCGACCGGATGGCCCGAGAGGTCGGCGAGTGCCGAGGGCGAGAACGATCCTCCCCCGCGTACCAGCACGGACTGGTCGGCGTTGTAGTAGGGATTCGAGAAGTCGATCGTCTCGTCGCGCTCCTCGTTGATCGTCATCGCGGCGGCGATGGCGTCGATCTTGTCGTTTGTGAGCGCCGGGATGAGCGAGTCGAACTCGAAGGCCTGCCAGTTGCCGAGTTGGTAGTCGGTCTCGGCGACGACCGCCGAGAGCAGATCGATATCGAAGCCGACGATCTCGCCGCCCTCTTTCATCTCGAAGGGCGGGAACCCGGGTGCGGTACCGGGGACGATCTGGTTACTACTTCCATCGGAGCCACCGCCTCCGCCGCCACCGCCCCCGCCGACACAGCCAGCGGTCCCGGTCAGAGCGAAGAGCCCGGCAGCGCCGGCTCCCCTCAGGTACGCCCGTCGATCGAAGGAGTCCTCACGCATACCTTCCAGGTGGGTGCATCGGGGATTTCAAGCTTCCGGGACCGTTGATCCGTGTGAAAAGCGGACCGTTCGTTCGGCTACAGTCAAGCCGGCGGGACGGTCGTCGAGCTACGTCGGACTGGGTCGGGTCAGACCTCAGGCCGTGATGGTGAGGATACCGTTGTTCGCGCTCACATCGGAGGCGTCGGTCGGGAGGTCGACTTCGAACTGCTCTTCGTCCTCGCCGGTGCCGACCACGACGATCGCGGTACCGTCGACGACGTCGATCGTTGCGTTGCCGTAGCCCTCACCGAAGTCGACCACGATCTGGTGGTCCCCGCCGTAGTCGTACTCGCGGACGATGCCGTTTTCCTCGTCGATTCGCTGGAGAGAATCGGGTGCGTTCACACCTCTCGGTAGGGTACGAGCACGGATAAGGGCGGTGGCGACATCATCAGGTGTAGAGGTGATAGTATTGAAAGACCTGCTGAAGAAGTCACTATTCGATTGCGATGGCATTTGAAGCTAATAATTGGAAGGTACGCGAGTTTGATGCCATGACAGTTGTTTAAAGAGTGGGGCAGGTATACCAGATAGACATGGCCGGAGGCGATGTGAAGGACTACGTCAAACGATCCGAATCGCTTTTAGAGACATCTTCTCAAATGAATGAGAACGATGTTGGTCTCAAGCTTATTCGACCACTTGTCGAAATGCTGGGTTGGGATTCCTATACAGACCTTCAGTCAGAGTATTCTGTACGTGCTGGCACTACACAACTTCGCATTGACTACGCGCTCTTAGAGGAAAGTACACCAGCAGTATTAATCGAGGCAAAAGGCGCGGCAGTAAGCCTAAACGAAGATCATAGGGAACAACTCGCGAGTTATATGCGCCAAACAGGTGTTGAGTGGGGCTTACTAACAAATGGAAGATCGTTCCAAGTGCTTAGACTCACCTCCGAAGGCACCACGTCGATGCAAGACACACTAGTTGAAATCCAGTTGGAGGGAATGACGCAGGACTGGGACATTATGAATGTTCTATCCAAGGAAATGGTGGTGTCAGGAGATGCACATCAGCTCGCGGACCAATTAGATACGAGGAAGCAAGGAATAAGAGAACTTCAAAGAAATAAAGACAATCTAGCAGATCAGCTAACGGAAACTCTTGTAGAGCAGGCGGGTGATATTTTACAGCATGAAATAGAAGTGGAAGTCACAGAGTTCGTAGATGACCTTATTCAGAGTCTCCAAGCCGAGCCATCAGATAGCGAATTTCCAACTACGGCTGATGAAATCCTTGACAAAGTCGGGACTGTGCTACCCGGGCGAAAGGAAGAACAGCGTCAGAAGCGAGCAGAGATCGTCTTGTCTCTGTACAAATTCCTTCGAAAGCAAGAAAGAGTTGACAAAGACGGTATGCAACAACATTTATCAAACAAGCGACCTAATGAATTTGATAAGGATGAATTTGAGCGACACTGGGTGAACTATGTCAGAGATACATTAGCCGAGCTACCGCGTGTTGAACAGCCAGTGAGAGGAGCTACGCAAATATGGCGGTATGTTCCACCGAAGCTAGATGAAAAAATATCTGTTGGCGAGATTGATGAGTGGATCTTGAACTTAGAGAGCATAGTGGCTAAAGACGTTGAGTCAGCAGCACGACAGCGTGCGATGGTCCAGCGGGCGCATGACTACCTACAGGAGAATGAAAGAGCCACAAAAGACGAGCTTGAGGAAGTTCTTCCTCCTTATACTGCGCATTATATTGACTTTGAGGGGTTCTGGTCATCTTGTCTCAAAGAGGCATTCAATGCATCTGATGACCTATACAAACCGACACGAAGTCACCAGTACTGGTATTACACTGGAGGTAACGGAGAGAAGTCCCAACTGAAACTAGATGTCGAGATCGAGGACTGGGTTCTAAAACAAGATATTTCCGGGCAAGACCGCACTATACAACAGCGACAATCACTGCTCCAGTTTGCATACGAATATTTACAGCAAGTAGAAACAGCAAAGAGGTATGGTTTTGAGGAATATTTTAGAGAAAACATCCCAGGCAACACTGGACAATACAGGAATTTCGATGGATTGTGGTCATATCTAATCAAAGATGGATTGAAACAGGCACCGGGAGTTGATGTAATTCAGTCTGGTAAGTCAGGACCCACTACGTATGAGTATCGAAATACCGATAGTGATAACCGATAACTAGCAACAGAAGAATTGTTTACAGTCATAGCCTGCAATCGTAGGTGAGATGTTATACATGACTGAGGCGCGGTGTTTTGAGATGCTGACCAGGCGCAACACCCGGGAGTGAGCGAAGCGAAAATAAGCAGTAACGCGCATAGACTAACACTCGCCTTCGGCAAGCAGCAGGAGTAGGCGCTTTTTGTGCAGTCTTTGCCGTGGAGTCGCCGAAGGCGACTAAGTATGCAAAAAGGTGCATGGGCGCTGCAGGATTTGAACCCGCGACAGCTTGGTCCGAAGCCAAGTACTCTGTCCAGACTGAGCTAAGCGCCCTCAGTGCACTGTAGGCCGCGCTGCGGAAATAAACCCCGTGGTTTATGCCTCGCCGAGAACTCCCGCCGGACAATGCTCGGCGAGGAGCATAGTTCCACTGCCACGACCGCTTCGCTCCGCGAGCGCTTCCAGGGGTTCCTCCACCTTACCCGCCCGGGCAACGCGATCGCCGCGGCCGTCTTCACTGGTATCGGGGCGTTCGTCGGCGGCGCTCTACTGGCCCGGCCGATCGACGCGGCGGCAGCGATGGCCGCGACGGTTCTCGCGACCGGAGCCGGGAACGCCATCAACGACTACTTCGACCGAGAGATAGACCGGATCAACGCCCCCGAACGCCCGATCCCGAGCGGCCTCACCGCCCCCCGTGAGGCACTCGCCTTCAGCGCCGCCCTCTTTCTCGGGGCCGTTCTCGTCGCGCTCTCTTTGCCGGTCGTCGCGCTCGCCATTGCCCTGTTCAATCTGCTCGCGCTGCTCGCCTACACCGAGTTCTTCAAAGGCCTACCTGGAGTCGGCAATGCCCTCGTCGCCTACCTCAGCGGGAGTACCTTCCTGTTCGGCGGCGCGGCAGTCGGGGCTCTCGGCGTCTCGGTCGTCGTCCTGTTCGTCCTCGCGGCGCTCGCGACCTTCGCCCGCGAACTAGTCAAGGACGTAGAGGACCTCGAAGGCGACCGCGAGGAAGGCCTGCGGACGCTGCCGATCGTCGCCGGCGAACGCACCTCGCTCGCGCTCGCGCTCGCCGTATTGGCCCTCGCCGTGCTCGCGAGCCCGCTACCCTACTTTCTGGGAACGCTCGGCCCGACCTATCTCCTTGCGGTGCTGCCGGCGGACGGGCTCCTGTGCTACGGAGCCTACGAAGGGTTCGACGACCCGGGTCGCGGTCAAGCTTACCTCAAAGCCGGTATGTTCCTCGCCGCCGGTGCGTTCGTGCTCGGCCGCCTCGCCGTTCTCTAATGGATTGTTCCATTCGATAAATATGGATGGAAAACACTATGCTCCATTATTCCCTACCTTCTTCCAATGTATTCGCTGCCGGAGGGATTCGGCGGGACCGAAGTCGATCCCGGGACGAGCCTGTTGATCGTCGGACCGCCGATGAGCGGGAAGCGCCGGATCGGTCTCGACGTACTGGCAGCGGGTAGTGCCGTCAGCGATGGAGCGATCGTCGTGACGACGAAAGACGACGCCGAACGAATCCTCGAGGACTTCCACTCCTCGGCCGGTGACGTCGATGCCGACGCCGCGGATCCGGGCATCGTCGATTGCGTCTCGCGCCAGCAGGGCGTCGAAGAGCTGACGGACGCCCGAGTTAGTTACGTCTCTTCGCCCGAGGACATGACCGGTATCGGGATCGAGTTCTCCGAGCTCTTGGAGGAGTTCCACGCGAACCGCGGTCTCGAACGCAATCGAGTGCTCTTTCACTCGATCACGGCCCTGTTGCTCTACTCGAACCCCGAGACCGTCTTTCGCTTCCTGCACGTCTTCACCGGTCGCATCCGCTCGGTCGGCGGCCTCGGGATGTTCGTGGTCGAATCGACCGTTCACGACGATCGAACGATGGGCACTATCCAGCAACTGTTCGATGGCGTCATCGAGGTCGCAGAGGGCGCGGAGCCGGACGTGCGTCTCCCCGGCGCTACCACCTGATCGCCCCGTTAGCGACGGCTGTGGTTCGTCCCGCGATCACAATCACGCGGTCGATTGGTCGACCCTCCGCCCCGTCCGGTTCCGTCTTTCCTTCGCCCTCGACGCCTCGTTTCCGATTCGTCGATCGCAGGTCCCATACCCAGTCACCGCCGACAGCGGCTTCCGAGCGTCTATCGGGTACCGTTCGCCGGTGGCGCTTCGCTCGGCCGGCGGCATCCTTTTACTCGCCGGTAGCCTCGATACGCCCATGCCCATCGAGAGCGACGAGGAACTCCGCGAGGTGCTCGCGAGCGAGGTCGTAGCCGTCGTCGGCTGTTCTACCACGCCCGGGAAGGACGCCCATGAGATCCCCAAATACCTCCAGGAGAACGGCTATACCGTACTCCCAGTCAACCCGGGCGCCGAGGAGGTCTTCGGGCAGCCAGCGTATGACTCACTGACCGACGTCGAGGACGAAATCGGTATCGTCGACGTGTTCCGCCCGAGCGAAGAACTGTCCGGGATCGTCGATGCGACCCTCGATCGCGAGGAGAAGCCGATCCTCTGGACCCAATTGGGCATCCAGGACGACGACGCGCTCGCCCGCGCCGAGGACGGTGGTCTCGGCGTCGTCGCGGACCGCTGTATGAAAGTCGAGCACAGACGGCTGGTCTGATCTTCAACCGACCGTTCGTGATCGATGATCGACGAGCGGTGGCCGGGTCGACCACAGTAGGTCCACCAGCCCCGGGACAGTCGTCTATCGGACCTTCCTCGAGCGCTGCTCAGGCGTCCTTACCGGGATCGGTTCCCGAGCCGTCGGCTTCGGTCGTGCCGGCCGTTTCGGTTGTCTCGGTCGAATCGGCCGCGGCCGTCGCGCGCTCGCCGGTTGCGTCCGTGGTCCCCGAAGCGGTGGGTTCGGTCCGTTCGGTGGGTTCGGCCCTCTCGGCGGCACTCTCGGCGAGGATCGCCTCGCTATCGATGCCCTCCTGTTCCGCTAATGCGGCTAGCAACGCGCGCTGGCCCTCGAGGTCGCGCTCGATGCTATCGACCGTCTCGCTGGTCGCATCGACCTGCTGGCGGAGCGCCTGGAGTTGGTCGCGGAGTTCGTTGACGCGACTGTAGAGCTTCTCGGCCGTGTCGGCCACTTTCTGCAGTTTCTTCGCCGTATTTCCGAGTCCCATGTCCTAAATGAGGTATCGAGCTACCTGTGTGTTTCCGTCGAACCGACTTCCTCCCTTCGCCGCTCCTGCCGAGATAGTACTCGCCGAACTCGTCGCTCGCCGGGATACGGCACGGACACGTGACGCCGCGGTTATTAGGCGGGCTGTCAGAACTGAGATATGGACGCTCGGCGGCTCGCTCCGACGCTCGGCATCGGCTTTTGTTTGTTGGCGCTCGTCGTCCTCGCGATACCCTATCTCGTCGTCGACAACAGCACTGCCGTGAGTTTCTACTACGCGAACGGCGCGATCAACCCGCTCGTCGCGGGCCTGCTCTGTGCGGTGACGATCGTCGTCCTCGCTGCCGGCGGACAGGACCGAACCGATCCGGGGATCGCCGCGGGGGTCGGGGTCGCCGTCGGCGCGTTCGTGGCGTTGATCGCGATCGCCTGGGCGCTTACAGTCCCCGAGGAGTTGGTCCTGCAGCTCTCGCGCAACGACCTGCTGGCTTATCACCGGCCGGCGCTCGTCCTCGTTTCGGTCGGCGTGTTCGCGAGCGGGCTCGGGTACGCCCGAGCGCTCTCGCTCGTCTGAGTGCCTTCGTTTGCCCGACTCGTTTCCCCTTGCCGCCTCGCTGCTTCGCCGAGCCCGGAGTACTTCCCAGGGACCGCACCGCTACACAACGGGGAGCCGGCGGCTGGCGGGGAGCGAACCCGGAGAAACACGCAGCGGGAAGCGCTGCTATCGAAGGCGAAGGGTTCTTGTTTCCCACGCGGGATAGATACAGTCCGGACTAGGTCGGGCAGCTAGGCCCTGCTCGCAACCCGCGCTATGGTCTTCAGCGGGGGCCGAAACCCGAGTGCGTCCGGCCGACCGGTGTGGGCCCTGCAAGCCGACGTCGAAGCCTCGTCCTGCGGGGGCAGCGGCCCGCGCGGACACGCCTGCAGGGGCGCTGTCGCGCGGGTAATCGGGGTCACCCCGTCAGGCGCGGAAGCGAGCAGCGGCACCCCGGACACCTGTCGCTCGCAGGGTCGCGGGGTGGAGGAAGCGAGCGGGACACCCCCCACCGGAACGCCGGGCAAGCTCGGGCGTCCATCTCATTCATAACCCACCGCACCCACTTTTTTACTGAGGTCCTCGCTCGTTCGCCTTCGGCTCACTCACTGCGGGCTCAGCAAAAACCTGCTCTCGTGAGCGACCAGAGGGAGCGAACGAGAGCCGGGAGTGGGAGATGAGTGACCGGAGGGGACGAATGGGAACGACACTGGACTAGAAAGGCCGCTCCCTCGTTCGCGCTCCGCGCTCACTCGGTCACGGGGAACCGCTCGTTCACTCCTACAGAGTTCGCTCGCGGATGCGAGTACGAAACCGTCTCGCGGTAGTCAATTCGTTAGCTGTCCTCAGTGTGGAGTCCGACTCGGAGGAATTCGAGCGTGTGAAACCAGGCGTCGGCGTTAGCGTAACTGTTACCGGGGCGTGTTCCGCCGAGTGAGTCGGTCAGACTCTCCGTCGGTGGGCGGTAAGGACTCGCGATACCGTGGCCTGCATCGGGATATCTCAGGTGTTCGTAGGGCCACCGGTGTTCGTGTTCCGAGAGTCGATTCGCGAGCGTCTCCGCGAACTGTGATGAGGGCCACGTGGCGTCTTTCTCCCCGGAAACGAGCAGGACTGATCCCGAGACGTCCTCGGTGGGTAGCACCGCGCGTTCGAGTACATCAGGCGACGCTCGCTCGACGGTCCGACGAAAGCGAACGAGTGAGGACTCGTCCATGTCGTCCTCGATGCCGTCGTACGGTGGGACGAACGGAACTGGATCACCGTCTCTCGACCAGGCCGAAACGGATCCGTCAGTGGGCTCGTTTCCGGGCAAGCCGGGGAACGCGTACGCACTCAGGACGTAGGCAATGGCGACACCTACGCGGTCGTCGTGTGCAGCGAGAAGGAACTGAGCCTCCGTTCCCCGGGACCACGCGACGGTGCCGACTCGTTCAGTGGTGACCTCCCTCTGCGCTACCAGCCAGTCAATGGCGTGACTGAAGTACTCGAGTGGCACCTCGACGAGATCCGGTGACGTCCCCGGGGCGTCGAAGTACGCGAGGTCAAGCGCCGCGTAGCCGTGGTGAGCGAGCAGACGTGCAAACCGATCGGGATAGCCTCGCTCGCCGCTCGCACCGCTACCATGGAGAACGAGCACGCCGGGTCCTGGTTCGGTTCCGAGCGGTTCGTAGAACCAGCCGGAGAGGCCGTCTCGTTCGATTTTGCGACTACTGGTGATCCCGTCAAAGGACTCTTCGTTCATATCGAATGACTGTTCTCACGAACGAGTGGTCAATATTTCGACTGGATCGACCCAGGGCTGGTATAACGCCTTCCTCGGAGTAGCTATGAACGGACCGCAATCGCACCGTTGGGGGACGACCGGACCCTGGCAATTCCTGAGCCGAGGCGTATCGCAGACCGTTGGACTGAAGCGCGGGAACGGATCCGATCGACGCGGATAGCAGCATGGTGTCGTTCCCTGGTTCACATAGCTTGCTACTCGCGCCGCGAACCACCCCGGTTGTAACCTTATTAGTTGGTTTCTCGGCCACTTACCAGGCGTCGACCTCGCGGCCATCGTCGTACTGCAGGAAATTGAGATAGAAAGTCAAGCCACAGCCCTCCTCGTCCTCGGTGACACAGGGGATGGCGATACCGTCGGCATCTTCGTAGCCCCCGACCGGCGAGGGGTTGGCGTACTCCCACTCCCGCAGGGGGTATTTCGTGACCGACTTATCGTCGAGGTAGGCGTCGCGCTCGACGCTGTGGATCACCCCGCAGTAGGGGCACTCGTAGGTGACATTCACAGTCACGGTTCGATCGACGCGTCCGTCGCTAAAACGCCTTCGCCCTGCATCCTCATCGTCGTCCCTCAGAATCGGCTCCGACTCAGACGAACGGCGGCGTGCCCGAGGGCTGGGAGACGACCCAGAGACTGACTGCCGTGTAGAATACCATCACCGCGGTGAGCGCGTACTGGCTCCGGATCGCCTGGAGCCGGCCGGGAAAGAGGTCATACGCCGCGGCGTGGGCCACCCAGATCGCGAGCAGGTGGCCCCCGAGCACGCTCGCGAGCGCCAGCCCGCCGAACCAGCCCGGCAGCACCAGTTGAGGAACCGTCGCGGGCGGCGCGAGGGGACTGGTCGCGACGACCACCAGTGAGGGGAGCAGCGAGAGGAAGTAATCGAGGTAGTGCGCGAGGTGATAGCCCGCGGCGATCGCGAGCAGGGACGGAGCGAACCGCCGGGCGATCTCGCTTGCCGAACGGTACGTGCGGGCACTCGCCCGGCTTCGACGGGCGGCGAGGCGATAGACGCCGAAAAAGAGCCCGAACCCGGCTGCCAGACAGGCCGGATAGAGGAGCCCTGAGGGGATGCCGAGGGAGACGACGCCGCGTGCGAAGGTCTCCCAGGCGGGCGTGAGCACCAGTCCGTCGAAGGTCGTCCCCCACAGCAGGGCGATCACGAACCCGATTTCGTCCCACCCGTCGACCAGTCGCGTCTCGGTGAGCGCGCTTCCGGGCAGTCGCACCCGGAGTCGGCCACTCTCGGTCGTGAGCGGGGCGACCCGGCCGTAGCACCGAAAGACTCGTGCGATCGGGTCCGCCCGCCGGAACCAGACCTCCGAACCGTAGACGACCGCTCCGGGGAGCGTACCGATCGAGTAGAGAACGATCAAGGTCGCGAGCGCTCGCGGATCGGTCGCAATGGGACTAACGATCTCGATCCAGATCAACCCGAGAAGAGCGGCGACGCTCGGCCAGGCTCCCAGTCGATCGGGATACGCACGACCAACGGCGGGAAGCGAGCGAGCGAGGGTTCGCCAGGGGTTGAGTACGGGCCAGGCGTTCCCCAGGAGATAACTCGACATCGTGAACCCGGCCCACCAGCCGACCCAGACCAGTAGGATGGCGAGATTGCCCTGCGGGGAGGGCGGGCCGAGAAAGCCCACGACGATCGCGAGGCAGAGTCCGAAAACGCCGATCGCTCGCCCGGCAGCGAGGACACTCGTCCGTGCTGGGAGGGCGAGCCGACGGTGCCAGCTATGGACCGATCCGATGAACGTTCGGTCGGTCACGAAACTCGCGAGCAGAAACGAGGCCCCGACGGCACCGCCGCCGGTAAGGAGGAACAGCCACGTCGGGATCGTAAGCGATTCCTGGGAGGTGCTCAGGCTCCCCGCGTGGGCGGCCGCCGGGATCGCGAGCGTCGCGACGCCGGAGAGCGCGAGTGCCCCGGCGACGGAGCCGATGAGTGCCGTCCGCTTCATACCCACACCTTCCGTGCCCCGCACACTACACTGGTCCGGTCTCCGGACGGCCGTCCCCGTTCCGACCCGGTTCGATCGGCGAGCACGACTCGACCGGCTTCTCTCGGTTCCGGTCCGTGCTCTCGCCGATAGCCGTCGTGCGTTGACGGTCGCACCCCTCGATACAGTAGGGGTCAGGTAGAAGTAACTCGCTACCCACTACAGGACAATGGCTCCGGAACGACGGCGATCGACGAACAGGGGCGATCGCGGGGCACTCCCGTCTCCGGGGTTCGCGTGGCCGACGTTCGGAATCTCAGTTCTTCTCTTCGCTCTGCTCGCGGTTACAGGGGTCCCGACCGCTTCCGCACACGGCGGGACCGGGGCCCTCGGCCTCTCCCAGTGGCACGGAATCCTCGTCGCTGCCGCCGGAGTCGTGCTCCTCGGGGGAGCCGTCGTCTGCAAGCGAACCTATCGACTGTCGCCGACGACGGCGCTCTATGGCGTCTTTCTCGGACTCGTCGTTACCACCCTCGGGACGATCGTTTTCGAGGGGCTCAGCCCCGATCCGGTTTACGCCGCGAGTTCGATGCCGTTCGAGCGTTCGCTCTACCCGCTGCTCTCCCTGTCGGTCGGTCTCCTGGTCACGGTAGGGAGTCTCGCCATCGGGTGGCTCCGATGGCCGACCCGCCCTCGCTATGCGATCCTCGGGACCGTGATGGGGCTCTGGATCGCCTACCCGGCTCTCGTTCCCGCGAGCCACTCCCATCCGCTCGGGTACGCGCTCGTGTTGGGAACTCCTGTCCTCGTTGGCTACGTCCTCCGGAGGGACGCCTGGAGTGTACTGCACACCGTACTGGGCGACCCGGCCGCCCGTCGGTTCGGCATCGGCGTCGGCCTCCTCGTCGGGCTCTTTTTCCTCTCGGTCAGTGGCTATATCTCCTTTTTCTGGGAGGAGGGCGCACCGGAGGAGACGACGGTCGCCGTTCTCCCGGTCATCTATCAGCTCGTGGCGTGGCCGACGCTCGAAGTCGCGCTTCCGGCGGTACCGCTGTTCCTCGCGGTGTCGGTCGGTGTCGTTAGCGTCGTCGGACTGTTGAGCGTCTTGGTCGGACTGAACGCCGCGCTCGTCGCGCGTCAGTGGCGCATCGAGGAGCAGGCCGGCATGGCGGGGAGTACTGCCGGGACGGCGACGATCGTCGGCTCGTGTACCTGTGGCTGCTGTGGGCCGCTCGTCGCCAAAATCGCGGTGCTGGCGGCTGGCCCCTCCATCGCGGCACCGCTGTACTGGGTGTTCGTCGATTCGGCCTCCCCGCTCGGTTCGCTCTTCGTTATCGGCAGTATCGTTCTCTTCACTGCGAGCCTCGTCTATTCGGTCGGAGCGACACGGGATCCCGGTCGGTCGACGGCCGTCGTTCCGGCCGACTGAACCGTGGGACAGGCAACTCGGCGAAGCGGGCTTCGCGACGCGCGCATCGGTCGGTGCGGTGGGTTCGGGAACCGGGAAGCCGACGGTCAGGGCATCCTAAAGCTTACCCTGCCCACCCCGTCGAGGAAAGCGGTCTCGTAGCCCTCATGGCGCGCGACCTGTGGCGGGGTATCGACTGCGAGCGCGAACTCATCGCCCGAGCGGACGCCATCGAGGACGGTACCGTAGTGATAGCCGAGATCGGGATCGAGCGTGCGGACGAGCTCGCCCTCGAACCTCGTCTCGCTACCGCGCTGCTGGGTTCCCGAGAGCGCCATCGACGGGATCACGAGCCGGTTGTAAGGGGTGCGCGCGGATATCGCGAGATAGGGACCTGACTCCTCGATTCCCTTCGGTGGCCCGTCCAGTACCGTCGCGAGGAGCTTCGCGTCCCCGGTCGTCGCCTCGCCGAGAACGCGGCCGGGAAGTTCGCTCCGTGTCGGCGCGTAGGAGTGGGGGAGCATGGGCATGTCCATCGGTTCGATTGCCCCCTTCGTTCCGGCTTTCTCTTCGAGCACGCGGAAGTCGATCTCCTCTAATTTCGACTTGCGGTACTCGAAGTCGATTTCGGCGGAGCGCGGCTCGGAGAACAATCCCCGAAAGGCACCCGTTCGACGAGTACTCATCGCGCCGACGCTCAGCGTCGCGGTATACCTACCTTCCTCGGGCAACTCGAAGTTCGCGCCGTAGTGAAAGCCCATCCCCTGGGAGAGCATCGGGTAGATGACCTCCTGGGAGACGAGCTCGTCGTCCCGGGTGATCTCGACGGACAGACCGGTGTCGGGGAGCACCGTACCGGTAGCCGGGTTCCAGACGCTCGCCATGAGATGGAGCGAATCGGCCTCCTGCAGGGCGGTCTTCGAGCGCTCGCTGCCGGTGACGGTCCAGAAGCGATGGGGGTAGCTGTACATCAGCGCGAAGGCGTACTCGCCGGCAGCGTCCACCCCACCGGTGCCGTTCGTCCCGCTCGCGTCGCTCGATCCGGCCGGGGAACCGCTCCCTCCGGTCCCGCTCGTGCCGGCCATCTCCATGCCCTCGACGTGGGAGGGGTAGTAGACGGCGTCCGGGCGATTCTCGGGCACCGGCGGGTTCCGCGTCGCGCTCGATCGGAACTCGAAGAAGTCCGTGCCCGTACAGCCGGCGAGGGCGACCGAGCCGGCCACAGTCGCTGCTCGGAGGAACGTGCGCCGTCGCATCGTCCCCGATCGTCGTCGGAGCGGAAAGGCGATTCTGGTACGATGCTCGAACCGTCCGGCCGGTACGACGGATAAATGAGGCTCGAAACCGAATCTTCACTGATGGTAGTCCCCGAAGCATCGAGCGAGCGAGTGCGGGCCGGACACGTCACGGCAGTTCTCGCGGCCGTTCTCGGAGCCCTCCTCGCGGTGCCGACCGCAGCCGCACACGCCGGCGGGACGGACGTCTACCTCGGCGGCGTTCATCTCGCCCAGTGGCACGCACTCCTCCCGCTCGGCCTCGGGATCGGAATCGTCCTCGCGAGCGCATACCTCCCTCGGGTTCTGCGACCGGCGTCCTCGAAGTACGCTCTCTATGGCGTGTTCGCGGGTCTGGCGATCGCAGTCCTCGGCGCGATCGGCCTCGTTCAACTCTCGCCAGTCGAGTGGTACGCTACGGACCCGGTGATCCCGCGGGCGATCCACGACCCGCTCATGCTCGTCGTCGGACTGGCGATCGCGGTCGCGAGCCTGCTGGGCGGTCGCTACCGATGGCCGACTCGCCCACGCTACGCCGGGCTCGGTATCCTGCTGGGGGCCTGGGTCGCCTACCCCGGGCTCATGGCCGGCTTCGGCGTCGACTCGCTCACCCATCCCCTCGGCTACTCGATCGTCCTGAGCCTCCCTATAGCGCTCGGGTACGTCCTCTGGCGCGACGCTCGGAGCCTGCTCGCAGGGTTGTGGGCCGACCGGCTGGCCCGACGGTTCGGCCTCGGCGTCGGCGCGCTGGGCGTGGTCTTTTTCCTGTTCTCGACGGGGATGCTCACGATCATCCCCGATGAGGGAACCGGGGTCTCCCTGGCCGAGCGGATCGTCGCGACCCTGCCCGTCGCCAGCCCGCTGGTGACGTGGCCGGCAATCGAGTTCTGGCTGCCCAGTTTACCGCTCGGCGGTATGTTCTCGGTCGGGATGGTGCTCTTGCTCGGCGTCTTCGGCGGGCTCATCGGGCTGAACGCGGCGCTGGTCGCTTACCAGTGGCAGGGCAGGGAGAGGACCAGCCGCTCGGGCTCGGGATCAGGTACCACTGCGGGAACGGTCGGGGTCGCCGCGCCCCAGGCCTGCTGTTGTTGTGGGCCGCTGCTCTCCCAGGTCGCGATCGTCGCGCTCGGACCGTCGGCCGCGGCCCCGATCTACCTGCTCTTTGCCGATCCGTCCTCCTCGATCGGTTCGTTGTTCCTCGTCGCCAGCGTGGCGATCCTGACCGGAACCCTCGTCCGAGCCGCCCGGTCGGCGCCGCGTCGTGAGTCGCGCTCGGTCGAACGAACGCGACCGCTCGACGCCTCGGGCCCGTAAGTTCCGTCTTCTTCCTGTTCGGTGGATCGCTCATCGCCGAGCGCGGCCTCGAGTCCACACCATCGATACCCCCGCTTCGAGGAGACGTTTCTCTCAGGCGGTCGATCGGTGACTGCCCCTCGATTTCGCTACGACGTTCGACGATCGTGACAGAATCACTATACTATCGTGCAGCGACCGTTCTCCCGTGGCAAGCGTGCCAGGGAAACGACGACCGACGCTCGACAGCAGTGTATCGGCGTTCGACAACCTCGACCGGCGACGATTCCTCAAAGGAACGGCCGGCGCAGCCGCGACAGCAGCCGCCATCCCCGCGCTCAGCGGTCTCGCGGCGGCGCACTTCCCGTCCGAACTCGCTATCGACGTACAGCCCGAAAACGAGGACAACGTCGTCGATCTCGACGCGGACGACACCGTTCCGGTCGCGGTACTACCCTCGGAGTTCCTCAGTGAGGGGGAGCGCCGGACGTTCGACCCGACGGAACGGGAGAGACGATACCGCCTCGGCCCATGGAGCGCCAGCGAGGACGGCGGGGGTGCCCGTCCCGTCGACGACGGGGAAATCGCGAGCATGGAGGTCGGTCACGGCGAGGCCGCGAAGAAACGGGATGGCCTCCTGCTGGAGTTCCCGGTCGGGGAGACGGAACTCGACAGCACGGACGACGTCGCCTGGCTCTTCTGGGACCGAGACGAATCCAGGGAACACGGGCTCACCGGCTTCAATGCCGTGACAATCCTTGGCGGGGAGCCATCCGGCCGGGATCTCGCCGCTCTCCTCCGAGAACTGATCGTGACGCTGATCGGCCGGTAGGCTCCAACGGAGCAGTTCGAGCGATTATTCGTCCCCGTCCGCAGCGTTGCCTAGAAGCCGGTCCGTCAGGCGGACGAACCGATCGGCCATCCGATCGGCGGTCGAGGGATCGATCTCGCCCAGCAGTCGTCTCGTCTCTGACGGGTCGGTGAGGACGAGCCGGACGCGACCCCGCTCGTCGTACTGTTTTTCGAGTAGCCCCTGCTCGACGAGGCGGTCGAGCTGCCACTCGAGGGTGCTGCGGGCGATATCGAGGCGGTCCGCGAGGGCTCCCGGTCGTTTCGACCCGTCGTCGAGAAGCGCCAGAAGCACGTCGCGTGCCGTTTCGCGGCGGAGGAGGGCGAGGGCACGCCGTTCCCGATCGTCGTACTCGGGCGGGTAGTAGTGGGTCTTCCCGTAGAGCCGTTCCTGGCGGACTACCCCGTCCGCGCGGAGCCGCCGGAGGTGGTATTGGACCTGGCCCGGAGCCAGTCCCGACTGCTCGACGAGTCCGTTGAAATGAACCCCTGGCGTGGCCGAGACGTGCTTCGCGAGGCGGGTGCGTGTGTCAGTCATTCGAGTCCCTCCGTGTCCGGTCCTCGTTTCGTCGGTGCCGTGCGCGCGTCGTAGATCGCGGCGACAAGCAAAGCGGCGATGGCGAAATCCATCCCGTGTTCGAGCAGGTGGTGCTGTGTGATCGGTACGAACTGCAGCATCCACAGCCCGCCGAGAAACGCTTTGAGCCCCAGGGCGACCAAGGCAAGCGTAATCAGTAGATACGAGCGCGAGCGACGACGCGAGAAGGCGACCGCCCCCAATCCGGCGAGCGCCGCCGAGGCGAGCCCGCCGAACACGAGCAACGGAACGAACGCCACCTCCGAGCCCGAGAGGCCGACCCCGGCGGTAGCGTGCAGCGGGAGCGAAGCGGACGATACTATCGGAGCGGTCACTCAGCGCTCACCTCGGGGCTGCCAGGGCATCGCCGTCCGATTGCTGGGGTGTCCGGTCACGATCGGCCGTCCCTCTCCCATCAGTGTCCGGTGTGGATGGGCGTCGTGGTACGACCGTCGAACCGACGCGTTCACGCACGAACAGGAGCCCGACGGGGCGACCGTTTCGGTCGCCATCTCAGGGTCGTGCCGGGGGCAGCGAGCGCAACTTCATCGGTGGGACTAAGAAGTTCCCGCGACGCTCGACGAAGATGTACTCGAGAATGCCGTTGTTGACGCGCTGGCGGATCGCCGGGGAAATTTCGGTGAGATCGTCCCCGTTCATCGCTTTTCGCACCCCCTCGAAGTGAGACATCTCGCGCTGGAGCGAGGGGAAATGCAGGCTCGCGACGTCGTTGTCGGTCGACTCGAAGTGCCGACGTAAGAGTAAGACGTTGCCCTCGGCGTCGCGGTTCGCCCGGGCGTTCTTCTGGGCGTGGCCGATTCGGCCGAACTCTTCGGCGTCCTCGTCGATCGCATCGAGGAAGCGCTCGATTTCGCTGCTGGCTCCTAAGCTCTCGCCGACGTTCTCGACGAGCCCGTCTTCGGCGTGGCCGGGACTGAACATCTCGGTGACGCGTTCGTCGAAGTCCTGCTCGCCGTACCAGTCATCGAGGCGCTGGCGGATGTTCGAGACGTGTTTGGTCGTACCCTCGGCGAAGGGGCCCTGCTTCAGGGTGACGTACTCCTCGCTCGCCTGGTTCTTCCGAAAGCCAGCGATGAAGCCCATGAACAACGGCGACTTCTCGGGGACCGGTCCGCCCTCGGGGATGCCCTCTAACTCGTCCTGGCGCTCGGCGGGCAGGCCCGGGCCGACGAAGCCGGTCCGCCGGGAGTCGACGCTCGTGACGTCGGTCAGGCGGGCGTCGACCGCGAGGCCGTTGGCCTGCTCGCGATCGCCCGTCAGTACTTCCTCGGCTTCGAGGACGGCGTCGGCGCGATCGCTCGCGAGATGCATCAGCGCGTCCTGAGTGTCGAGTTCGGGGCTCTCGAACGAGGAGAGCGATCGCGGCGGGGGCAGGTCGATCGATTCCGGGAGGGACTTCTCGAACCGATCGAAGTACGCCGGGGAGTACGCGACCGAGTAGAGCAGTCCCTCGTGCGAGCGCTCGTAGGCCCGATCGAGCGTTCGCAGCGCACTTTCGACGGTCTCGCGTGCCCGGTCGGTCGGCGGTCCGGACCCATCGAGGCTCAGATAGAGCAGGATCTGGTGGCGCGGCAGCAGCGCGTTGCCGTACTGATCGAGGCGGATGCGATCGCGCCAGGCGTGTTGGCGGTCGGGGAGGGTACTCATGTCCTCGACCCCCTTCGGGACCGGTTCGCGCTCGCCGCTCTCGGCGACCCCGAGGCACGCGCTCAGCGCGCTCGCCCCGCCGGTCGCGACGGCGGCCTTCAGGAACTCGCGTCGCGTTCGTTCCCCATCGCTACCGGAATCCATTGTCGGTGATAGTCCCTACGCCCGAAAGGCGATTGTGGTGCGGTCGTCGAAACCCCGCTGCTTTCCCACCGCTTCCCGTTTCGTTTGCCTCCGCTCCCGTCCAGCGGGTCCTCTGGCCTACAGGTTCCCTCGCGATCACCCGGTCGCGATCGGTCGCGAGACGATCCACAGCGATAGGACGGTGTAGCCGACCATGAGGACGACGAGCGGGGCGTGCATGCGGCGGGCCTGCCCGGCCGTCTCCGTTCGGGCGAGCGCGACGCGGTGGGCGGCGACGACGGCGATCACGTGCCCGAGGACGATCAACAGTACCTGGGAGCCCCAAAAGAACCCGACTGTGAGCCAATCCAGTAGCGCGATCGGCGCTACCGAGGTGCTCGTCGCTATCGAGGCCAGTTGGGCGAGAGAGACCCCCAGGTTCCGGAGGACGAAGGGATAGTTGTGGGCGAGTTCGTAGGCGGCGGCGATCGGCAGCACCGTCGGCGCGAACCCGCATGCGACCTCGCGCCACCCGCTTCCCGCATCGACGATCGCTCCCATGACCCAACTGATGGCGAGAAAGAGCCCGACGAACCCGAATAGCCCGCCGAGATAGAGTAGCACGCTGACCCCGCCCCCGATCCCGATCAGGTCGCGGGCGTCGAACAGGACGCGTTGGAACTCGGGCGTGCTCGTGAACCCGTCGAAACTCACCGTGTAGACCGCGGCGATGGCGAAGGCGACGAGGCTCAGGTCGGCCACCGGGTGCATACACCCGTCCCAGGGCGCACGAAGGGTGAGCCGGACGCCACCATCGTCTACCCGGCGTGGACGGATCGGCGCGACGCGGCCGAGCAATCGATAGAACACTTCGAGCGCATCGGCGTTTCGCAGCCAGGCGGGGCCGAACGCGATCGCACCCCCGAGCATGAGGAGGGCATAGCCCGCGATCACGACGGCCGTCGAACGAGGGGACTGGGGGACGATCGTGAAGTTCTCCAGCACGCCGATCCAGAGGAGAAAGCCACCCAGTGCGGGCCACCGCCCGAGCCAGTCGGGATACGCGCCCAGCAGCGCGATCTCCCCGCCTTCGAGGCGACGGAGTCCCGCATACAGCGTTCGCCAGGGCGAGAGCACGCGCCAGGGGCTACCGACGGCGATCGCACAGAGCCCGATACCCTTGAGCCAGACCGGCCAGACGAACGTCGTCGCGAGGCTCTCGGCGGCGACCTGTGTCCCGAACAGGCCAGTGACGATCGCGCCGAGGAAGAGGAGGAAGAAGACCGTTCGGACCAGGGGACGTAGCGCCCGCGCGAACGGAGCGGGGACAGTAGCGAAACGTCGTCGCGTGCTTGCAGTCGGTGGCTCGGTTCCTGGCGTCACGCCGGATGTTCGGGTCGTCGCCGTCGGCTCCGAAGGGCCCGCAGTTCCGGTCGGAGCGCCCGACGTCGGTTCGACCGTCGTGTCGGGATCGGAAAGAACACCGAGTAGTACTGCGGTGAACGCGACCGTCGCCGCCGCACCGGCGAACAGGAGCGACAGGGGAATCGGCGCGTCGAATCGCGAGCCGCCGAGTTCGTGCGCGCTCGCGGGTGTAGGCAGTACCGAGAGGAGAGCTAGCAGGGCAATCGAGACGGTTCGACGTCGAACCATACGGCAGGTAGGAAAACGGCGGACAAAGACTCCACGAATGGAGATACGCACTCTAATCGGAGGCCTCTCTATCGCTCGGACGTGAAAAAGGGCTTTCCGACGGCGGGGACCTACGATCGCGTATGCGCTTCCGGACGGGGCTGGCGCTCATCGCCATCACTACGGTGCTCCTCGGCGCAGCAGTGGTCGGACTCGCCGGACTGTTCGGCTCCGGGGGTGAACTCACCGTTCGGTGGACGAGCGATACCGCTCGGTCCATTCAGGGCAACCACCACGCTCCGGCAGCCGGGCGGATCGGCAACGAAGGGGTGGTTTTCGCGCCGACGAGCGGTCGGCTGAACACGACCGAGTGCAAACTCGTTGCCCTCCGAGCGCCCAACGGGAGCAAGCGATGGAACTACCAAGTCCCTCCTATCAACTGTACGATCCACTCGTCGGCCGACCCGACGATCGCCGACTACGACAGCGATGGAACGAGAGAAGTCCTCGCGACGACGACCGAGGAGGTCGTCCTCGCGTTCGACGCGCGGACGGGAACTCAGGAACTCCGGGCCAACCTGAGCGAGTACGGGTACACAGAGCCGATCGCGACCGATCTCACCGGCGACCGCACAAAGGAGATCGTCATCGTCGATGTCAAAGGGAAGGTGTTCGTGTTGCGTCCGAACGGCACGACCGTGTGGACGAAGGAACTCACCTCCTACACCAACGCCCAGCCAGCGGTCGCCGATTTCGACGCCAATGGCCGGAAGGAACTCGCCGTTGGCCTCGTTAGCAACGGAAACCTATATCTCCTCGATGGGAACGGGACTCGGCAATGGAAGTCGACCGCACCGTTCGATAGTTCGATCACCTGGATGACGACCGGCCAAGCAGACGCTGACAAAGCGATCGAGGTGATCCCAGCAACTACTAATGGTATCGTGGCTGCGGTCGACGGCGCGAGCGGGGAGATCGAGTGGCGGCGTGACCTCGGCAGTCTCGCTGCGGTGCATGCCTTCGGCGACGGTGACGGCGATGGTGAACCAGAGGTGTACGCCGTCGCGAAAGACGGGAAGCTACGCAGCCTCAACGCGAGCGACGGTACTGTCGAGTGGACGACGACCCTCACGAGTGCCGACGTACAAGTGACGCCCCCGCCCAGTATGGGCGACGTCGATGGGGACGGCACGCCCGAAATCGTCGCGGTAACGAACGGGGGCCGCGTCTCGGTGGTCGATCCGAACTCGGGGGAGATCCTTGCGACCTGCGAGCGGGAGGGCGAGATCGCGATCTACACGCATCCGACGGTCGCCGACACGGACGGGGACGGCACGGCGGAGATCTACGTGATGTACGGCGACGGTCGGGTCGTCGCGCTCGCCTATCGCCGGCAGGGATGATCGACCGATAGCTCTTTTTTGATCGCCGGTTGACGTGAGCGCTCGATCGTGCTCGATTCGATCGGGGTATCGGGTCGTGGCCGATCGCGATCGGCCACTCGAGTCCCGGTTCGACCCCCGGACGGCCGGTAGACGGAAGGGCTTTGTCCCGAAACGGTGAGAGTAGGATATGATCGACGAGACGATCGAGGAGATCCGGGAGATGCGGACCCACAGTTCCTCGGTGGTCGCGATCAAGGCGACGCGGGCGCTCGGTGCCCTGACCGACCCCGATCGGGAGGTCGCCACGACCGAGGAGTACCTCCGGGACTTAGAGCGGAACAGCAAGGCCCTCCGGCGAGCGAATCATTCCCACGCCTCGTTACAGAACGCCCAGCGCGAGGTCATAGAACGCGTCGAGGGGAGCGAGCCCGAAAGCGTCGCGGAAGCGAGAACTCGCACCGAGGAGGCGATCGAGGCAGTCATCGAGCGGATCACAACGGCCAAGCGAAACGCCGCGACCAGGGGGGCGGAAACCCTTGAAGACGGGATGACCGTCCTGACACACGATTACTCCTCGACGGTACTGGGCGCGATCGAACACGCCGTCGGCGGGGACACCGCTATCGAGTGTCTTGTCACCGAGGCCCGCCCGCGCTATCTCGGCCGGAAGACCGCCCGGACGCTCGCCTCGATCGAGAACGTCGACGTGCGGATGTGTACCGATAGCGCCGCCGGCCACTACCTCGCGGACTGTGATCGCGTGCTGATCGGTATGGACTGTATCGTCGAGGACACCTTGTACAATCGGGTCGGTACCTACCCGATCGCCGCGATCGCAAGCGATCTGGGCGTGCCAGTAACCGTGATCGGTGCCGGTACCAAAATCATCGAGAACGGCTTCGTCTTCGAGAACGAGTTCCGCTCGCCATCGGAGGTCATGCGCGAGCCCGCCGAAGGCTTCGCGATCGGAAACCCCGCTTACGACGCGACGCCGACTCGATTGCTCGATTCGGTCGTCACCGACGAGCGGACGATCGAGTACTGAGTCGAGGGGTTCCAGGCTGACTCCGTACCATCGAGAGCCTACCGACTGCTCTCGAAGCGGGTCAGTGTGGCGGGACGACCGAAAAGGGCGCTACTGCGCGTTCGAAACAGGACCCTGATCCGCCCGTCGATTCCCGTCCCGGCTACTGTCGGGCCGTGTGGTGACGGTCCGGGCACATTCCGGACAGGTGTAGACGACCTTTTCGCGCCGGGTCCGACGATCGACGCGTGCGATGTGCCAGTCCCCGGCGATCGGGCTCTCGTGCCCGCAGTTCTGACAGAACAACACCGACTTGGGACGTTCCGACCCGTTACGGTCGCTTTTCCCGGCACTGGAGGGATGGTTTAGCAAGGAGGACGTCATCGATTCGGGGTAGGCGGCCGACGCGTATAGACCTACTGGTAGCGGATTTAAATAACGTAAGGAGACGAGGGGTTTGGGACCCTCTATCGCCACCTTTCACTGTCGGTTACGGCGAATACACTCCGATCGAAACCCGCAGGGTAAAGTCCGGGCGCTCGAATCGCCGCCCATGAGCGAGGCTACGAGCGCCGTCGACACCACCACGGAATCGGAGTACGACTCGATAGTAGTGACCGGCGGGACCGGCTTTCTGGGCTTGCATACCTGCCAGTTCTTCGCGGAGAGCGGCTGGGAGGTTACGGCGATCGACAGGAAACCCTTCGCCCCCGAGGACGACACCGCGGACATCGCCTACGAGCAGGGCGACGTCCGGGACGAGGAGCGGATCAGGGAGGTCCTCGAAAGCGCCGACGCGGACGTCCTCGTGCATACCGCCGCGGCCCTGCCCCTGTGGGACGACGAGACCATCCGAGAGGTGACGATCGACGGCACCAGGTCGGTGCTCTGGGCTGCCAAAGAGGCGGGCGTTTCCCGCGTGGTGTATGTCTCCTCGACGGCGGTGTATGGCACCCACGATCACCACCCGATCACCGAGGAGTCGGCACTCGATGGTGTCGGGCCCTACGGCGAGGCGAAGATCGAAGCCGAGAACGTCTGTAGGGATTTCCGCCGGATGGAGATGTGTGTGTCGATCCTCCGGCCCAAGACCTTCATCGGTCCTCAGCGGCTCGGGGTCTTCCAAGTACTGTTCGATTGGGTGGAAGACGGCGCGAACATACCCTTAGTGGGCTGGGGATCGAATCGCTACCAGTTGCTCCACGTCCACGATCTCGTGCGGGCGATGGAGTTGCTGTTCACCGAGGAGGAGAGAGCAGTCAACGAGACGTTCAACGTCGGGGCTACCGACTTCGCGACGATGAAAGCCGACTTCCAGGCACTCGTCGATCACGCGGGTACCGGCAAGCGCGTGCTCGGGACACCGGTGCTGCCGGCCGTCCTCGCCTTGCGCGTGCTCAACGAGCTCGACCTCTCGCCGCTGTATCCCTGGGTCTACGAGACCGCCCACGAGGACTCCTACGTCTCCGTCGAAAAACTCCGGGGGCTGGGCTGGGAACCCGAGTACTCGAATACGGAAGCCCTGATCGATACCTACGAGTGGTACCTGGAGAACTACGAGCCCGGTACTACCGAGACCGGCCTCGATCACCGCGTCGCGTGGGACCAAGGGGCACTGAAGGTCGTGAAGGCGCTGCTCAAGCGGGTCTGAACCGGAAGCGGTCGATACGCGCTCCTTCGCCGGCAACCGCCGAGAACGCTTAGAGAGTGAACTCGGACGAAGCCCTCGAGTCGCCCGACGGGTAACGGTCGCCCCGCCCCCACTGCCGAAATCAACGAACAGGCGGTGAAGCCCACGAAGTCGGGAGTTAGATCCGTCTAGCACCGCCACGACGACGCGGACGAACTCCTCTTCGTCGTTAGCGGGAAGCTACGGATCGAAGGGGGCGACGTGATCTCGAAGGAGGAATTCGTCGTTGTACCCCAGGGCGTCGGACACCGGTCGATCGCCGACCAGGAAACGCGGGTCTCGCTCTTCGAACTCGTGGAGACGGGAACCACCGGAAGCACTGAAAGGGAGCGGACGGCGAATGAAACGGAGCGGCTGGGATAGGGCGCTTAGGACGCGTTCGTTCCGCTCGCGAGCGCCAGCGCGTCGCCGTAAGTGAGAGTACCGTCGTCGTCGATATCGAGGGCGCTTGCCTGTTCGTCGCTCAGGTCGATCGCGCCGTCGTTCACGCCAGTGAGGACCGCGGCGTGGGCGACCGCGTCGAACAGGTTCACCTCGCCGTCGCCAGTGACGTCCTCATAAACGCCGTCATCGTCAGGGTCCGCAGGCGGACCGAACGTGAGCGTGATCCCGGCGATTTCGACCGTGATCGACTCGCCGAAGAGGGCGGCGTCACCCTCCCGGTTGTCGGTCTCGGTGCCGTCGCCGTCACTCTCGTCGCTTTCGTCGTTCGTACCGTCGTCCCGTTCGTCCTCATCTCGCTGGTCGCCGTCGCCGCCGTCGTCTCCCTCAGAGTCGTCTACCGCGGTGACGGTGACCTCGTAGGCGTCGATTGGTTCGTCGCCGTCGTTCTCGTCGTCAGTGACCGCGAAGTAGTAAGTACCGCTCTCCTCGGCAGTGAACTCGACGAGCGTCTCCTCGGTTATGGTGAGACCCCCCGAATCGATTCCCGTGAGGTCGCTTTCCTCGACAGTCTCGGGATCGTCGGTCGGCGGCCCGTAGGCCGTCAATGTCGTGTCACTCGCCTCATCGGTACCAGTGACGCTGACCGTCTGACCCGCGTCGAGATCGACGGCATACCAGTCCGCCTCGTCGTCGGGGCCGACGGAATCGCCCGCAGTTTCACCGAGTGCGAGCGCTGTCGCGTCGGCTGGACTGTCGTCGCCGTCGGTTTCGGTGCTCTCCTGTGCGCTCGCGATCCCGGCGATCGCTCCGGTCCCTACGACCGAAGCGACGACCAGGAACGCGAGTACGAGCGTCGGTAGTCGTTTCGTCTGTCGTATCATCGGTACGATGCCACAGCGATGTGCTCAGAGAGGCTTAGTAAGTACTTTGCGGCCGTCGTTCGATTCACGATATCCGTCCGCGAACAGTTCGTAGAACTTCGAGAACATACGCTTTACTCGGCCGAAGTAAGGCGTTGATATTTGCGTGTACAGCGCTCCGGATCGAACGGTTCGCTACGATTCGTTCGTTGGGATTCGAGACCTATCGGAGAGGGAACGCGAAAAGCGGGCCGTTCGATGCCGAAGCACGTCGGTTCCGTGGCGTCGGTCGGTTTTATCCCGATCGATCCCGGGTGGGGAAGTATGGCAAGCGAAGCGAACGACGAGCGCGCGGCCGAGGGCGACCTCGGCTTTCTCGACGACGTTCTGAACGAGGAGCAGGTATCCTTCGGTTCCTCGGATCGGGACAATCACGCCGGGGACTGGGGGACGCCCGAGGAACGGGAAGTCAGACCCAGTGCCGTCGTCTGGCCGGAATCGACCGCCGAGGTCTCGGGGGTGCTCGAAGCCGCGAACGCTCGGGACATGCCGGTGACCCCCTACGCCGCGGGCACCGGCCTGGAGGGCAACGCCACCCCTGCCCACGGCGGGATCAGCATGGACCTCACGCGGATGGACTCGGTTCTGGATCGCCGGCCCGAGGACTTCCAGATCGACGTCGAGGCCGGCGTGATCGGCTCGGCGGTCGACGAGGCCGTCGGTGGTGATGGCCTCACCTTCCCGCCGCTGCCCTCTTCGGGGGACATCTCGACGATCGGCGGGATGATCGCGACCGACGCGAGCGGGATGCAGACGGTGAAATACGGCGAGGTGCGCGACTGGGTGCTCGAACTCGAAGCCGTGCTGGCCGACGGGACGGTGATAACGGCGGGCAGCAAGGCGGTCAAGACCTCCAGTGGCTACAATCTCAAAGACCTCTTAGTAGGCAGCGAAGGGACGCTCGGGGTGGTGACCCGCGCGACGCTACAGTTGGCCGGCCGGCCCGAGCAGATCCGTGGGGGGCGGGCGATCTTCGGGGACTTAGAGGACGCCACGGCCGCCGTTTTCGACGCCGTTCGGTCGGGCGTCGACGTCGCACGAATCGAGTTGCTCGACGACACGACGGTCGCGATGGCGAACGCCTACCTCGACACCGGACTGCCCGACGCGCCGATGGTCTTTCTCGAGTTCCACGCGAACCACGGCATCGAAGAGGAGATCGAGTTCTGTCGGAGCCTCTTCGAAGCGAAGGACGTCGAGCGCTTCGAGATGGCCGCCGAAAAGGAGGAGATGGCCGAGCTGTGGCAGGCCCGCCGCGAGTTGGCCTATGCCGTCGATTCGTATGATCCCGATCTCACTCCCTTGCATCCCGGCGACGTTACCGTTCCGATCTCGAAGTATCCAGAGACAGTGCGCTACATCAAGGAACTGGCCGCCGAGCACGGTCTGCTGGTACCGTGTTTCGGCCACGCGGGCGACGGGAACGTCCACTATTCGGTGCTCGTCGATCCCGCCGACGAGGCCGATGTTGAACGCGGCGAGGCGGTGTACGGGGAGATCGTCGAGCGGGCGATTTCCTGGGGCGGAACTGCGACGGGCGAACACGGGATCGGTCAGGGCAAACGCGAGTACCTAAAGGCAGAACACGGCCCCGAGAGCGTCGAGGCGATGCGGGCGGTAAAGCGCGCGCTCGATCCGAACGACACGCTCAATCCGGGCAAGATCTTCCCCGAGACCGCCGAGGGAAAGCGAGTCAGGGCACCGGCCGACGACTGATCGCCGTCGCCAGCGTTCCGTGACAGCAGCGTCCGTTTTTCGGTCGTCTCGTCCGGGGAGGAGTAACCGTCCTCAGCGCGCCGTCCACCCGCCGTCGGCCGTCAGCACCGACCCGGTGACGAACGAGGCGGCGTCGCTCGCGAGGAATACTACTGTGCCGGCGATCTCCTCGGGGTCGGCGAAGCGACCCATTGGGGTGCGCTCGCGGATCGACTCGCCGAGGGCCTCGTCCTCGCGCAGGTCATCGGTTAGTTCGGTCGCGACGTAGCCCGGCGCGAGAACGTTCGCCCGTGCGTCGGGTGCCCAGTCGAGCGCGAGGCTCTTGGTCATGCCCACGAGCCCGTGTTTCGAGGCCACGTAGGGGTGCTGGCGGGGCAGTCCCACCAGGCCGCCGACGCTCGCAACGTTGACGACCGAGCCACCCCGGTCGGTGATGGAATCGGCCGCAGCGTGGGTACACCGAAACGCTCCGGTGAGGTTCACCTCCAAGAGGTCGGCAAAGGCCTGGGGATCGACGGTTTCGGGCGTGCCGAGCGCTGCGGCGGGGTTGGCTCCAGCGTTGTTTACCAGCACGTCGATCCCACCCAGCTCGCGTTCGACGCGTTCGACGAGGTCCGTGACCGCCTCCCCGTTGGTGACGTCCGCGGTGGCCGGGAGCGCGGTGCCGCCCGTCTCCTCGATCCCCTCGGCGACCGCTTCGACTTGCTCGTCGCTCCGTGCGACCGGGACGACCGCTGCCCCGGCGTCGGCGAGTTCACCCGCGATCGCCCGGCCGATGCCCCGGCCGCCGCCGGTGACGATCGCGACCCGATCCTCCAGCCCGAAGCGCTCGGTGAGCGTCATACGCGAAGCCAGCGCGCCCGCGGGTATAAGCGTCGAGTTCGCCGACAACAGGGACGACGAAGCGGTGGCGATGGCGACAGTAGCGACGGCGACGGTGGCGACGATAGCGACGACCCGTTCGATCGCTCGGCGGGTCGGTCGCTACCGGAAATCGATGCACGGACCCGTGTCTTGACGCCGGCGACGCTACTTCCCCTGTTATGCGAGTTCACTGGCACCGAAGCGACATCAGGGCAAGCGACAACCAGGGTCTCGCCGCGGCCGCCGAAAGCGAGGACGAGGGTGAGGGCGAGGCCCTACCCGTCTTCGTTTTCGATCCCGACGTGATGGATCACGGCTCCCCGCCGCGCATGGCCTTCCTGCTCGACGCACTCGCCTCCCTCCGGGAGACCTACCGCGAACGGGGCAGCGACCTGTTGGTGACTCGGGGCGACCCGGCCGAGGAGCTCCCGCGGCTGGTAGCGGAGTACGACGCCGCGGGCGTCACCTGGAACCAGGACTACTCGGGACTGGCCGTCGAGCGCGACCGACGGGTCAGGGAAGCACTCGCCGACGCCGACTCGGAGTACGAGACGTTCCACGACGCGGTACACCACGAACCGGGGTCGATAACGACGAACAACGGCGATCCCTACTCGGTCTTTTCGTACTTCGGCGAGAAGTGGCTCGACCGCGAGAAGGAAGACCCCTACCCCGAACCCGACGGCGACGACCTCGCCGAGGTCGAAACCGGAGCCGAAGGGACCAACGAGCTGCCGACGCTCGAGGAGTTGGGCTTCACCGAGCCCGACAGCGACCTGCCCGACGCCGGTACCGAGGCGGCCCGCGAGCGCCTCGAATCCTTCTGTGCGGAGGACATCTACGAGTACGGCGAGCGCCGGGACTTCCCCGCCGAGGAACGCACCTCGCGGCTCTCACAGGACATCCACTACGGGACGATCGGCGTTCGAGAAGTCTACGAACGGACCGCGGAGGCAATGCAGGAGGCCGACAGCGAGGAAGCCGAAGAGTCCGTCGAGGCCTACCAGGAGGAACTCGCCTGGAGCGAGTTCTTCACGCAGGTCCTCTATTACAACCCGAACGTCGTCCACGAGAACTACCGGGGCTTCGAGAACGGGATCGAGTGGCGCGAGGACGAGGCCGAACTCGACGCCTGGAAAGCCGGGGAGACGGGCTATCCGATCGTCGACGCCGGGATGCGCCAACTGCAACGCGAATCGTATATGCACAACCGCCTGCGGATGATCGTCGCCTCCTTTCTTACCAAAGACCTCATGCTCGATTGGCGCGCGGGCTACGATCATTTTCGTACTCGCCTGGTCGATCACGACACCGGCAACGACAACGGCGGCTGGCAGTGGGCCGGCTCGACGGGCACCGACGCCCAGCCCTATTTCCGGGTGTTCAACCCGATGAAACAAGGGTCGGATTACGACGCCGAGTGTGAGTACATCACCGAGTACGTTCCCGAACTCGACGGCGTCGACCCCGAGGTGATCCACTCCTGGCACGAGTTAGACGAGGCCGAGCGCGAGGACCACGCCCCCGACTATCCGGCACCGATCGTCGATCACGACGAGCGCCGCGAGGAAGCGATCGCGATGTACGAGCGGGCGCGCGGCGAGGACGAGGACGACGACTGAGAGGGACGCTTCGGGCATACAGAACAGGACGACGGCGCTCGGCCGGTAGCCCTCGATCTCGGGTCAGCGTGCTCGACGGTCCGGCGGCCGGACAGCCAACGGTTCCCGAGACTGATTTCCGCTGCTCTCGGTCTGGGGACATGGTCAACGGTGCTCACGCGGACGGCGAGGTCGAACCCGAACACTATGCACGCTTCGAGGAGCGAGCGGGCAACTCCGCTATGACGCCCGACGGCCGGTTGATCGTGAGCCGCCATCCCTTCCCCTACGGAGAGGCCCCCGAGTACCGCGTCGTCGAACACGTCGGGAACGGGACCGTCGAACCGTTCCCGAACGAGGAGTGGAGCACGCCTCCGGGGAGGACGGCATCGGCATCAGCTCGCTGATCGGGCTCCGGGCGGACCCGACCGGCATCGTCCGCATCCTTGACATCGGCGAGCCCGCAGAGGGCGTGCTCCCGAAGCTCGTCTCCTGGGATACCCGTACCGACCCGGCTCGATCGGGTCGATCACATCCCGGCACACGCGACGACGGCGCTGTCCTTCATGCAGGACTTCGCGTACGACGCGGTCAGGAACGCGATCTACATCGCGGACCTCGGGCTGAGCGACGAACCCACCGAGTCCGGAGCGCCCGCCCTCGTAGCCCTCGACTTGGAGACGGGCCGAACACGACGGGTGATCGAGGACCACCACAGCGTCCTGCCCGAGGCGGGCGTCGACCCGGTGATCGAGGGCGAGCCGGTGGTCCAGGAGAACGCGAACGGCGACCTCGAAGCGATCAGCGCGGGGCTCGACGGCGTCACGATCGATCCGTTCTTCGAGTGAGTGTATTTCTGTGCGATGACCGGACGGAGCGTCTATCGCGTTCGGGCGGCGGACCTGCTCGACGAATCGTTGACCGGCGCGGAACTCGACGAGCGCATCGAACGCTACGGCGAGAAGGCGATCTGTGATGGCATCACGATCGACACGGCAGGCAACGTCTACATAACCGATATGACGAACAATGCGATCGGCGTGACTCGATCCTCCGGCGAGTACGAGGTCCTCGCGCGGAACGACGAGAAGGTTCTGTGGCCCGATGGGTTCTGTTGTGGACCGGACGATCACATCTACTTCACCGTGAGCCAGTTGCATCGCGCACCGCCGTTCAACAGGGGCGAAGAGAAGTCCTACACGCCCTTCGAGCTGTTCCGGTTCGAGAGCCTCGCGCCGGTAACGGTCGGCCGATAGCCCGTAGCGGTCGGCGCGTCCCGGTCGATCGACCGGACGTCAGTGCGGCGGTATGGACGGTACGTTTAGGAACGTTCTCCCGATAGGAGAGGCATATGTTCGCCCTCGAAGACATCGAGACCGTCGGCGTCGTCGGCGCGGGGACGATGGGCAGCGGTATCGCTCAGGTCAGCGCCCAGGCGGGCTACCAGGTGAGGTTGCGCGACATCGAGGAGGAGTACCTCGACCGGGGCTTCGAGACGATCGACGATAGCCTGGGGCGGTTCGTCGAGCGGGATACGCTGAGCCAGGACGAAGCCGACGCGGCCCGCGAGCGGATCACGGGCACGACCGACCTCGCCGATCTAGCGAAGTGTGAACTGGTGATCGAGGCGGTCGTCGAGAACATGAACGTGAAAAAGGAGGTCTTCGCCGATCTGGACGACGTGGTGGGCGAGGACGCAGTGCTCGGAACGAACACCAGTACGCTCTCGATCACGTCGATCGCGAGCGCGACCGACCGCCCCGAGAGGGTGGTGGGCCTGCACTTCATGAACCCGGTGCCGGTAATGAGCGGCGTCGAGGTCGTTATCGGCGAGAAAACGAGCGAGGGGACGGGCGAGCTGGTCCACACGTTCGCCGAGGAGCTGGGCAAGGAGACCTGGGAAGCCGAGGACAAGCCCGGGTTCGTCAGCAACCGCATCCTGATGCCCTGGATCAACGAGGGGATCAGAGCGCTCGACGAGGGCGTCGCCACCAAGGAGGACATCGACCGCGGGATGAAACTCGGGACGAACGTACCGATGGGGCCGCTCGAACTCGCGGATCACATCGGGCTGGACGTCTGTCTCGACGCGACCCGCACTCTCTGGGAGGAACTGGGCGATCGGTACAAGCCGGCCTACCTCCTCAAACGGAAGGTCGAAGCCGACGACCTCGGGAAGAAAACCGGCCAGGGGTTCTACACATACGACTGAGCGGAACGAACGGGCAGGTGAGGACCTCCGACGCAACTCTCCCTGTGGATTTTGCTCCGGTGCCGAGTCGAGACAGTATGCCCACTAAACCGACAGCATTCGAACGCGTCGAGAGCGTAGCGATCGTACCCTACGGCGGCTTCGACGAACTCGACGCGATCGGCCCTTGAAGTGTTACAGAACGCCGCCTCGCACGACAGCGATCTCTCCGTTCGGCTCCGGACGCTCGACTCGACGAGCGAGATTCGGGCGAGCCACGGGCTTCGGATCGTCCCTGACGGTACCCTCGATGAGAGCGATCCCGACCTCCTCGTGATACCGGGTGGCGGATGGAATGACCGTTCCGAAGCGGGTGCCCGCGCCGAAGTTCGAGCGGGCACACTCCCCGACGCGATTTCGGCTCACCACGACACGGGAGGACTCATCGCATCGGTCTGTACTGGCGGCATGATCCTCGCTGCAGCCGGGATACTCGATGGTCGACCGGCGATCACCCACCAGGGCGCGATCGACGACCTGCACGAATACGGTGCGGATGTGATCGACACTCGGGTCGTCGACGGCGGCGACGTTCTGACTGCTGGCGGCGTCACCGCGGGAATCGACCTCACGCTCTATCTGGTCGAACGGATCACAGGAACCGAGATCGCCGAACAGGTCGCTCAGGAGATGGAGTACGAGCGTTCGGCGGACATCTACCGTACCGATCGCGAATAGCGATCGATAATTGGCGATCGATGGCCGACAGGCGGTTCAGCGCACCTCCTCGTAGACCGCTTCGAGGCTATCGATCGCGCGCTCGACGCTTACCGCCTCGCGTCGGGAAAGACATTCCTCGCACAGTCGATCGCGCCTGGCGAGCGCGCGCCGGAGCGACGTCTCGAAGGCGTCGGTATCGCCGGGCGGGTAGTGATAGCCCGTCTCGCCCTCAACGATCGTATCGATAAGCGCCCCACTTGCCACGCCGACGACGGGCGTCCCACAGGCCATCGCTTCGAGCGCGACCAGGCCTTGGGTTTCGATCGGGCTCGGGAACGCGAAGACGTCGAGCGCCGAGTAGAACTCGGGGAGCTCCTCGCGGTCGAGAAACCCCAGGAAACGTGCGTTCACGCCCAGTTCCTCGGCCCGTGCCTCGAGGCTCTCGCGGGCGGGGCCATCCCCACCGAAGACGAACGTGGCGTCCACCTCGGCCGCGGCGACAAGCAGATCGGAAAGCTGTTTCTCGTAGCCGTGCCGGCCGGTATAGCCGACCAGGGGACCCTCGGGGAGGTCGTAGCGCGCGCGGAACTCCCCGAACTCGACCGGCGCGAACCGATCGATATCGACCCCATTAGGAACGACCGAGACCGGTCCGATCCCCCGATCGCGGAGGGCTTTCCGTGCTGTTTCGCTCGGCGCAACGACCCGGTCGGCGCGCCTGAGGAACCACCGCTCGTAGGCGTCGCCGACGCGGGCAACTACCCCGCGCAGCCACCCCTCGACGAGGTAGCCGGCATACTCCGAGGTGGGCGTGTGATAGGAGGCCACCAGCGGTCGTCCCTCGGCGCGAGCGAGTTTCAGCCCGCCGAGACCGACGCCGAAGGGAGTATGCGCGTGGATGACCTCGCTTTCCCGCACTGCGTCGGGGATCGCGGGCGCGCCCAGTCGAAAGTCCTCGTAAAAGGGGAACGGAAGGCTGGGAACGGAGAACTCGCCGGCTTCGCCGCCGTACTCCGCGGAACCCGGGTAGACGACATCCATCCGGCCACCGCGCTCGCCCCAGCGTTCGCGCCAGGTCCGGATCGTGTAGGTGACGCCGTTGACCGTCGGCAGGTAGGTATCAGTGAAGGCAGCGACGTGGGGCACCGAAGCCATCTCACGCCCGGTTCCAGCGGGCGCACATAAGGCGTTGTGTCTTCGCGCTCGGTAAACGGAGATGGGTCGAGAGAGTCGAGGGGTCGGGGAAATCGACCGGAATACCAGGAGTCGATGAAAACCGACTACACTACTTCGCGATAGATCCTCGATAGCTTCTCGCCCACATGGCCTAAACTGTGGCGTTTTGCGGTCTCGCGGGCGTTCTCGCCGAGCCGATCGCGGAGATCGGGATCGCGGTGCAGTCGGTCGAGCGCCGCCCGAAACTCGGCGGGCGACGAACAGAGCAGGCAGTCCTCACCGTCGGTGTAGAACTCCCGAAAAACGGGAATGTCCCGGAGGACGACCGCCTTCCCACAGGCCATCGCTTCGAGCACCACTAAGCCCTGGTTCTCGACTTTCGCCGGAAAGCAGAAGACATCGCCCGCAGCGAAGGCTCCACGCTTGTCCTCGATCCAGCCGGTAAACGTAACGTTCTCGGGGGGGTTACGGGTCCGCTTCCGCACTTCGGGGGCGGCGTGGGGCCCCCGATCGTAAGGGCCGAACCAGGCGAAATCGTAGTCGGTCGCTTCCGCGAGCCGGCAGAACACGGATAATCCTTTGCGCTCAAAGACGTTGCCCACGGCGAAGACAACGGTGCCT
This sequence comes from Halobacteriales archaeon QH_8_64_26, assembly GCA_003021725.1. Taxonomy (GTDB): domain Archaea; phylum Halobacteriota; class Halobacteria; order Halobacteriales; family Halococcaceae; genus PXQR01. Next base: position 42,678 of record PXRA01000037.1, read on the forward strand.
TCCAGATCGTATCGCTCGCGGTAGGGCTCGCGGAGCGCCTCGAAGTCCTCCAAGGAGTCGAGATCGACGCCGTTCGAGATCGGTTCGATCGGCGCTCGGATCGGATAGGATTCGAGCACGCCTCTCGTGTACTCGCTCGGACAGAGAACGAGATCGGCCCGTGAGTAAAACCACTTGAGATAGCGCTCGAGAACGGGCCCAACGAGCGTCGACCCCCGGAAGCTCCCGGCGAAGTCCTCACGGGTAACGTGGGCGTGACAGACGAGGGGGACGCTCCGATAGTCGGCCAACCGGGCGAGGGCGAGCGAGCCCGGGCCGATCATCTGGGTGTGGACGAGGTCGAACTCGGCAAGGGAGAGTCGATCGAGCGCTCGGCGAGGATCGTCGAGGTCGGTCGGCCACGGCGAGGTGCGGACCTCGACGTCCGCCTCGCGGAGGGCCCGTCGTTGCTGGGTCGTTGCACTCGCGATGCCGCTGCGCCGGAGGCGATCTTCGAGTTCGAGGTAGTGAAGAACGCGCATGCCAGGCCGAGACGGCTTCGTACAATAATTTTATCGGATCAGCCGGCAGCCATAAAGTATATGTTCCTGACGCCGAAGACCCCGATGGGGCGACTCTGGACGTGCTTTTCTCACGTCCGTTTCACCCCGGAACCCCACCCCCCCCCCACCCATTCCCGTCGATCCCCGTCAATCGCCGATGCCGGGTCGGAGGGACTATACCCGGTGCTGGCCTGCTACCGTCGTGAGCATCGCGGCCGAGCGGATCGAGCGGCTAAGCGAACTCGCGAGCGAGGCGGCCGCCAGTGGGGAGACCGACCGAGCACGCGAGTACGTCAGGCTGGCCCGCCGGATCGCCGAGCGCAACCGACTCCCCCTGCCCCGCGAACTGAAACGTTTCACCTGTGATCGGTGTGCCGCTTACCTCCGACCGGGACGTAACGCTCGGGTCCGGGTCGAAGACGGTCGCGTCGTGATCACCTGTGGGTGTGGCGCACACTCCCGATATCCATACAACAGGTGACCGGCAGCAAAAAGGTTCATGACGGTCCGCGTCGGGAAGGGTGGCATCGAAGCGGTCGCGGAGGAACTAACGGACCAGTTACGCGAGCGCGGTCTCGTGAAGGTCAAGTTCCTCCGGTCGGCGCGCGGCGGGACCGACACCGAGACGCTGGCGAGCGAGTTGGCCGAGGAATCGACGGCCGAACTGATCGAGACGCGCGGGCACACCGCGACCTACCGCTGAGACGATGGCCCCGCTTGCTCCTCTCTCGGTGGTCCTCCAGTCCGCGCCGACCGGGGCTTCTACGAGCGGGACGAACGCTTCCGGTGGCGGCTCGGGGACGGAAACGACAGCTTCGGAGATAGTGAACCCCGAACTCGGTTCGGTCGGTAAGTTCCTCGGGGACCTGGGTATCCCCTACGCCGCAGCGATCGGTGCCGCGATCACCTTCGTCGTTACGTTCGTCGCGCTGTACGTTATCGGCCGCGCAGTAGTCGTTCCGCTGGTCCGTCGCGCGCTCAACGTACGGGGGCTCGAACGAAACGCCAGGCGGCCGCTGTTGCGGCTGACACGGATCTTCGTCGCGTTCGTCGCGGTCGCGATCGCGTTCGGGTTCGCCGGCTACGGGAGTATCCTGACCTCGCTGGCGACGATCGGTGCCGCGGCGACGCTGGCGATCGGTTTCGCGCTCCAGGACGTGCTCAAGAACTTCGTCTCGGGCGTGTTCATCTACACCGATCGGCCCTTCCGGATCGGCGATTGGATCGAGTGGAACGAGGGTATCTATGCGGGCATCGTCCAGGACATCAGCTTCCGGGTAACTCGCGTTCGGACCTTCGACAACGAGCTATTGACGGTGCCGAACTCCCAGCTCACCGAAGGCGTCATCAAGAACCCGACGGCCTACGATACGCTCCGGCTCTCGATCGGCTTCGGCATCGGCTACGAGGACGACATCGAACAGGCCGCCGAGATCCTCATCGAGGAGGCCGAACGCCACGAGGACATCCTCGACGATCCGGCTCCGGTCTTTCATATGAGCGAGGAGGCACTCGCGGATTCGTACGTCGGGCTCACCGCCCGGATTTGGATCGCCGATCCCAGCCGCGCGGATTTCCTCGGGATCCGCAGCGAGTACATCAAGAACGTGAAAGGCCGCTTCGACGAGGAGGGCATTGAGATCCCCTTCCCGCAGGTCGATCTCTCCGGCGGGATCGACGTGGGCAGCCAACAGTCAGTTCCCGGTCGCGCGGACGACTGACCACACGCACCTTTTTCCTGGCGTCCTCGCTCGCTCCTTCCGGCCGCTCGCTGCGGGGCCAGCAAAAATCTGTGCGACGAAGCGAAGCTTCATCGCAGCCGCGAGAGTGGTTCGAACGGCGCGGAGCGCCTTTCGTTCATCACGAGAGAGCTTCGCTCTCTCGAACGACTTCGCTCTCGCCCGCCACCAAAAACGCTCGCTCACCTTCGGCTCGCTCGCGCGGACAATGTTTGCCCGCCGACCACACAGCAATATACCGTGCCTGTTGCTCCGATACAACTACTGTTTTAGTGACCACCAGCTCGGGCGGGAGTCCACGAGACTACTGCATCCGGAGCGAACAACGTGAGCGAGCGGTTCCCTGTGACCGAATTAGCAGGGGGCGCGAACGAGGGAGCGACCTTTTTTAACCCGAGGTCGCTCGCGTTCGTTCCCTTCGGTCAGGACATGACCATGAACGTCACCTACGAGTGCCCCTACTGCGGGGTGATCCACAGCGTCGAGCGCGACGCCTACCTCGACGATAAGTCGGTGATCAAATACCCCGCGGAAGTGGGAGTACGCCGATCCCTCGCCGGTCGGGGGCTACGAGGACGCTGACGGTATCGCCATCCCCTGTGTTACCGACGACGAGGAGGGCCGTGAGGTCGACGTCTAGTGGCGGGTGGACTGATGTGCAGCCGGCGGAAGCGGGGCGGTTGCGGACAAGTACGCCCCGCGCGAGCGAACGCCGGAGGCGTGAGCGAGCGTTTTTAGTCGAGGTTTTTGCCGAGCCCGCAGCGAGCGAAGCGAGCGAGGACCTCGGCAAAAAAGCCGGTGTTACCCTTTGATGTTACACACCGGGAACGTCCGAGCGACCGGATCGCCGATACCCAGCGCTTCCGAGACCCGCACGACCTCATCGACGTCCTTGTAGACGTCGGGCGCTTCCTCGGCGATGGTCGCCCCGCTCTGGGCTTTCACGTACACCTGCTGGCCTTCGAGATCGTCCTGGACGTCCTCGCCCCAGAAGTCCTGTTTGGCCTGGGTACGGCTCATCGTCCGGCCGGCACCGTGGGCCGTCGAGCCGAAGGTCTGCTCCAAGGAATCCTCACCGCCTCGGAGGACGTAGCTGCCCGCACCCATACTTCCAGGAATGATGACCGGCTGGCCGACCTCGCGGTAGGCGTCCGGTACTTCGGGCCGGCCGGCCGGAAAGGCCCTCGTCGCACCCTTGCGGTGGACGTAGAGCTCCCGATCCTCGCCGTCGATGTCGTGAGTCTCTTTCTTCGCGATGTTGTGGGCGACGTCGTAGAGCAACTCCATCCCGAGATCCCCCCAGTCGGTGTCGAAGACCTCCTCGAAGGCCTGGCGAGTGCGATGGGTGATGAGCTGGCGGTTCACCCACGCGAAGTTGATCGCCGCGCCCATCGCCCGGTAGTACTCTTCGGCGAGGTCACTACCCGCTGGGGCTGCCGCTAAGTCCTTGTCCGGCAGCTCGTCGAGCAAGTCGGGATGGGTCTCCTCGATCCGGCGGACGTAGTCCGTACAGACCTGGTGGCCAAGGCCCCGCGAGCCACAGTGAATCAGGACGACGATATCCTCCTCGCTGAGACCGTAGGCATCCGCGACCTCGGCGCGGAAGACGTCGGTGACGCGCTGGACCTCGAGGAAGTGATTGCCCGACCCGAGACTTCCTAACTGGTCTTTCCCGCGGTCTTTGGCGTTCCCCGAGACGGCATCGGCGTCGGCTTCCTCTCGTCGGCCCTCGTCCTCGCAGTGAGCGAGGTCCTCGGCGGTGGCGTAGCCCGCTTCCCGTGCCCAGTCGACCCCGCGTTCGAGCACCGCTTCGACGGTTCCGACGTCGGTTTCGAGAACCCCACCGCCGCCCAACCCCAAAGGGATCGCTTCGAACAGCTCCTCTACTAGCTCGCGCTCTTTGCCCTCGACATCCCCATAGGTGAGGTTCGTCCGCACCATTCGTACGCCGCAATTGATGTCGAAACCAACCGCTCCGGGCGAGATACAGCCGCTCTCGGCGTCGATACCGGCGACCCCGCCCACCGGAAAGCCGTAGCCCTGGTGGCCATCCGGCATGCAGAGCGCTTGTTTCTGCACGCCGGGCAGTTGCGTGGCGTTCGTGAGCTGCTGGAGGGTGCGATCGTCGGCGATCTCTTCGAGTAGCGCCTCGCTCGCGAGCACCCGTGCGGGTGCGCCCATCTCGCCTTCCTGGGGGATCTCCCAGACGTGCTCGCGGACCTTCTGCATGGTGATGCCATCCGCGTCGTAGGTGGTCATACCTCAACTGCGAGAGCGACGGCGGAATAGGTTTCGTCCGCACCGGCCGAGGCTACGAGGAGAGCCAAGAGTCGAAGCCAACCATAGAGGAAGATCGCGGTTACAGCCGTACTCAGCCGTGTAATCACAGCAGCGTTGGATCGACGTTTCGGCTCGCGAGCACGAGGCTCCCGAGCAACAGGAGCACGGCCATCGGAAGCAAGACATCGAAGGCCGTCAGCAGGAGGCCACTCGCTTGGACACCGAAGAGCAACAGGATCACCGGCCCACAACAGGCCGTCCCCGAGAGCAGCGCCGGAATCGCCGCGAGCGCGCCCGTCGCGCTATCGACCCCACAGGCCGCCGGCTGGGTCCAGGCGAGATAGAACAAAGCGAGGTTGAGCCCGACCAGGGCCGCGAGCCCGACTCCCAAGAGGGTATCGAGCGGCGAGAACAGAAGGGAAACGGCGGCGAGGTCGATCCGGGCGATCGACTCGAAGCTAAACGAGCCCGTCCGGCGAAGCGCGAGCGAAAGGTCCTCGACGACGAGCAGCCCGACCTCGCCGTCGCCGGGAACGAGGCGGCCGATCGCGACCAGGTAGAGAAGGAGGTAGGCTACGGACACGCCGGCGAAAACCGCCGTTGCGTCCCGTCGTCGAAACAGGCCGGCGACGGTTCCTCGTGTATGTCTTACCGCCCGGGCGGCTCGCGAGACGGGCGTGAACGTCACCTCCGAGTCGCGTCGGGATCGAGGGTCGGTCATGGATGGTCACTCGGCGACCGCGGTGTTCGGGTAGAAGCCGGCCCACGCGAACCACATCGCGTCGTACCCCATCACCGCTTCGAGCGGGAGGGCGTCTGGCGCGTAGCTTCCGCCGTCCGGGCCGATGACCGTTCCCTTGCGGTACTCGAAAGCGAGGCCCTCGGGATTGCGATGGACGCTCGCGGCGTCGAGCGTTGGGTCGTAGACGGCCAGGAGGCGCGTTCCGGCCTCGGCCGTATCGGCTCCGCCGGTGTCGGTTCCATTCGTGGCGTCGCTCGCCGACGTGGTGCCTTCGAGGAGTCCGCGCTGCCGGAGTGCAGGCTCGGGGAAGGCGATCGCCCCGTCGGTCGTCCGCGCCCCGAGAACCACGCTCTTGGGGTGATAGCGGTCGTCCTCGTGTAACGGGGCGAAGAGGGTCCCTCGGTCGGCGTAGTAGCCATCCGGTGGACCATACGAGCCGTAGGGATCGCCGCCGTAATCCCGGACGTACCCTGTATCCTCGGTCAGCACGAGCGTCTCGGGGTAGGCCTCGCGCCACCCCTTCCAGGTGCTCCAGGCGAGCGGGACCTCCCGAAGGGCCTCGCCGAGAAGGGGCCCCGAGATCGCGGTCGCGAGCATCTGGGGCCACCGGCTGTCGGTCGCGCGGTCGTACATGAGGAGATTGGAGTTCAGGAGCTTCCCCGAGACGCCGAAGGTCGTCTCGCCGCGCTCGAAGCCCATTGTAGTGCCCGTTAGCGGGCAATACGTGATACTTACCGGGGTGCCCCCGAGCGTGTCGTTCACGATCTCGTGCCAGACGAGAACGTACTGCGGGTAGGCTTTGATCGCACCGTCATGAACGACGCCGAAGACGAGCGACTCGGGGTCGAGCGTCTCGGGGGCCTCGCTCACGGGGACGAAGGTCGGCTCGTCGATCGCGGGGATGCCGTCCTTGCCGGGGCCACCTGATAGAACCCGCTCGCGAAGGAAGGCCGGCTCGAAGGGGACGTAGGGCTGGCGGTCGGCCAGCGGCGGTCCGGATCCGTCCGTCGCGCCGGCGGTCGAGGCGGCCGTCGATCGATCGGTCGCGTCGCTTCCCGAGGGCTCGACCCGCCCGGCCGACCGCGAATCGCTGGACGACCTTGATAATCCGGCACAGCCCGTGAGCGCGGTGAGGGTACCGACGGCGAAAGCGCGCCGTGAGAAAGGTGGCATACCACTCCCTACCACGGCGAGCGATATAGCGGTACTGCGGCCGTGCGCCGCCCGCGCCGAGTCGCCGATTGCCGAATCGTCGTCGGTCGGCCGGAAACGATCGTGATCGTCGTCGCTGTCGGAGCTATCGACGGTCGCTGGGAGATATGAGGAGCGCCAACACGTCGAAGACGACGTACGCGCGCCGTCCCTCGACAGTTTCTTCGATAGCCATCTCCGAGTAGGTGACCGCCTTCACCTCGCGGGCGTCGATCACCCCCAGGGGAACGCCCCGCGCGCTCGCGTCGAGGTGCCAGGCGTCGGCCTCGGGGTCATCGGTTCTCGACTCTTCGATGGAGGCCTCGTTGTCGACCGGGAGCACGGCCCGGACGTCGCGCTCGTAGATGAGGGCCGCGAGGTAATCGTACAGCAGAGCCTCCTGGCTCTCGGCGGCGACCGCGAGCGAGAACCGATCGCTATCACAGTCATCGGGGTCGGGAACGTCCGCACAGGTCGCGGCGGCCAGTCCATCGGCGACGCTTGCGAAGACCTCCGCCAAGCTATCGCCACTGGCGGCGACGGCGATGTCGGCGGTGTGGTCCCGTAGTTCGAAGGACATACCACCGGTCCGACGCCGGCCAGCGAGTAGTTGTCGCTCGCGGGACCGCCTCTCCGTGGAGCAAAGCGGTATGGAGAGCCCCTCGGGGTCGGAGGGTTCTCGCGAGCGGAGCGAGGGGCGAGAGGAAGGGGGAAGCACAGCCGTTCTTCGTCGCCTCGCCTTCTCGCGCGATGCTTCCGGAGCCGCCGGAATAGCAGAATCGGCACCTCAGTTCCCGGGCAACCACGTCTCCGGCGGGCGAATCCAGACAAACCAGCGGGCGCGTCGGCACGTTCCCGCAGCGCGCCAGTACTGATCCGGCCGGTCGATTCGCCATCGGTCGAGTGGTGTTCCTCGTAGCGGACCAGGTGCCACTCGCCGGCGATCGTTCGGTGCTCGATGTCGCCGATCGCGATCGTGAGCTCGGAATCGTTGCCGTGGCCCTCGCACGATCCTGTGAGGACGGCCTCTCGATCGCTGATGGGTCCGTCCGGCGAGATCGGTTCGAACTCCCGGGCCAAGGCCTCGCTAAGGGGTGTCAGGTCGTCGGTCTCGCCGCGAAGCCACGCTTCGATGACCTCGTGTAATCGTCGAACCTCCTGCTCGGATCGATCACGCTGAGCGCTCAATCCAGGTTCGAGATCGCCTCGTCGATATCGAAGTCCTCGGTAGTCTCGGAACCTTCTTCGCCTCGGTCGACTTCTTCCCCTTCCCCGTTCTCGTCGATCCCCACGTCCGGCCCTTCTTTTTCTGTGAACTCCGTGTGAACATCCCAGGGCACGCTACCGCTCCCCCAGTGGGGCATGTTTCGCGTCTCGGTCCGTCTCGACTCTCGGGGACGATTTTGGGATCATAGCTCTCGGTCCGGTCGGAGGACACAATAGTGAACGTGCCAGATTATACCCATCGGTCGGGTGCTCGCGTCGAGAGGAATGCTTCGCTGTCCCCGTTCGTGGGGCGGAGAC
>PXRA01000038.1 GCA_003021725.1 Halobacteriales archaeon QH_8_64_26
AGACCCGCGCGTACGCACGGGTTGCGGTCAACGGTCGGTTCAACGAGAACCTCGAAGGGCTGGACACCGAACTCGAAGCAGGCGATCGCGTCGCGTTGATGTATCCGTTCATGTTCTGCTGTTGAGCCCCCTCGTTCTTTTCGGCGATGCGCCCGTCCTGGATCCGACAGGACGGAACGGTGACCGACGGCGACGCCCTGGCCCGAAGGCGCTCAGGGCCGAACGGCTCTGAGGACCCACTTCTCGAGCCCGCGGCGCTCGGTGATGAACTCCGGGAGCGCGTCCGGGTCAACGCCCGCATCCGCGAACTGTTGCTCGCGTCGGGGTGTGTCGTCTGTGGCGAGCGACCCTCCGCGGCGGCCTTTGAGGACCGCTAGCGGTGGGGGTTTCGGGCGCAACGAAACGCACCGAGCAGCGGTGACGACGTGCTCGGAGACGAGTGCGAATACCGATCGAAACCGGTCGATCGCCCCATTAACGGCCGCTTCGAATAACCCCATATAAATCCCGCGGGGAACATCTCCGAGCGGTTCCAGCCGGATGAGAATCGTCTGACCGGTTGATAGGGCCGGCTGTTCGACGCTCACCTGCGGGAGGAACCCACCCATGATCCCACTGCCCCGACGACGGTTGCTGGGAGCGCTCGGCGTCGGCGGTGCGGCCTCGGTCGCCGGTTGCACGACCGAACTCGAAACCGAGGAGGTCGCGGCGTCCTCGCCGTCAATCACAACTACTCCTTACCCACCGAGTTGCTGCGCGAACTCGAATCCGAAGGGGAAACGGCGACGGAGGAAATCGCCACGCGAGCCCGGGACCGCGGGCTCGACGCCGTTACTGCCCATGGGAAGCACCACCGAACGGATCATCAGACACGCCGACGTGCCAGTCTGTGCGGTCAACGCGAGGAATCAGGTAGGAGAGTAACGGGTTCGAGGTCTATCCCGATTCCCGAAGACCGAAGCGAGCGATCGCGAGGAGGACGCCGTCTCGGGTTGGCTAAAATTGACCACGTCGTCGACGAGTCGAACGTATTCGTTAGCGTGTCCCCCCGAGCGACGAACACGGGCCCGTGCTTCGAGCAGTCCCGCGTCGGTGAGCCGGTCGAGCTTGCGGTAGGTCGTCGAGAGCGACGGATCACAGGCTTTCGAGACTTCGCTCGCGGACAGCGCTTCGTCGCTGGTCGCAGCGAGAACGTCACGACAGTCAGCGTCGTCGAGCGTGGCGAGTACCTCCTCTGTGCTCCCCTCAGCTTCCAGTTCCCCGGCGTCGTCGGGAGACGTTTCGTCGAGTCGAGCCGTCGCGGAGACCGTCGATGACTGGCTCATACCTAAATGTGGTCTCCAGCGAGGGGAACGTACAGCCCCGGGATTCGGGCGGTCCCAGGGGTGCGCGGACGAGCGGGTTCGTCCCGTCCTCGTTTCGAACGCCTACGAACCGCTCTCAGAGCAGGTCTTCGAAGACCTTCGTCTCGGCCGCCAGCAGGTGTTCGCTGAACGTCGAGGGCGTGATGTCGAGTGCCGCCGCGACGTCCGTCGCGTTGGCTTCTCGGGGCTGCTCGAAGTAGCCCATCCCGTAGGCGGTTTCGAGTACTTCGAGCTGACGGGCCGTGAGCTTGCTTCGATCCACGAGGGCGCTATCCCCGGATCGCTTCCCTGGCCGGGGACCGAACCAGCCGCTTGATGTCGGCATCGGGGAACCGCTCGCGGAGTTCGGCGACGACCTCGCGTAGCTGCTCGTACTCGGTCGCATGGAACACGAGCGTCAGCGTGCCCTCCCGAGCGACGTAGCGCGCGACCGGACAGCCGAACTCCCCGAGACACTCACACGGACAGCTCACGCCCTCCTCGTGGGTGAGGCGATACCGGTGGGTCGACCTGTGTGAGAAGATCGGCGTGACGTCGACGCCGGGATCGGGATCGTGGCCCGCATCCATCGAGAACTCCGTCACGCTCTCGGTGTCGTCGGACGAACAGACGTTCGTCGCTACCGAGTCGATGGTCGTCCCTGCCGTCGCCGAGAGCGCGACGATCGGACAGCTATCCGGCGTCGCGAGTTCTACCGTCGCTCGAATCCCGGGCGGCATCGCCATGCCGACGGCTCGGTCGGCGGCTCACGTAAGTACCTGGATGCCGTATGAACCCGACCGAAGCGTGGTATCCGCGTCGCTGCGACGAGAATCGACGCCATCACCGCTGCGGGCCCATGGCGAGTTCCGGGACGGGAAAGGGAGGGACGATTCCGCGCCACGCTCGGGGAGGCTCTCAGGAGAAAAGAATCACGCGGCATCGTCCTGCCGATCGACCTTTATTCGACGACCGCTCAACTCCTCCGGGTCGAACAGATAGAGTCGGACGTCGAGATCCCGCCTCGACTCGCCCCAGATCTCGAACAGCGGGCGTTCGGCCTCGCCGTACTGCTCGATATGCTCGACTGTCAACTCGTCTCGGGGTATCTCTTCGAGGGTTCCGGTCGCGATGACGCTTCGGTAGATGTCGTTTTCGGCTTCGTACACGATGAGGCGCGCTCATGGCGAGGACGCCAGGAACTGTTGCTTATCGCTTTGGGGCGTCGAAACCAATCGCAGATAGAAGCGTCGCTTCTCGCTGTCGTACCCATAGGAGATGGGGATGGCGTATGGCTCGTTCTCGTGTGCGAGAGACAATACACCGGTCTCGTGCGCGCCGAGAAGGGCGTCGGTTTCCTCCCTTGATAGCTGTGTTTGCTGATCTAGAGCCATTTGTCGTGTGCTACTGGGGACAGGAAGGGGCCATTTATACTGTCGGTCGGACCGCTTCGATCAGGGCGTGATCGAGAGCGAAACGACCGGTCGGATCCACCCCCTCACGCCGGGTCGGGCACGGTTGGTCAGGGGGCGTCGGCGGACGATGCCTTCGTGAACGCCGCCGCCGTGACGGCGGCTCCACAGACGACACACCCTTTCTCGATGAGTGCGTCCCTCATCGAAGCGTTCACCGCTAGGGATTCGCCACAGTCCGGACAGACGAAGGTGTAATTTTCCTTCCCTGTCCCGTAGCTGCTCATCGTGTTCGATACCGTGTCGTTGCTAATAAATGCCCTCCCCTGCGCCCGCGGATCGAAGAAACGAATTGGAGAAACCTGATTGCTCACGGGCGATAGAGGTCTCCATCGACCGTCTCGAGTGCGGTGGCCCAAGCCCATTCGGACGGCGGGCGGGCCCTTCACCCCGATCGAACGGAGCGTGGCCTGTAGTGGCCGGTCGAACCCTTCCGATCCCGGCGGGCACACCGATGGGTATAACAGTCGATCCCGACAAGAGCGGTTACTCTTTTGAGAACTGCGGCGACGTCTTCGAATCGAAAATCGAACTCGACGAACACGTGGAAGCGGCTCACGGCATCACGCCTGAGGAACGATCCCGGGAGAAAGACGGCGAGAGCCGAGGCGAGTAGAGAGGGTTACCGAACCGACGACCCGGAGACTGACGGGTCGATCGAACCCCTTGCTCCGAGTTGCAGCCCGGCGACGAGCGATGGGTGACGCCGTTTGGGGCTCCGTTCGAGAGCGAGCCACGATCGAGTACCGTCACCGATAGAAACAAACACACACGGACGAACGAACGTACATGAGTACAGGACAGACCCAGCGGCCGATCCGCTGTCTCGTCGCGAAAGTCGGACTGGACGGCCACGACCGGGGTGCACACGTCATCGCACGCGCGTTCCGGGACGCAGGCTTCGAGGTCGTCTACTCGGGGCTGCACAAATCGCCCGACGAGATCGTTCAGGCCGCCGTCCAGGAGGACGTCGACGTACTGGGCATCTCGATTCTCTCCGGTGCCCACAACACCCTGATCCCGAAGATCGTCGACGGCTTAGAGGAGTACGACGCCTTCGAGGACACGCTCATCATTCTCGGGGGGATCATCCCCGAGGAGGATCGCCCGGAGCTCGAAGACCAGGGGGTCGGAGCGATCTTCGGTCCGGGCGCGTCGATGGAGGAGACCGTCGAGTTCGTCCGCGAGAACGCCCCCGAACGATGAGCGGAGAGGGGGACAAAAACGGGAACGGAACCGAACCGAAGAGCGAGAGCACTCGTGACGATCGGAGCGAACTCCTCGAAGACCTGCTCGCCGGCAACCACCACGCGCTGGCCCGCACGATCACGAAGATCGAGGACCGCGCGCCGGGCTATCGCGAGCTGGTCTCCGATCTCCACGAACACACCGGGAACGCCGACGTGATCGGGATCACGGGCAGTCCCGGCTCGGGGAAATCGACGCTCGTCGATCGGATGGCCGAACGCTACCGCGCGGCGGACCTCACGGTCGGGATTATCGGGATCGATCCCTCCTCGCCGTTTACAGGGGGTGCGGTGCTGGGCGATCGCATTCGGATGTCCTCGACGACCGGCGACATGGAGGTCTTTTTCCGCTCGATGAGCGCGCGGGGCTCGCTTGGGGGGCTCTCGACGGCGACCGCCGACGCCGTGAAAGCGCTCGATGCCTTCGGTAAGGACAGAGTCATCATCGAGACCGTCGGCGCCGGACAGAACGAGATCGACATCGTGAAAACCGCCGACACGGTGTGTGTCTTGGTCCCGCCGGGCAGCGGCGACGACGTTCAGATGCTCAAAGCGGGCATCCTCGAGATCGGCGATCTCTTCGTCGTGAACAAAGCCGATCTCGACGGTGCGGACCGGACGGTCGTTGAACTCCGCGAGATGATCGAGGGGCGATCCGACCGGCTCTCGACGCTCGATGCCGGTCACCACGACCAGGGCGAACGCGGCGATCGGAACGGGGCCGCCGGGAAAGCGAGCGAGGGGACCGCAACCGGGGCTCACACCGGGGAGTCGAGCGGGGACGGGCCGGTCACGGCCGTCCGGGAAGAGGGGACCGACGGATCAAGCGAGAACGACGAACCCGAACCCTGGACGCCACAGGTCTTAGAGACGGTCGCCAAATCCGGCGAGGGCGTCGAGGGATTCCTCGAGACGCTTACCGCCCATCGGGAGTACTTGGAGACCTCGGGCCGGCTCGAACGCCAGCTCAGACATCGGTACGCCGAGGAGATCCGGGCGCTGTTGCGCGAGGATTCGAGCGCGCTGGTCGAAGACGAACTCGCTGCCCGCGGCGGGATCGAGGCCTCCCTCGATCGCGTGATGGCAGGCGAGACCGATCCCTACACCGTCTCCGAGGCGGTTATCGGGCCGCTGCGTGAGTGCATCGAGGACCGCCGCGAGGAGGAGTGAGTTCTTAACCGGAGGCACGCCGTTCTCGCCGGTCGGGTCGACGAGCACGCCTCGGATCGGGAGGAAACCGGGCTATAAGCGCGTTGCGAGGTCGGATCCGGCCTCTGTTCGGCGAACGCGACCGGGACACGAACGGGCCAGCACCGATCGGGGGAGACCACCGCAGGGGTACCGTTTTCCCGTCTATGGCTCGTCCGTCGTAGCCCGGACCGATCGAGCTCGGTCGCGGTGATCCGCGCTCAATCGCCGTGGAGAGCCCGCCAGCGCTGGTAGACGTCAAGGGCATCGTCGTTTCGCTGGTCGCCGAATTCGAGGGGCAAGTTCCGTTCGTCCCACTCCTTGGCGTATTCGTCGTAGAAATCGCCGAACTCGAAGTATTTCGTGCTGTCAGTGTAGTACTGTTCGTACTGGTCGCGCTGGGTGAGGAAGATCACCCGCTCAGGCTCACAGTAGTACAGCGCCCCGAGACACATCGGGCAGGGATGGGCGAGCACGTAGACGTCACAGCCCGCGAGCGATTCGCTGCCAACGCGCTGGCAGGCCTGGCGGATCGCAACGGTCTCGGCGTGGGCCGTCGGATCGTTCGATTGCTCGACTAAGTTCGGGCTCTCGGCCAAGACCTCGCCGTCACGCACGACCAAACGCGAGAAGGGTCGCCCGCCGTCCTCGACGTTCTCGGCGGCGAGTTCGATCGTCCGGTCGACGAACTGAGAGTCGGAGTTCCGCGGCACAGAGTTCCTGAACACGCTGATACCGATAACGGTTCGCCAATCCGCGAGGTGTTCTGAAGCCCACCCGCCGGCTCGGCGGCGTCGCCCGCTCCTCGAACGACCGGTCCCCTCCATAGATGCCGAAGGTGTCGAACCCTTCGGTGATTCCGTCTCAGGTGCCGGGATCCGGTCGATCCCGGGCGAACCGGAAAGAGGAGGTGGGGCTTCACTCCGTTGGGGGTAGCGTCCGGCGGAGGTCGGGCCAGTAGAACCACCAGGCGAGACCCCACAGACAGGCCGTCCCGAGCGGGATCGCCAGACGACCGGTGATTCGCGAGAGCCCGAGCGCGACCGAGAGCTGTGCGAAGCCGGCAAAGACCAACAGCCCGGCGGTCACCCGACGGTCCTCGCGACCGAGGACGCCGCCCAGCGCGCTCGCGAGCGCGCTACAGTACAACAGGAAACTCGCCGGCCAGGCGAGCAGGTACTGGGGCAGGGTGGCCGGTCCGGCGGTGAAACGGAAGAGGTAGGCATACAGCGTCACGAGTTGGGGCGGGTTCGTGTTGAACAGACCGAAGGCGAAGACGAGCGTGTACTCGCCGCCGAGCGAAAGGATCGTCCAGGGCACCGCTAGGAGAGCGGCGACGGAGAGCAGTCGTTTCGTGGGTGTGGAGTAGGCCATCGGTCGGTCGGGATCGGACGGAAGCGAGCACGGGAGGTATGGAACTACCGCCGCGTAACGATCCGCAGGACGTCCTCGTCGGCGAGTTCGTGGTCTTTGCCGACCTGCTGGCCGTCGTGTTTCGCGGAGGGACCGTGCACGCGAGCGAACTGGAAGCGCTCGCGGAAGCGTCCCCCTAACTTCTCGCAGGCGTCCCCGATCGTCTCGCCCGCGGAGAGAACGAGCGGTTCCTCGTAGTCGACCCCCTGGCCGGGCTTGTCCATATACACTCGGATGAGTTCGAGATCGCTCCAGATCCGTTCCTTCAGCGCGTCGAGCCCCTTTCCCTTCTCGGCGCTGATCATCACCGCATCGTCGGGATCGACGCCTACCTCCCGGAGGTTCTCGTGGACGATCTCCAGATACTCGCGGTCGATGAGATCGCCCTTATTGACGGCGACGAGCGAGGGGAGATAGGCTCGGTTGTCCATTACGCCGTCGATCAGCCGGTCGACGTCGAGCGGTTCGCGGATGGTGATGTCGGCGTTGACGTAGCCGTGCTCCCGGAGCACTTCCTTGACGGTCCCTTCGTCGATGTCGAGGTCGCTGCGCGAGGTCACCGAGAGCCCACCCTGGCCGGTCTCGGCGATCGTCATGTTCGGTCGCGAGCCATCGAGGCGGACGTCGTTGTCGTATAAGTCCCCCCGGAGCTGCTCGTAGGCCTCGATCTCGAATGCAGAAAGCACGAATAACACGAGATCGGCGGTCCGAACGACCGAGAGGACCTCACGACCGCGACCACGACCCGCGGCGGCCCCCGCGATCAGGCCCGGCACATCGAGCAGTTGGATGTTCGCGCCCTTGTACTGGAGCATGCCGGGGTTGACATCGATGGTGGTGAACTCGTAGTTGGCGACCTCGCTGTCGGCGTTGGTAAGCGCGTTCAGCAGGGTGGATTTGCCGACGCTCGGCTCGCCGACCATCGCGACGGTGGCGTCGCCGGTCTTCTCGACGCCGTAGCCCCCGCCGCCACCGGCGCTCGATTGGGTTTCCAGTTGTTCTTTCTTGTCCGCGAGCTTGGCCTTGAGCCGGCCGATATGTGCCTCGGTCGATTTGTTATATGGTGTCTCGGCGATCTCGTCTTCGATCGCCTCGATCTCGCCTTCGAGGCCCATCAGTTCTACTCTCGGCTACACGCGGGAAAAAAGCCCTCGGATCGCGATCGACGAGAAGAACCGATTCCTACTGGAGCGTTCGACCCAGCCGGGACGACTTGAAGCGAGACCGACACTGGCTGACGACGGCGGCTCGAAACGACGACCGATCCGGGAGGAAAATTTCGGCACGTACATACGTCGGGGAAACCAGAACCGAACGTGACCAGCAACCCCGCGGCCTTCCGCGATAGCACGGAGATCGTTCTCCCGCCAGGGGTTCTCGAGAGCGTCCGCGAGGACCTCGAAGCGCGATTTACCCTCACGCTCGACGAGGGGGAAGCCGGAGAAGAAGTCCGGATCATCGCAAGCCCCACGGTCATCAAAGAGGTCAACCGCTTTCTCGCCAGACAGGGCGTGAACTTGCCTTAGACACCCACTTTTCGTTGGGGTCCTCGCTTGTGGTTTGGAAGAGCTTTTCCCCCTTCCCGTGATCACGAACGGCCCGAAGGACCTCTCGAACGACTCCTTCCGGTCGCTCACTGCGGGCCCAGCAAAAGCCTGTTCTCGCGAGTGAAACGAGCGAGAACAGGGAGTGGGAGGTGAGTGACCGAAGGGAACGAACGGGAACGACCGTAGAGCAAAAAGGCCGCTCCCTCGTGCCTGGCAGCACTCGGTCGCGCGGGGAACCGCTCGCTCACTCGTCTCGCCCGCTGGACAAGGGCTTCGTTTACACTCCGGCCTCCTGAGCGGTAGCGAGGGTACTCAGCCTTGGGCTGCGGGTTTACCCCTGCGCTGGGTCACGTCGATGTCCTCGGCGTCGGCCGATTCGACGTCCAAATACATCGGGATGAAGTTTCGCCGCTGGAAGTCCTCGCGCTCCTCCTCGGGGCCGATGACACACCACAACTGCACGCGATCGGGCCCGTGCCAGTCGCCGTTGCGAGTTACCTGAAAGAGGACCTGCTCGTCGCCGTCGTACTCGATGACCCCGCCTTTCCTGATCCCCGGGTCACCGTGAATGATGAGGCGTTTCATAGACGCGATCCGTTCGAACGGGGGTTAAACGCTTCGAGACCGATCACGGAACCGGGCCGCGCCGGCCGCGACCCCCGACCTCGGCCGTCGGCGCGCCGGGAGACGAAACGGGTTTCAACGGGGACCCGCTTTTCCCTGTTAAGGTCGATATCCATGGAGATGCCACGACGGTTCAGAAGCCACTGTCCGCACTGTAATAGCCACCAGGAACTGGAAGTCGAGAAAGTCCGTACCCGTCCCGCCTCGGGGATGACGAAGGTCCAGGGCCGCCAGCGCCGCCGCCAGACCTCGACGATCGGCAATTCGGGGAAGTTCTCGAAAGTTCCGGGTGGGGACAAACCCACGAAGAAGACGAACCTCACCTACCGGTGTTCGAACTGCGGGAACGCCCACCTGCGGGAAGGGTGGCGGGCCGGCCGGCTCGACCTCCAGGAGTAATCGTGGCGGGAAGCTTCTACCGGGTACGCTGCTCGGACTGTGAGAACGAACAGATCGTCTTCGGAAAGGCCTCGACCGTTATCTCGTGTGCGGTCTGTGGGACCACGCTCTCCCAACCGACCGGCGGTAAGGCGGCCTTCGAGGGTGAGGTAGTAGAGACGATCGAGGACCGATCCCCGACGGGAGAACTGACACGAACATGATCGGGGAACAACCATGAAATACAGCGGCTGGCCCGACTCGGGGGAGTTGGTCGTCGGTACGGTCGACGAAATCGCCGACTTCGGCGTGTTCATCGACTTGGAGGAGTACGAGGACAAACGCGGCCTCGTACACATCTCGGAGGTCGCCTCGGGGTGGATCAAGAACGTCCGCGATCACGTCAGACCCGGCCAGACCACGGTCTGTAAAGTCCTCGACGTCAACGAGAACTCCAGACAGGTCGACCTCTCGATCAAGGACGTCAACGACCACCAGCGAAAGGATACCATCCAGGCCTGGAAGAACGAACAGAAGGCCGATAAGTGGATGACCTTAGCGCTCGGCGAGGACGCCACCGACGAGCAGTTCGGCGCGATCGCAAACGAGTTGCTCGCGGCGTATGGCTCGCTTTATGCTGCCTTCGAGGAGAGCGCGATCCGCGGCGAGGAGGCCCTAACCGGGACCGACCTCGACGAAGGAGAGATCGAAGCGATCGTCGCGACCGCCCGCGAGAACGTCTCGGTGCCCTACGTCTCGATTACGGGCTACATCGATCTCCGGAGCTACGATTCGACCGGCGTCGACGTCGTCCAGGGCGCGCTCGAAGCCGCCGAGGGCAACGGCGACCTTCCCGAGGAGGTCGAACTGGAGGTCGCCTACGTCGGTTCGCCGGAGTACCGGATCCAGGTCAGGGCACCGGACTACAAACTGGCCGAAGCCGAACTCGAATCGAGTGCCGACCGTGCAGCGGCGTTCATCGAGGAGCGCGGCGGCACCGGCGAGTTCCACCGCGAACGGCGCTCCGAGGACGAGTGAGGATCACCGGCCCACCGAACTACCGAATAGCGAACCGATCGCGACCGGCTAACCGGAGCGATCGGGGGAACGAGCGATGAACTCCGATATCAAGACCTGTCGAGTCTGGGAGCGAGAACACGACCGGCCGGTCTATACGCTTGCTAGCACCTGTCCGGTCTGTGGCGCCGAGGCCGTCAACAGCGCACCCGCGCCCTTCGACCCCGCGGACCCCTATGGCGAGTACCGACGCGCTCTTAGGGCCCGCGGCCAGCGATAGCCTATGGACGAGTTCGACATCGAGACCGTCGCGGAGGACGATCTCGACGAGCCGGTACTGATCGAGGGCCTTCCCGGCGTGGGTCACGTCGGGAAGCTCGCAGCCGAACACCTCTTAGAGGAGTACAACAGCGACCTCCTCAAGCGAGTGTACTCCGAGCACTTCCCGCCACAGGTCACCGTCGAGGACGGCCACACGAAACTGGCCTGCCTCGAGTTCCACGCCGTGCGACCGGACGAGGGCAGGGAGTTGCTCGTGCTCACGGGCGATCATCAGGCCCAGGACGGTGCGGGCCACTACCGACTGGCCGAGACGATCCTCGATATCGCCGACTCGGCGGGCGTCTCCCGACTGTTCGCGCTAGGCGGCGTGCCGACCGGCGAACTCGTCGACGACCACGCCGTGATCGGGGCGGCCACCGGCGGGGACGTCCTCACCGACCTCGAGGAGATGGGCGTGGAGTTCCGCGAGGACGAGCCGGCCGGCGGGATCGTCGGCGTCTCCGGGCTGTTGTTAGGGCTTGGCGAGCGCCGCGGGTTCGAGGGGTCCTGTCTCATGGGCGAGACCTCGGGCTATCTCGTCGATCCGAAGAGCGCGAAAGCCGTCTTAGAGGTGCTTCAGGAGGCGCTCGGTTTCACCGTGGACTTCGAGACCCTCGAGGACCGGGCCGAGGAGATGGAAGAGGTCGTCCGACGGATCCAGGAACTCGAAGGCGGGATGAGCGCCCCGAGCGACGACAACCTCCGGTATATCGGCTGACTCCGGTATAGCGCCCGTTTTCGGTCCCAGTAGTAGCGATCGATAGCCTCGCCCGCGTGATTTTATATGCCGTAGCGGGCCGATAGTAACCCATGATTAACAGGCGCGAGTTCGTCGGCGCGTTCGCCGCGGGGCTCGCGGGAATCGGCACGCGCCGGGCGAGTGCCCGGAAAGAGACCGAGCGTCGAGTCGTCGGGGCACGGAACCGTCGGGCAGCCGAACGGGCGGCCGAGCGCGCGACGGAGGTCATCAACGTCATCGACCTGGGAGAGCGTGGCTGGCTCGTCGTCGGGCAGTTCCCCGCGGTGAGCGCGAACGCGCTCGCGACCCGCAGCGACGTGGGCTACGTCGAACCCGACCGGAAGGCGGTCGCCCTCGCTCAGGAGACGCCGTGGGGCGTGCGCCGGATCGACGCCGATCGGGTGGACGCAAAGGGCTACACCGGCGCGCGGGCCGACGTCGCGGTACTGGATACCGGCATCGACTCGGATCACCCCGATCTGCGCGGGAACTTGGGCGAGGGGAAGGCGATCGTCAGCGCTGGTAGCTCATATGCCGAGCCCTGGGACGACGATGGCGGCCACGGCACTCACTGTGCGGGCATCGTCGCGACCGTAGACGACGGGGACGGCGTCGTCGGGACGAGCCCCGGGACGACGTTACACGCGGTCAAAGTACTCGATGGCAACGGGAGCGGCTATCTGAGCGACGTCGCCGACGGTCTCCGATGGGCCGCCGACCAGGGGGTAGACGTCGCGAGCATGAGCCTCGGCGGGCCGAGCACGTCCTACATGAGCGACGCCTGTAGCTATGCTTACGATCGAGGGCTGTTGTTGGTGGGGGCTGCGGGCAACAGCGGTCCGTGTACGGACTGTGTCGACTACCCGGCGGCCTACGAGGAGGTGATCGCCGTGAGTGCCACTACGAGGGACGATTCGCTCGCGGGCTTTTCCTCGACCGGTCCCGAGGTCGAACTCGCCGCCCCGGGACGGACCATTCCATCGACGGTGCCTGGAGGCTACGGCTCGAAGTCCGGCACGTCGATGGCCTGTCCTCACGTCGCTGGAGTGGGCGCTCATCTGATGGCGCTTGGATATCCGAGCGTCGAGACGCCGACCGATTTCGCCAGTCCCGGCGGGGCTCGGGGTCGCTTGCGTGACAGGGCCGAAGACGTCGGCCTGAGCGCGAACGAGGGAGGCTACGGGCTCGTCGATACCGAGGGCGCGCTCGCAGGCGCGCCGACGCCGCTGGGCGAGGCCGGTACCGTCAGCATCGACCAGCCCGATCGGAGCACCTGGCGGGAGGTGGGGCTGTCGGGCGAGTACACCGATCCGGTGGTTCTGATGGGGCCGGTGAGCGCGAACGGCGGCCAGCCGGTCCACGCCCGCGTGCGGAACGTCTCGGCTACTGGCTTCGAGTTCCAGCTCGAGGAGTGGGAGTACCTCGATGGCGGGCACATCGAAGAGGCGGTGAGCTACCTCGTCTGTGAGGCCGGCAGGCACGAACTGGCCGACGGCACGCAACTCGAAGCCGGCACCGGCGACCTAGACGAGAACGGGCGCAGTATCTCCTTCGCACAGTCGTTCGCCGAGCAGCCGGTGGTGATGAGTTCGGTGCAGACGTACAACGGCGGGCAGGCGGTCATCACGCGCCAGCGAGCGGTCACTCCTACCGGGTTCGACTGTCGCTTACAAGAGGAGGAAGCGCTCGGACCACACGCCACCGAGAGGGTCGGCTACCTCGCCATCGAACAGGGAAGCGGGGACACGAGCGGGGCGGCTTTCGAGGCCGGCCGAACTCCCGATACTATCACCGATAGTCCCTCTACCATCGACTTCGCGGGGAGCTACGATGCTCCAGTGTTCCTTGCGGCCGCACAGACCGCCGACGGTCCCGATACGGCTGCACTCCGGCGGCGAGGGCTCGATGGAACCGGTGCCACGGTAGCCATCGAAGAGGAACGAAGCGCCGATAGCGAGACGGGCCACACCACCGAGGCGGTCGGCTACCTGGCCGTCAACGGTGGCGGCCCACTGTTCGGCTACCTGAACCGAGCCGCGACCACCGCGTTCGGCGAGACCGGGACCGTCTCGATCGACCAACCGGATGGAAGTACCTGGCACGAGGTGACGCTCGCTGAATCCTACACCGATCCCATCGTCCTAGTGAGTCCGGTAAGCGCGAACGGCGGCCAGCCGGTCCACGCCCGCGTGCGGAACGTCTCGGCTACTGGCTTCGAGTTCCGGCTCGAGGAGTGGGAGTACCTCGACGGCGGCCACATCACCGAGACCCTGAGTTATGTCGTCTGTGAGGCCGGCAGGCACGAACTGGCCGACGGCACGCAACTCGAAGCCGGCAGGGCCGATCTGACCGAGACCGGTCGCGGGATCTCCTTTGCCGGAACCTTCCCGGAGCGACCGGCCGTGTTCAGTACTGTGCAGACGTACAACGGCGGGCAGGCGGTCATCACGCGCCAGCGAGCGGTCACTCCTACCGGGTTCGACTGTCGCCTCCAGGAGGAGGAAGCCCAGGGCCCACACATCACCGAGACGGTGGGCTACCTCGCCGTCGAACAGGGAAGCGGGACGGTCGAGGGGAGTCCTTTCGAGGTCAGCCGAACCCCTAATACTATTACCGACAGTCCCTCCACGATCGACTTCGCGGAGAGCTATGGCGCACCGCCGGTCGTGCTCTGTACCGCACAGACCGCGGACGGGCCCGATACGGCCGCGCTGCGGACCGTCTCTCGGGACGAGAGCGGGATCGAGGTGTTCGTTGAAGAAGAACGAAGCGCCGACAGCGAGACGACCCACACGAGCGAAGCAGTGGGGTACTTCACCGTCGGGGGCGATCGACTGGTCGGGAACTGACCGGCCTCGGTCAGTCGACCGGAGTCGAGTTCGGCCAATCGCGGATAAAGTCCCACCCTGGGGGAAATCGAGGGCTTCGAGCGGAAAAAGGAGCGAGGGAAAGCAAAAGAAGCGACAGCAACCGACACCAACCGGCTACTCCTCGGGGCTGTAGTTCGGCGCTTCGTCGGTGATGACGACGTCGTGGGGGTGGCCTTCCTGCTGGCCGGCCGAGGAGACCCGTATTAGTTCCGAGCGCGTCTTGAACGCGGGAACGTTCTCCGCGCCGACGTAGCCCATGCCGGCTTGCATACCGCCGACGAGCTGGTGGAGTTCGCTCTCGACGCTTCCCTTGTAGGGGGTGGCGGCCTCGACGCCCTCGGGGACGAAATCCTCTTCGCCCTCCTCCTCGCGGAGGTACCGCTCGCCCCCGCCCGATCGCATCGCGCCGACCGAGCCCATTCCCCGATACTGCTTGTAGCGTTTGCCGTTCATCGTAACGACTCTCCCGGGGGCCTCGTCGGTGCCCGCGAAATAGGAACCGAGCATGACCGCATCGGCCCCCGCGGCGATCGCTTTGATCGCATCGCCGGAATACCGGATCCCGCCATCGGCGATCACGGGCACGTCGTGGGCCGAAGCGACGTCGGCGACCTCCGCGATCGCGGTGATCTGGGGCATACCGGTGCCGGTCACCACGCGGGTCGTACAGATCGACCCCGGCCCGATGCCGACCTTGAGCCCGTCGGCGAAATCGACTAGGTCCTCGGCGGCCTCCCGGGTCCCGACGTTGCCGACGACGACGTCCGCGCTCGCTTCCGCGCGGATACTTCTAGCCGAATCGATGACGTCCAAGTTGTGGGCGTGAGCACAGTCGATGAACAGCACGTCCGCGCCGGCCGCGTCGGCCGCGCGCGCCCGCTCGGTCTCGAAGGGCCCGACCGCGCATCCGACCCGGAGGGAGCCATCGTCGGCGCGGGCGGCGGCGTCGTACGCGCGGCGCTGGAGGATCCCCTGCATGGTCACCAAGCCGGTGAGGCGGTCGTCCTCGTCGACGATCGGCGCGCGCTCGATCTTGTGGTCGTACATGAGTTCGAGCGCCTCGCGCGCGCTGACGTCCTCGCGGGCGGTGATCACCTCGTCGGTCATCGCCTCGCTCACCGGGTCCTCCGCGCCGACGCCGAGGTAGGGCCGGATGTCCGTCCCCGAGATGATTCCCAACACTCGATCGTCCCCGTCGACGACCGGCGCACCCGAGATCCCCGACCGCTCCATCATCGTATCGACCGCTTCGACGGTCTGACCGGGACTCGCAGTGACGACGTCCTCGCGGCGGATGAACAGCTCGTCGGCGCGCTTGACCCGTTGTACTTCCTCCACCATCGCCTCGCTGTCCATACTCCGATGGAGCACCCCGAGACCGCCCTGACGGGCCATCGCGATCGCCATCTCGCTCTCGGTGACGGTATCCATCGCCGCCGAGAGCACCGGTACCGTGAGCGAAACGTTCGTCGAGACGCGGGTGCGCGTCTCCGCGTCGTCCGGTTCGACCCGGCTCTCCTTCGGCCGCAGGAGGACGTCGTCGAAGGTGAGTGCCTCCGGCACGTCGAGTTTCGACGAGAACGCGTTCTGTGGATCGCTCCCCATAGAACGGGTGTGCGAGGATCGTCCAAAAGCGTTGCTCATCGGGACCTCGACCGCCGAAGGACCACTGCGAGGGTGACTCGAACCCCCTCCCGGACCCCTCCGGGCGTGGACGCGGTCCGTGCCCGCGCGTCCCACACAATTATTATACCTATGACCGTATTAGGTCCGAGTATGGACGTCGCCAGTCCGATCGACGCGCGCACCGCCGGCCGAGCAGCCGCCTCCGGCACCCGCGGTACCTTCGGTACCGCGATTACTGCGCGCGATTCGATCACGCTGGCGACCCTCTTCGCGCGAGACTGGCGCACATCGAAGTTCGCCTCCTTCGGTCGGCTCGCTGCGTTCCTCGGCACCGGAGCCGAGAACGCACGGAGCGGCCGACGCGCCAGGTATCGCTCTCCACATCGCCCGTCGGCCACGGGTGAGGGCCGGGCGAGCTAGCCCGGGATGAGCAACTCACAGCACCCGGTCGCCCTCCGTATCGAGCGGGCCGCGGGCGACGGCACCCGTCTGTTAGCGACGGTGATGTGTTTGCCGTTGGTCGACGGGATCTTCCCGGCGCTCGTGCTCGCCGGTGCGCTTTCCGGCGTCATCGGGATACTGGAAGTCGGTCTGCTCGTCTTCGGCGGCAGCGCCACGGTAGCAGTGATCCTCGCGGAGCTGGACGGCGATCGCCGGGAGAACACCCGAAGCGTGCTGGCCATCGGCGCGGTCCTGATCCCGCTTGCGGCCCTCGAAGCGGCGCTGGCCCCGACGATCGCCGGGCTGATCGACCTGGCCGTATTCGAGCGCTTCGCCGCGCTGGTGATCCTCGCGGTCGCCGCGAGGACCGCGAGCGCACGCGTCGGCGAGTTCCTGCCCCGCCCCGGCGTGATCATCGGCCTCGGGCTGCTCGGGAGCGTCGATCCCGCGGGCGCGCGGTTCGTAACGGCGCTCGACGCCGGGCTCGTCGCCCGCGCGGCGGCCGCCGCGGGTGCAGGGATCGCCTTCGCGCTCGTGGTCGCGTGGTTCGGCTCCCGGCTGCGGGAGCTGGTGGTCCTCGATCGGTTCCGCTTCGGCAGCGCGGTCGCGCTCGGGGTCTTCGCTCTCTCGCTACTGGGGCTCGTGCCTTCGGAGGCACCGCTCGCCCTCGCTGTACTGGGCGTCACGGGCCTGTTCGCGCTCGACCCGAGCGAACGGACGGCCATCGAGACCGGCTCCACAGAAGCGTCCAGGCCCGTCGAGGCCGAACCGGCCAGTGGCCCGAGGGACGCCGGTGACGATCCGGCCGAGGACGCTATCGGCGTGGACGTAGAGGAAGAGGAAAACGAGGAGTCCCGGCGGTTCGAGGACCGAGCCCCTTGGCTGTGAGCGCGCTCCGGGCACGCGGCGTCGAGGCCCGGGGTGTGAATCGGAACCGGAACCGGAGCGGGAGCCGATGCCGAGATCGGGACGGGGACCGACAGGTGGCGACAGACGCTTAGGAGGGCGGGTCCCATCCGCGGGTATGGCCGAGAACCGCGTCGTGCAGGGACGGATGGTGACACCAACGAAACTCGGGGAGATGATCGAAGGCGGGGAGGTAATGGACGCAGACGCCATCGAGACCGCCGATCGGGAGTGCCCGGAGTGTGGCGAGGACGTACTGGAAGTCGGGTATATGCCCGAGATCACCGAGTACGTCACCGGCTGGAAGTGCCAGGAGTGTGATTGGAAGGAGACCGACCGGGGCTAGCGGTACTGACGGGCTCTCGATCCGGGGAACCGAAATCCTCTTGTGTGGATTCGCTGTAGGAACGAGCGTGGGGTCGTGGCCAAGCCAGGCATGGCGACTGACTCCAGAGGCATGCGCGCCCGGGACGAGCCTCCAGGCTGATATTCCGAGCGAAGGGCTGATCACCGCTTCGCGTTGACGACCCTCTGGAGTTCCGAGGCGCACACCGGAGATATCAGTCGATCGGGGGTTCAAATCCCTCCGACCCCACTTCTGGCGACGAACGAGGCGGTACTCTCGCCTCCCGAGACCGTAACAGTATCCGGGTCGTCCTCAGCACGAGCGGTGCTCACGGTCATCGTTAGTTGAGCGTCGATAAATCGCTTTGGTCACCCCATCCTCTCTCTAATCGTTCCAGCCCACCTCCACCCTGCCCTCGTGAGCGAAGCACTATCACTGGTCAGGCGGCGAATACGGTGTGTCGGTAACTTCTAATTGTATCGGGCGTCTGCCCACGGCATGGTCTCGGTTCGGTCGGTACTACGAGCGATCTTTGCTGTTTGCCTCCTCCTCTC
>PXRA01000039.1 GCA_003021725.1 Halobacteriales archaeon QH_8_64_26
GTCGATCTGGCCGCCGAATCGGTCGAGGTAGCGCCGACGGCCCACTACTCGATGGGTGGGGTCGAGATCGACTTCGAGACCGGTAAGACGGGCGTCGAGGGTCTCTATGCGGTCGGCGAGACCACCGCCGGGATCCACGGCGCGAACCGCCTCGGGGGCAACTCCCTGGCCGAGACCGTCGCGCTCGGGAAGATCGTCGGCGACCGCCTCGCCGAGGAGTCCTTCGCCGATCTGTCGGCTCTGCCCGCCTCCCAGCGGCGACTCGCCGAGGAGCACTTCGCCGGACTCGATGCGATGATCGGCGAGGGCAGCGAGGACCCCGAGCGCCTCTTAGAGGAACTCGGCGACCTCCTGGAAACACATGCCGGCATCCTCCGCGAGGAGGAGGGCTTAAGCGAGGGGCTCGACGCGCTGGCCGATCTGCGCGAGCGCGCCGGCGATCTCGCCGGCGGCGAGCGGACGAGCCGGTCGTTCGAGTACGCGGTCGATCTCGGTTTCTCGCTGACGGCCGCCGAAGCCGTGCTCCGAGGGGCCCGCGAGCGCCGCGAATCCCGCGGTGCCCACTTCCGGACCGACTTCGGAGAGGAGCGCAAGGAGTGGCGGCGAAACCTCCTGTACGAGCGTTCGATCGAGGGAATGAGCCTCGAAACGAAAGCGCCCGGCGAGCCCGGTTCCGCGATACAGGAGGCCCTCGACGCTGGCTACGAACTCGATTACCATCAGCTCGAATAGGCGTCGAGCGGGCCGATAGGAGGGCCGCCGATTACCCTCCCTTAGCGTTCGTCGAGCCGCCAGGTTAGACACACGCCGTCGTCGAGGCGTTCGACGTCTTCGAGTGCGAGAGGAGCGAAGTCCTCGGTAAAGCCCTCGCCGTCGGCGAGCGTGGGGGCCTCGCGGCCGCCGATCACCAGCGGTCCAACGAACACGGAGAGCCGATCGACCAGGCCCGCCTCGAGCAACGAGAAGATCACTTCGCCCCCGCCCTCGATCATGAGTTCCTCGATGCCCTCGCGCTCGAGCGCGGCGAGCGCGTCGGGAAAGCACACGCGCTCGGTGCCGGCGACGAGAAGGGTTGCCCCTACATTCTCGAGCGCCTCGCGCCGGTCGGCGGGTGCGGCCTCGCTTGCGAGCAGGTAGATCGGGGCCCGATCATCGAGCACGTCCGCATCGAGGGGGGTACGCGACCGCGAGTCGGCGACGATCCGGGCGGGGTGTGGGGGGTCGCCGCGTTCTTCCCGGGCAGTGATGCGATCGGCGTCCTTGACAGTCAGTGAGGGGTCGTCGGCGAGGACGGTGCCCACGCCCACGAGCACGGCATCGCTCTCGGCTCGAAGCCGATCGACGCGGGCGAAGTCCTCGGGCCCGCTAATTTTCACCTGGTCGCGTCGCTTCGAGGCGAGCTTGCCGTCGGCGCTCATCGCGGCGTTGACCGTGACGTGCATGGCTCGACCTGTAGCGACATGGTGAAACCGATTTCGCGATAGACACCGGTAGGTCGCTACCCTCCTCGGCCCGCAGCGAACTCGATGCCCAGGATCGAGACGAGCGATGGGCAGGACCGATCAGGACCCGCTACCGCCGTGGCGACGCGGGACCGGCTACGGAACGCCTTTTTAGTGGTGGCGACCCTACTGAAAGTGATGGATCTCGACGATCACGCCGAAGAGCTCGCCTCCGCTCTCGGCGCAGACACACAGGAGGTCAGAGAGGATCTCGAAAACCTCGTGCAGTACAGCGTCCCGATCGAGGAGGCCAAATCGAGCCTTCGGCGCAAGTACGGCGAGGGAAGTTCCCAGGCCGGCGAGCCCGAACCCGCAGCGATCGAAGAGGTTTCGTCGACCGACGCGGCGGTAACCGTTACCGGCCGGGTGCTCACGGTCGGCAAGCGCTCGATCCGCTACCAAGGCCAGGATCAGGTGATCTTCGAGGGTGAACTCGCCGACGAGGAGGACACGATCTCCTATACCGCCTGGGAGGACTTCGATCTCGCGCCCGGCGAGACGATCACGGCGATCGGGGCCGGCGTCAGGGAGTGGAACGGCAAGCCCGAACTCAACCTCGGGTCGAACACCACCATCGAGAGGAGCGAGGAGTCCCTCGAAGTGCCCTACGAGGTCGGCGGCGAATCCGAACTTATCGACCTCGAACCGGGCGATCGGGGTGTGAGCATCGCAGTGGCCGTCAGCGAGGTCGAATCGAAGGTAATCGACGGCCGGGACGGTGAGACCGAAATTTTGAGTGGGGTATTCGCCGACGAGAGCGCCCGACTGCCTTTCACCGACTGGGATCCTCACAGCGTGATCAAAGAGGGTGCGTCGATCCGGATCGAGAACGCTTACATTCGGGAGTTCCGCGGCGCGCCATCGGTAAATATCACTGAATTCTCGGTCGTCAAGGAGAGCACGGAAGAAATCGCGGCCGACGCGAGCGCGCCCAGACACACGATCGCCGACGCGATCCGCTCGGGCGGGATGTTCGACGTCGCGGTCCGGGCGAACGTCGTCGGGGTTCGTGACGGTTCCGGGCTGATTCAGCGCTGCCCGGAGTGTGGGCGGACGATCCAGAAAGGTCAGTGTCGCTCCCATGGCTCGGTCGATGGGATCGATGACCTCCGGATCAAGGCGATCTTGGACGACGGTACCGACGCCGTGACCGCAATTTTGGGGACCGACCTCACCGCCGAAATCTACGGCGGTGACATCGACGACGCTCGCGAGCAGGCCCGCGAGGCGATGGACCAAACGGTCGTCGCCGAGACCATCAGTGAAAGGATCGTCGGCCACGAGTTCGAAGTCCGGGGCACGTTAAGCGTCGACGAGTACGGCGCGAACCTCAATGCAACCGAATTCGCGGCGAGCGCCGACGAGCCCGGAGATCGTGCCCGAGCGCTACTCGATCGGGTAGAGGGGAGCGAACGCGCCACCGTGATGGAGGGCCCGCCATGAGTTCCTCGGAGGCCGAAGGCGAGGAGACGCGCCCGCGCCGTGAAGTCGCCCACCGGATCTTCGCCGCCGAGTTCGACGACGCGACCCTTTCGTACTCCGAGAGCGACGAGGAACGCGCGCCGAACTACGTCGTGACGCCGACGGGCGCGCGGGCGAACCGCCTGTTCGTCGCGGGCGTCCTGACCGAACTCGAAGAAGTAGGCAATGGCCAGCTTCGCGCGCGGATCGCCGACCCCACAGGAGTATTCGTCGTCTACGCTGGTCAGTACCAACCCGAGGCACTCGCGGCGCTCGAACGCCTCGACACGCCGGCCTTCCTCGCCCTCACCGGCAAGGCCCGAACCTTCCAGCCGGAGGACTCCGATCGGGTGTTCACCTCGATCCGACCGGAGAGCATCAGCGAGATCGACGCCGCCACCCGGGATCGCTGGATCGTCGAGACGAGTGCCCGAACCCTCGATCGGATCGCGGCCTTCGCCGCGGCACTCGCGGACGGCGGGGCCGGAAGCGAGGCGGTCGGTGTGGTCGAGAATACGGACGAAGATCGGCCCGACGGATCGGAATCCGGTATCGCGCTCGCACGCGGGCACTACGGGACTTCCACGGCCTATCTCGCGGCAATACAGGAACTGGCCTTAGATGCCGCGCGTCTGGTTGCCGACGAGATCGAGGAGCTACGACCGCCCGACGTCGCTCCGGGCGCGGCGGGCGAGACGGACCCCGATTCCCTCGTGACAAGTGGAATCGAAGGGAAGACCGTCGCGGCGCTCGCCGACGAGGAAGGGACTCCGGCTTCAGGGTCGGGAGCGTCCGAGGAAACGAGTAGGACTGCCGACACAGCGACCGCCGACGAGGAGCGACGCGCTACAGCGACCGAACCGGCCGAGTCGAGCGAACCGACGCCAACGACCGGCCCGAGCGGCGAAACGACGATCGACGCCGACGAGGAACCGACCGTAGAAGAGGAGGCGACGAACGCTGACGACGTGGCGGGTTCGTCGGCGAGTGCTGCGGAAGTATCGGACAGCGACCCGGAACCGGTCGATAGTAGCGAGGGTACTGACGATTTCGGCGGCAGCGATGCGTTCGGTGGCGGCGAGGACGGCGACGCCGCCGACGATGGCGAGGACATCGAAGAATTCGAGGGTGAGTTCGACCTCTCCGAGGAGGAGCGCGCGGAGATCGAAGCCGAGTACGGGACCGGCTTTACTACCGGCTCGGAGGTCGAGGAACCCGGCGAAGCCGATATCGAACCGACCGCATCGTCGGCTGACGGAAACGAGGACCGACCGGAGAGCGGACCGACGAGCGACGTCGCGACGACCGGCGACGCCGAGGACGAACCGGTCGGCGGGAGCGAATCGGCACCCGAACCCGCCCGCGATTCGGTAGCCGAGGCCGGATCGGGACCTGACCCCGACTTCGAGACCGGGGCGGAACCCGAAGCCGAGCCGGAAACCGGGAGCGACGCCACCGAACCGGGGGGCAGGGGCGATAGCGAGGACGGGCCCGGCGTCGAGTCCGTCGGCGTGCCCGGATCGACGACCGAGGCCGGTGCCGGGGGAGCCGAAGCGGGAACCGGCCCCGAAGCGACGAGCGACGAGTTGCCGTCCGACGAGGGATCCGAACCGGTCCCCGGGAAGAGCGAGGCTGGTGCTACCGAATCCGATACCGATGCGGAGCCGGCGGACGTCGACGTCACCGAGGCGGTGATGAACGCGATGCGCGCGCTCGACGACGGCGACGGTGCCGATCGCGGGGCCGTGATCGAACGCGTCGGCGAGGAGTACGGGATAAGCGAGGCGGCGGCCGACGAGGCAATCCAGGACGCGCTGCTCGGCGGGCGGTGCTACGAGCCGGGCGAGAACAGACTGAAAGCGATCTAATGGCTCCGTCTTCGTCTCCGTCCGCAGTCCCCACCCCGGGCTCCGATCCGGTCGCGCCGATCCCCGACGCGCCGGCTGCGGTCGTCGAGACGGACCCAACCCGGGGGGAACACGCACTCGTCCTCGCGGACTATCACGCCGGCCTGGAGGCCGGGCTCCGCCGAGAGGGCGTCTCAGTGCCGACCCAGGCTGCCGACCGGCGTGAGCAACTGCACAGTTTGCTCGACGACACTCCTGTCGAGCGCGTCGTCTTCCTCGGTGATCTCGCCCACTCGATCGGCGACCCGAGGGACGAGGAACGCGAGGAGCTAGAGGAACTCTTCGAAACGGTCGCCGACCGAGTTTCGATCACCATCGTCAAAGGTAATCACGACGGTGGAATAGAAGGCGTCGTCGAGCGAGCCGGGATCGAGGGCGTCGGCGTAACCCCTACAGCCGGGACCCGGTTGGGTGGGGTCGGATTCGTCCACGGCCACACCTGGCCCGCCCCCGAGGTGCTCGACGCGCCGATCGTCTGTGTGGGTCACGAACACCCGGCCGTCCGATTGACCGATAGCGTCGGCGGCCAGCGAATCGAACGCGCCTGGCTGCGCGGCACCCTCAACCGGCGACCCTTCGATGCACGCGATCGGGAGATAGGTGATGGAGAGACCGAGGAGGACGACGCTTCGGAAGCGGAAGTCAGTGATAGCGATCGGACCGGTCCACGACCGGACGGCGAGTTAGTCGTCTTCCCGGCCTTCAACGACCTGCTGGGTGGCACCTGGATCAACGTCCCCGAACAGGCCTTCCTCGCGCCCTTCCTACCTGATGGACTCGCCGACGGCCAAGCCTACTTGCTCGACGGTACGCGACTCGGCGACTACCGGCGTGTATAGCCGTCAGTCGAATCGAGACGGAAACCACGCTCCTCGAGAGTCGATCGCGAGTCGAGGTCGCGGTTCGATCGTAAGCGTCGCCGGCACTGCTTCTTGTGAGTGTTCCAATCCGATCGCTCCCCGCGATCGATAGTTCGATAAAAAGTACAACAGGAGCGCCGTGGTCAGGCGACCCCTGGTAGTTCACGGGATGCTATACGGACTTCTCGATAACCGTTCCGCCAGCACCGGTGGCAATGTCGTAAGGGTAGGCGAAGTCAGCGCCTCGGAGCACGGCTTTGAGGTTCTGGCCCGTTGGAGTGTCTTCCTGCTGCCAGCCGGTGCTGTCGCGACGGAACACCTTGCCTCCGCCGCCGACC
>PXRA01000040.1 GCA_003021725.1 Halobacteriales archaeon QH_8_64_26
GTCGAAACGTACTACCGCACGGCCGACGGCTCCGAACGCGCGTTTCCGCAGGTGTTCGTCGTGGAGATGGACAACGGCCGCGTGGCACGCTGGCAGGCCTATCCCTCCTGCTCGCCTCACGGCGGGACCGGGTGATCGGTCGATCGGTACCGTTCGGACAGGCGGGTTCCGCCGGGGAGCCATCGCGCTCTCGACTCGGTCGACTTCTGGCTCCGGTCGTACAGTCGGGACCGAGAGGTCCGTTATAACGAGAGTCGATACGTGGCAGTGGGGGCTGAGCGTGACCGATACCGATGACCTGTGTTCACACGAAAGTACGGATTCGATGTCGTTCGCTTTCGTTGACGATCTCGCCCGGATTCGGTCGGCTGATGGTCGACTGGCCGATGATAGCTGATCTCGGGTCGTCGACTCGTCGGTCCTTCGCGTCGGTTCCGCGACTCATCGATCCGTTCGGGGGCCGAAGCGGGTCAAGCGCTGCCGGATCGTCCGGGCCACCGAGACGCTAAACGACTAGCGTCGCTTCTTATGTGGTCATACGTGCCACGGAAGGTCGGTGACACGAGATGAGCAACTCACACTCGATTCGAGATGCCGATGCCGAACGTACTGACTTCGAAACCCGGGCGGATACCGTCTCCCTCGACATCGACTTCGAGGAGTGGTTCTGGCTCCCGCAACCGACACAGGTCGACGTGGTTTTATACGCTGACGGGTCGATCCACTTTACGGGCGGCGGATTTCAGGGGCTGGACCGGGTTATCGATGCGATCGACAACGATCCGTGGTTCTGGGTCGATTTCGACCTGACAACGGCTCATCGCGGGAGCGACTCCTCGGCCGACATGAGCAATCAGAGCTTAGAACAGATCCAGTTGGACGATTACGACGAACTCTGGTTGTTCGGATACTCTTCGGCCGACGAGTTCCTGTCCAACGGAGAGGACGGAGAGATCTCAGCGGTCGAGTCGTTCATGGACGACGGCGGCGGCGTACTGACGACCGGCGATCACGCCAACCTCGGGCGGGGACTCTCCGGGGCGATCAAACGAGTGGGCGAGATGCGCAAGTACCCCGCACCGCCGACGGGGGTAGAAGCAAACACTACGATCCGGGACGCGAACATGGACGGTCGGCATGCGAACCCGGAGCAGTCCGATGCCACGCCACAGGACATTCGGCTCAAGGAGTACCGGCTCTGGTCGTCAGTGCCGTCGCTTTTTCAGTACTCCCAACCACACGCCGTGCTGTGCGGCCCGGACGGCCCGATCGATGTCTTTCCTGACCACCAGCACGAGGGGGAAATCAACGTCCCGAACTCCTATCCCACCGAGCAGTGGCCGTCGAAGGCGGGTCACCAACCGCAGGTCGAACCGATCGCGTGGGGTGAGATCGTTGACCCGCAGGCGATCCAAACGGGCCAGGATTTCCCCATTGTCGGCGTCTATGACGGCCACCGGGCCGACGTCGGCCGGATCGTCGCGGACTCGACGTGGCACCACTGGTTCGATATCAATCTCGACGGCTTCGCCGCGAACGCACCGGATGTCCTCGACCAACTGGAAGCGTACTTCAGAAACGTGGCCGTCTGGCTCGCCCCGGAGGGCGCACAGCGACGGATGCGAAACGCCCTCACGTGGGGGAACTTCTGGTTCGATCCGCTCGTCATGCTCGACCCCGTGAACGCCGACCCGTTCAGACTCGGCGGGACCGCCAGGGATGCGTTCGGGCGGTTCGCCCCACAGTGTACTATTACCGACTGGCTGCACAGGGTTATCGAACCTGAGTTGCGAGTAAGACTCGACGAACTGCGAACCGGACCGCCGGAGATAGGCCCCGAACCGCCGCTGCCGATCGAGGAACTGGTGCTCGGCGAAGCGGTTCGAGGGTTGTCCGAGCAGTTCTCCGACGCCGATCAGGCGGTCGAGTTCCCCGGGCACGAGGTGCTCGACGAGGCGTACGCCGCCGCCGGCGAACAGGCCGTTGACACCCTTTCGGAGTACCACGAGACTGTCACCGACCGTGTTCTCGAACTCGGGTAGGCCGGCTCTTTCGGACATTCCCCCGGGATCCGACGAGCGGCGAGGGGGGCCCTTTACTCGCGTGTTTCGAACTATAGCCCGGGTCATCCGACGAAGCACGATTCCGACCGGGTTCGGTGGCGAAACGTTTTCACCGGCTCAGTAATCGAGCGCGAACGCCAGCAGGTCGCCCATCGCGAACTCGCCGTCGGCAGAGCACGGCGCAGGGAGCGTCGGCTCCCAGCCCGGCTCGACCATCAGGAACGAACTCGGATCGGCGGCCGCCAGTCCGACCAGTACTTCGGCGACGATCCGGCTCCCGACCGGTCCGAGGCGCTCGCCGCCGGTCGTTTCGCGGGCTTCGCCAAGGACGTAGTACCACAGCGGTGCCTCCGTTCTTCCCGGCTGCCCGTAGGCGTCGAGCGCCGCGTCGAACCCGATCTCCTCGTTCGAGAGCGCGTCCTCGTCCATCGCGCGGGCGACCGCCTGACCCGACGGAAGGGCGAGCCGCGTTTCGCCGTTCTCGGTCGAATCGGCTGGCACGACGATGTCGGCTCTGGTCGTCGCACCGCTCAGGACGATCGGTTCAGTGTGTAGCTCCCTGTCATCGGCGTCGAAAACGCGGACGTACACTTCGGGGTCCCCTTCGAGGGAGCCACCGATAGCGTCCGCGCCGAACGCGAGTTCGAATTCTCCATCCGAATCGGTGTCGGTGCTGTCGAGCGGGTCGTCGATCCCGGGATCGGCGTCGAACCCCCGGACGCTGACGTTCGCGAGCGGGCCGGTCGGCGGCGAGACCGCCGTTCCCCGGATTTCGTATTTCTCGTTCATTGGTCGTCTCCGGTCGCTGATCGCTCGAACTCCTCGTGAAGTCCGAGGTATCGAGACGCCTCGCCACACGGCAAGGTAAATCGCGACGCTACACAGCTAGCGTCCGGTCCCCGGCGTCGTCGACCGAGCCCCCTCGCTCCGTGAAGTCTACTGGTGGGACACGAACGTTCCGGCGAACCCGATGTCGATGCGGACGGCGAGGCGACCGCACGGAACGATTCGTCACGCCGTCCTCCAACGCGACGCCACGGAGTCGTATCCCTACGGGGACGAGTCGGCGTCGAAAAAGGCGGCGAGGAGCCGTTTTTCGGCGCGTCGAAGGTGTCTATGCAGTGTCGGTGAACTGACTTCCAAGCTGTCGGCGACCTCCTCCGCGGTGCTCTCGCGTGGCCAATCGAAGTAGCCCGCCCGGTAGGCCGCTTCGAGCGCCTCGCGCTGACACTCGGTGAGGTCGCCGAACGGACCACCGGGCACCGCCACCGCCGCCACCGACCGATCGCGCTCGTGTTGGGCGAGCAGTTCTGCGGTCGGGTAGACGTCCCGGACCCGATCGACCACCTCGCGGACGTCCGCGCTCCGTGGCGCTTCGACCACGAACCGACCGATCCCCGCGGTCGCTGCGGCCGACCGGAGTTTGACGCCGGCCTCCGCGAGCGTCTCCAGCAGGGGCGATTCGCCGAACCGATACTCCAGCAAGCCCTCGTCGGGGGCGGCACGGACGACGCGGACGCGTTCGAGCGTATCGATGTCGGCGGCCGCCTCGCACAGCGCCGTGGGCGACGCGTTCTCGACGCCCACGTAGAGCGACCACCCCCCTGATTTGGTGGCGACGTACCCCTCCACCGAGAGGTCACACTCGAAGCGCTCGGAGTGACGGAGGAGAAACTGGTCCGGGCCGGCGAACTGGAACTCGAGTTCGAGGACTGCGTCGGCGAACAACAACCGTCGAGTCTCGATAGCGTGGATCGCGAACCCGACCGCCTCGCCGAGTACCTCGAAGGCGGCCTGCTCGCGCTGGCTGAACCCGAACGGTCGAGCGCTGTACACCGCTAAGCAACCATACCTCGTTCCTCCATGGAGCAGTGGGACCGCGGCGGCCGACTGGATACCGCGGTCGAGTGCGGCCTCGCGCCACGGCTCGAACGCCGGATCAGTGCGGATGTTCTGGCTTACCTGTACGTCCTTGGTCCGGAGCGCCCGACCGCCGGGCCCTTGCCCCGTCCCGGTCTCATCGGCCGTGATCGTAACTGCCTCGACGTAGCCGTCGTCGACGCCGGCACTCGTTCGGGGAACGAGTCGCCGGTTATCGGCTCCGAGTTCGCCGATCCACGCGAACTGGTAGAGCGTCGAGGCCGCGAGGCGCTTACAGACGGTTCGCTCGAGTTCCTCGCGCGTTGGCGACTCTAGCAGCTCCTGGGTGAGTTCTAAGAGGAGATCGTTGATGCGATTGAGCGTGTCGAGTTCGTCGCGCTGGCGTTCCAGGTTCCGCTCCTGTCGTCTCCGGTCGGAGATGTCGATGGCCATCAGAATCGCTCCGTCGAACTCGCCGTCCCGGTACAGCGGCACGCCGCGGCCAACAAAGTACGCCTCCTTGCCGTAGATCGACTCGAAGGGAAACTCGAACTCGATCGTCTCGCCGTCGTTCAGGCGCGTGAAGAGGGCCGCCTGGCCAGTCTCGACGATCGGTGGGAGTTCGTGGATCTTCGCCCCGATCGCACTCGACGACTCCTCGTTGTCGGGGAGCCCGATGATCTCCTCCGCTCGCGGGTTTTCGTACGTGATTCGGAGGTCCTCGTCGAGGCGGAACATACCGAACGGGGCGTTTTCGACCAGTTCTTCGTTGAACCGGCGAGCGGTACGGAGCTCCCGTTCGCGCTCCAAGCGATCGCGGATGTCCCAGGCGATACCACACCGAAAACGGCGGCCGGTTTCCGGGTTCTCGAACGTCGATCCACGGAACTCGTGTGGGATACGCTCGCCGCTGCTGGTGAGGAGGTCGAGCTCGATCCGTCGGTCGTCGAGTGACTCGACGGGTTCGGCTAGCCCAGGGACGTACTCGTGTTGTTCCTTGGGGACGAGCTGCTTCGGGTCGATCGCCTCGATCTCCGCGCGGGTGTAGCCCGTGGTTTCGGTCAGTGCCTCGTTCCAGAGGCACAGGTCGCCGTTCTCGTCGTACACGTAGAGGATGTCATCGAGAGCGTCGACCACCTCGCGCAGGAACCGATGCTCCTCACGGAGTTCGTCGTCGGACCTTCGCAGCGTCGAAGCCTCACGAACGCTACGGACGACACAGACGACCAGTTCGTTCTCGGTCGCTCGTAGCGACAGCTCCAGTGGAACCGTCTCGCCGTTGCGTCGTCGGCCGACGCTTTCGCCCCGCCAGTGCCCCTCCTCGTGGACCTGGGGTAGAACCTCGCTCTCGATACGCTTGCGTTCGCCGGGCTCGTAACGGTCCTGCCAGGTCGTTCCGACGAGTTCGTCGGGCTCGTCGTAGCCGTAGACGTCGGCGAACGGACGATTGGTGTAGACGTACTCGTCGCCGTCGAGTACTCCTACCCCGTCGATCGACGCAGCCCCGAACTCCTGCCACTCGACGGGTCCATACGCCCGGTCGCTCATGCGGGTTGAAAACTGTGTCAACGTGTATCAAACTTTCCCCACGACGCTACGTCGCTAGCATCGGCGCTTTTGGACCCGTGCGGATGTCCCGGGTCTACGATGTCACGCGCGGGGAGCGGACGCACGGATGACCCGCTCGACTACTGGCGAGTTCACCGGTTATGACCATGTGATATAGTAGAACCAGAGTGCATCGAAGCAACGCTTGGAGCCTTCGAAACGAAGGACAGAGAGGGGGTGAGCGCCGTCTTCACCGAAAACGGCTTCCGGGCGGGCGAAGCCTCGTGCGTCACCGAGGTCGAATCCCAGCAGGCTACGATGAACGGTTCCGAACTCGCGTGCTCGCAGGTGGTCGTCGTAGAGACGGACAACGGTCACGTGACACGCTGGCAGTCATGCCTTTCATATTTCCCCCTACTGGAAAAGCAAGCGAGCGCTTCGTCGAGCCGGGGAACGGAACGTCCGGGGGACACCGCTAGCTGCCCAGCGTCGAACCATAGGGAGACGAAGAGCGTGGTCGCCGCTGGATCGTGGCCGATCCGAGCCAACCGACGGACGACGGGAGCATCGACAACGGAGTCGGCCGGCGGTTCTCCCAAGCGCTCGGCGGGAACAACAGGGCCGGGACGAGGCCGACGGATCGTACAGCACTCACTCACAGGCGGGCGGTCACCCAAAGCGGCGGTTCGAAACGGTTTCTCGGATCGACTCGCCGACCGCCAGCAAGGGGCTCGATCCCGGGTAGCCGAGCGGCGAGGCGAACAGGGGTCGATCGGAGGACCGTGGCTCCGGTGCCGGCTTCCCGAGTCGGGAGGGGAAACGGGCGTCGCATACGAACCGGCTCAGTCCGTCTCGCCGTCACCGTGGCTCGGATCGAACTCCCCCCCACAGTGAGGACACTCGACGGTGTCGTGGCGGAGCGCGGCGCTTTGACGGTGGACCTCCCGCATCGCGCTCTGGATGCGGTCCTCGGCGGCGAGTTCTGCCTCGACGGCGAGGTCCGCTCCTTCGACTTCCAGCAGGAACTTCGCGACCTCGGTGGCTTCGTACATCACGTCGTCGAGTTCCTCGGCGGTGAAGAAATCGCTCATCGCGCCGTACAGAAAGGTCGCGCCGGCCTTCCGGATCTTCTCCTCGAAGGACGTGCGGGCCTGATTGACCGCCTGGGGCGTGTAGGTATCGGTCATGAAGGGCACGAGGCGAGGGAGATTCTCGCCGATCTTGGTCATCTCGACGCCGGTCGCGGTGCGGAAGTCAGTACAGAGGCGGGCGATCGCCCACTCGCGAGCGGTGATGTGGGTACGGTCCCGGAGGAAGCCGTTCGCACGCTCGTAGCTCGCCCCCTCGATCTTCGTGAAGCGTTCGTAGCGCTGTACGTCCGCCGGGACGCGTTCGTCCGAATCGTCGCTCCTGCTCGGGTCGTCGCCGTCCTCCCGTTCGGTCGCGTTCTCGCTCTCGTCACTGTCAACGCCGCCGTTGTCGTCGGGAGCGCGCGCGCGCACACCGGCAGGGCCCTCGGCGTTCGACCCGGCGCTCGTCTCCGGGCTCTCGTTCGGGGAACGCTCCCCGTCCGCTCGCGAGCCGTCGGTCCCGCTCGGGTTCCAAGTCCCGGGCCGATCGACTCGAACTGTGTCGTCGGTATCCGCCGTGTCGCCGTTCGTCGCTTCCTCGGCGTCACGGCTGCCGTCCTCGTCAGTAGATCGTCGATCGCGCTCGTCGGGATCGGCGCCGGGAGAAGCGTCGTCGGCCATCGGCAGGTCTTCCGGGCCGAGGCTCAAAAGCCCCTCGCCGCCGGGCACAACGGTTTTGCCCCGAGGCACCGAGATCCCGGCATGAAAGTGCTCCTCGGCGTCGACGGGACCGACAGCTCCCTCCGAGCGCTCGAAGAGATCACGGAGCGCGCCGCCCGAACCGGCGACGAACTGACCGTCGGGATCGCCGACGACCCCGACGCCGACTCTATCGGAATCGGCACCGACCTCGAAACGCGAGTCCGTGAGATCGCCGATCGAGTAGGTCTCGACGTGGAGATCCGTCGCCTCGGGGGCGATCTCGGGAGCGAACTCGTCGAGGTGGCCCAAGCCGGCGAGTTCGACCGCCTCGTCGTCGGCGGCGGGGAACGCAGCCCGATGGGGAAGATCGAACTCTCGTCCGACACCCAGTTCGTGCTGTTGAACGCCGGAACGTCAGTAACGCTCGTCCGATGAGCCGGGTCTACCCCGACGAGCTAGCCCGGGGCTTCGAGCGCCCGCCCTTTAGGTTCGACGACGAGGCGGGCCGCGAGATCGCGGTCCGGACCTACGAAAAGGCGGTCCCCGAAGACGATGCGGAAGGTACCGAGGAGTTCGGGGCCATCGTGGAGATGTACGTCGCCTTCGACCCGGCCGACCGCGCCCAGGGCATCCCGCCCGCGCGCGAATCCCAGGTCCGCGAGTGGCTCGGGACGATCCTCGATGGGGGCTATGACGTACTGGCGTGGCACGGCGAGGAATGTGTCGGGCACGCCACCCTCGTTCCCGACGGCGAGGACGCCTACGAGTTGGCGATCTTCGTGCTGGACGAGTACCAGCGTGCGGGGATCGGCTCGCGGCTCATGGAAGGCTTACTGGGCCACGGTCAGGAAAAGAGTGCGGAGCGCGTCTGGCTCACCGTCGAGCGCTGGAACGACGTCGCGATGGCGCTGTACCGGAAGTTCGGTTTCGAGACGAGCGACACCGAGAGCTTCGAACTCGAGATGGCACTCCGATTGCAGTAGTCGGAACTATGTATCGTCAGTCGACCACGTATCCGCGAGCGAACGCTGGTGAGTGAACGGTTCACCAGGACTGAGCGAGTGTAACGAGCGAAGGAGTGCTTTTGGTGCAGATTTTGCCGAGGGGCCGCTTTGCGGCCCCGCAGCGCAAAGGGTGCGGTGCTAGGTCGAAAGGACGGGCTGGTCGGCGTACTGGAGGACGTACTCGGCGGCCTTGCCAAGGGTCGCTTCCTGGCTCGGGCCCACCGGTTCACGGGGGATCACCAGAAAGTCGACGGCGGCAACCTCGGCGGCATCGACGATCACGCTACCGGGATGGCGAGCCTTCTGGGTCGGCGAGAAGCCATAGGCCGTCGAGTGGGTGAGTGAGACGCTCTCGGGAGCGCACTCGCGGGCTGCGTCCATGAATTCCTCGCCGCGAGCGGCGACTTCCTCCTCCTCGATCGTTCCGGTTGCGAGGTCCCGGACGAGACCCTCGTCGAGAACGTATAGCGCGTGCACCCGGGCGTCGTAGCGCTCGGCGATCACGACGGCGTACTCGACGGCGGCGATCGACTCCTCGCTACCGTCGACCGGTACGAGTACCTCCTCGATGGCGACCGGCTCGGCGTCGGAATCGGAGTCGACACCGACTCCCTCGCCCGCCGCCGGCGGTCGGTCGTTCTCGGCGGGCCCGTCGGTCATGGCCGTTGGTGTGTTGCCCCGGGTCAAAAAGCCATCTCTCCGGCCTCGGGAGATATCCGATTCGTCGCCGACGGGGTACGAGGAGCAGGATCCGACCGACCGAACTTAAGCCCTGGGGCTCGCTACGAGCAGGCAATGATCGATCAGCTGGTCATCGCGACCGACGGCTCCGAGAGCGGCGAGCGGGCGGTCGTCGTCGCGCTCGACCTCGCGCGTCGCTTCGACGCAACGGTCCACGCGCTCTCGGTCGCCGATACGACCCGGGAACACGAGGAAAGCGAGGAAAACGAGGGAGATGCGAACGCCGAGGGGAACGACCGGACCGAAGACACCGAAGCCCGCAGGCGTCGTGCGGAAGAAGCCGTCGAGGCCGTCGCGGAGCGGACCGATCGGGAGGTACGGACGGCCGTCCGGGAGGGCGCGCCCGCGGAAGTGGTTCGTACCTACGCCGAGGAACACGCCGCGGACCTCATCGCGACCGGCACGCGCGGGCGTCACGGTGCCCACCGCTTCCTGCTCGGCAGCGTCGCCGAGGCGGTCGTACGGACCTGTCCGGTCCCTGTACTCACCGTCCGCCAGCTCGCTGCCGACGCCAGGGACGCCGCCGGCTCGGACGCCGAGGCCTGAGACCGGAGTTCGGAGCTTCGTCGTCGCTCCGACGCGCCGAGAGGGCTCGAAAGGTCGTAGTTCGTGTGAGCGATAGACGGAAAGTCTCGCCGCCGTCGCCGCCGAGCCCCTCGGTATACATCGTGCGACGATCCACTACGACGCGGACGCCGACCTCGCCGAACTCGACGGCCGGACGGTGGCAGTACTCGGCTACGGGAACCAGGGGCGAGCCAGGCACTGAACCTGCGTGACTCGGGCGTCGAAGTTGTAGTCGGGAACGGCGAGGAGGAGTGTTGCGAGTACGTCGACGATCCCCGAAGGAGGACCGAGGGATCCGGTGAGGTCGCGAGCGAACACGCCGATAGCGAGGTGCTCGCGGCGAGCGGGGCCTACGAGCGGGCGCGACCGTGGCACAAGGCCTACCCGCCATGATAGTCGACATCGATCGGCACCGGGACACGAGCCGATCGTCGATCCAGTCGAGCAAGTAAACGAAGGGCAACAGCACTACAGCAGGTCCATCGTCAACCGAACATCGTCCCCGGATCGTAGAGATGCTTGCGGGCGACGTTCTCATCGAGTTCGATGCCCAAGCCCGGCGTTTCGGGCACCGCGATCGAACCGTCCTCGATGAGCGGGTCGCCGGTATGAAGATCGTCCCACCAGGGGACGTCCCGCGCGTGGTACTCCAGTACGCCGAAGTTCGGTATCGCCGCGCCGAGATGGACACAGGCCATCGTCCCGATCGGCCCACAGACGTTATGCGGCGAGAACGTGATGTAGTTCTCCTCCGCACGACTCGCGATCGCTTTGGACTCGGCGAGCCCGCCACAGGTCGTCGGATCGGGCGTCACGATATCGACGCCGAAGTCATAGAGCAACTCCTCGAACTCATGCACCCGAAAGCGGTTCTCGCCGGTCGCGATCGGCACTGGCGAGCCCCGAGTCACCTCGCGCTGTGCCGCGGCGTTTTCGGGCGGAATCGGGTCTTCGAGCCACATGAGATCGTAGCCTT
Source organism: Halobacteriales archaeon QH_8_64_26 (assembly GCA_003021725.1). GTDB lineage: Archaea > Halobacteriota > Halobacteria > Halobacteriales > Halococcaceae > PXQR01. Next base: position 10,532 of record PXRA01000040.1, read on the forward strand.
CCAGTTTCCGACAGAGGCGTTTCGCGCTGTCGAGCGAGTACTCCCAGTGACAGTCGAAAGCGAGATCCATCTCCGGGCCGACCGCCTCCCGCACCGCGGCAACGGTCTCACGCTTGCGCTCGATCGCGGCGTTCGTGAGCCGGCCGTTGTAGGGATCGGGGTCGTTGTCTCCCGGCTGATCGAGATCGAACTTCAGCGCGTCGAACCCCTCGTCGGCTACCTCGCGGGCGGTCGCGGCGTACGCATCGGGATCGTAGGCCTCGCTCTCGGCGGGGGCGTGCGAGCCGTCTTCGAGCGCGTAGGCCTCGCCCGCGTGACAGTCACAGTAGAGGCGAACGCGATCGCGGTACTTCCCACCTAAGAGCTGGTAGACCGGGAGGTCGAGCACCTTGCCCGCGAGGTCCCACAGCGCGATCTCGATGCCCGAGGCAGCAGTCACGACCTTGCCCGTGGTCCCGCCGTGGCCCGAGGTCTCCTGAACGATCCGGCGGAGGAGCCGTTCGACGTCCAAGGGGTTCTCGCCGAGCAGGAAGCGCTCGGTGTATTCGATGATCTCGGTGACGCCACCGCCCCGGTAGGCCTCGCCGATGCCCGTCACTCCGGTATCGGCATGCACCCTCACCAGGTTCCACTCGAAGTTGCCCTCGATCACGCAGGTCTCGATGCCGGTGATCGCGACGTCACGCTCGGGCGTGCGGTTCGTCGCATGGTTCGAGAAGTCCCGCACGATTAGCTCCTGGCCCCACCGAAGGGGGTCGCGTCGAGCGTTGTTCCGTGGCCAGGTCGATCCGACAGGGCGGCGTGCTCGCGTGCTCTGGGGGGCCGCGTCGCGAACAGCGCCGGTTCGTCGAGGCCGGTCGAGACGGGGACTCCCCGTGTCTCGGCGATCTCCATGTGACCACTCCGATACGACCTCGCGGAATAGTTCTTCGGGTCGGGGTATCACACCGGGATCGGCGGCCTCACCGCTGGTGGTCGCATCGTGGTCGCCACCGATACTCGCCGTCAACGCTCGCTCTCAGTGGTCGATCGGCGACCGGTCCGCCGACTGTGCTCTCTCGGACTCGGGAAGCGCTCTCGCATGGAAGGACTGCGAGAGCGGTGCTTGCGGCGACACCGTCGTCGCGGGAAGGCAAAGGAAGTGCCGGCCTGCTCGGCTATCCCACGACGAAGAGGTAGAGCCACCAGACGTATCCGCCGATGAGGACGGCGGCCGTGATCGCTTCCAAGACGCCGGTGTAGGTACTGCCGTAGGTCCGGCGGAACTCCTGGATCGACTCCAGGCGTCGCCACGCCGGCATGAGCGGCTCCGGAACGACCTCGCCGAGTCCGCCGGGGCCCGTCTCGTTCGCTCCGTCCGTTCCGTTCGCTCCATCCGTGTCATCCATTCCGTCCGCTCCCTCCGTTCGCTTAGAAGCCTGCTTCGAGGAACTCATCGGTTCACCCCCGCTCCGACGAGCAGTTCCACGTCGCGGGTCATCACCTTCTCGCCGACGAACACGGCGACGAACACCGCGATGCCACCGATCTTGACCAGTGAACTGGGATAGACCATCACGACGATCCCCAGTGCGGATAGGAGTACTCGGGCTCCGACCCGTCGGCCGAGTCCCATCCTGAATGGGTAGTTCAGCCCGTAGGTGATGGCGATCCCGCCCATCAGCACCAACGCGCCGGCCACGACCGTCGAGAAGCCAAAGGACATCGAGACCAGCGCCGGGTTGTAGACGAACGCGACCGGGAGGACGAACAGAGGAGCGGCAATCTTGATGGCGGCTCCACAGGTCCGCCAGAAGTTCGCCTCGGCGATGCCCGAGGCCACCAGCGCGGCGGTCGCGACCGGGGGTGTGATCCCCGCTAAGATGGCGGCGTAAAAGACGGTGTAGTGCGCGGTTACGTTCGCGACCCCGAAGTCGGCGACGAAGGTGGGCACGATCAGGACGGCGACGATGACGTAGGCCGCGACGGTCGGCATCCCGACGCCCATCACGATCGCGACGGCCATCCCCAGAAGTACCGCGAACAGCAACACACCACCGGAAATATTGATCAGCAACAACGCGATCTTCGCCGGGACGCCGGTCGTCCCGAAAACGTTCACGACGCCGCTGATGACCACGAGGATGATGGCGATCGGCGCGAGGATGATCGCACCGCGCCGGAATCCCTGTACCGTATCCCGGGTCCGATCGAGGAACTCACTGCCCGCTGCTTTCGGCGACCCTCCGAGGCCGCGCTGGAGCGCCGGAATGGCGATTCCGGTGGCGATCATCGCCAGGATGGTATAGAGCGCGGAGGTCATCACCGTGAACTGGGCGATCCCGAGCAGGTAGATCAACAGGGCGAAGGGAACGCCGAAGCGGATCGCCTCGAAGACCTTCTCGCTGGTCGTAAGGCGTTCATCGAAGAACTCGGAGAACTCCATGTCTTCCTCACCCACGTCGCTGAGGGCGGTATAGTGGACGGCGATGGCGATACAGGCGACGAGGATCGCCGCCGGGACCAACCCGGCGACGACGATATCGAGATAGGGAACGCCGAGATAGGAGGCCATCACGAACGCCGAGGCACCCATGATCGGCGGGAGAACCTGGCCCGAGGTGGACGCGACCGACTCGATGGCGGCCGCACGGTGGCTCGCCATCCCGCTTTCTTTCATCGTCGGGATCGTAAACGCCCCCGTCATCGCGGCGTTTGCGGTATAAGAGCCGTTGATCGAGCCGATGACCGCGGAGGCAAGCACCGCCGTCTGGGCGACACCGGAGTCGACGTACTTCGCCGTCACGATAGCGACCCGCAGGATGAGATCGAACGCACCGTAGGCGAACAGCAACCCGGCATAGAGGAGAAACGGCGCGATCCAGGAAGCGGTGATCTGAGTGAGTTGACCGTAGAAACCATACAGGTCGGTGACCATCGCCTGTAGCAACGTCAGTTCCGTTAGTCCGGCGTGGCCGAGGATGCCGGGAATCCGGTTGCCGAACACCGCATAGATCATTACCCCGAGCAGCAGCGATAAAAAGACGTTGCCGAACTCGCGCCAGGTGAGATAGACCAACGAGACGATGATCAGCCGCGCGAGCATGTACTCGTGTTCGAGGGCATAGCCCTGCCGGAGAATGTAGACCTCCTGGAAGTTGAAGGCGAAGTACGCCGAGGCCGTGATGAGGACGATCGAGGCCGGGAGCAGTACCGCGCCGTCGATCCAGTCGCCCGCCGCGACGGCTTCTCGCGTCTCGTCGATCGCATACACCGTCATGATGCCGCCGACGAAGATCGTCCCGTACCTGACCGTCGACCACGCCTGTGTCGCCGCCCAGAGGAGGACGATCACCCAGAAGACGATCGCGGCGGCGGTGACGGTGAAATCCAGTCCTCGAACCAGCCCGGAGTCCGTGCTGTCCTGTTCGGTCCCTGTGCTCATTGTCCGATTCGTGTGCTCATTGTCGTGGTCCCGATCGGCCTTCTCCGAGCGGCCGCTGCTCCTGGTTCTGCTTTTGCTCCTGCCTGTCGGCGGCCATCAGTTCCCCGAACCGCCGACTTCGAGGCCGTCGTCCCAGGCGTTCTGTTCCCTGTAGTACTGAACGGCACCGGGATGGACCGGGATACGCGTGACCGCCGAATCGTACATCGACGCGACGGAATCGAAGTCATTGAACTGCTCCTGGGCGTTGTTGACCGTCTCGTTGTGCTCGTAGACGACGCGACACAGCTCCGCGACCGCGTCGTTGTTCGCCGCGGGATTGAACGTGTAGTTGACCTGCAGATCCCAGTGGAAGAGTTCCTCGGCCCCGATGTCCTGTTCCAAGCCCCACTCGCTGTAGGGCGTACGACCGGCAGCAGCGCCCTGGTAGGCCTCGGTGGACTCGATCAGCGCGTCGGTCGGTTCGACGTAATGGACATCGACGCGGGAGGCGTACTCCCGAACCCAGCCAGTGTACCGGACGCCGGGGGTGCCATACGCGATGGCGGCATCGATGGTGCCTTCCTCCATCGCGCCGGGCGCGGAATCGACGCCCATGTTCTGGATGTTCATCTGATCGTAGACGCCCTGAGTGGGCTGTTGGGACCAGACGTCGAGCGTCGTTGCCCGCGTCGAGTAGCCCGGTTCGGCCGGGTAGACGTTCGCGCCGGCGAGGTCGTCGAACGTCTCGATGCCGGTGCCGTCCCGAGCGAGGACGTAGATGCTGTAGGGAAAGGCGAAAAAGCCGTAGTAGGGGACCTGCTCGACTTCGCGTTCCCCGAACCGTCCCCGGTTGTCGAGGGCTTTGATCAGCGAGTTGTTGTCCGTGATGCCGGCGTCGAACTGGCCTTGGGCCATCCGGAATATCGTCCCGATGTAGCCCGGACTCTCGACCGTCGAGTAATTGAGCGCGTCGCTGTGCTGGCTCACCGCGCGTTGGACCGCGAGCCCAACGTCCCGCGTCCCGCCGGCGGAGGTTCCGACCCGAAGCGTGTACTGTGCGTCCCCGCCGCCGCTTCCGTTGGTACTTCCCGACTCGTTGGCCCCACTGCCACCGTTGCTGACGTTGGTACTGGATCCACCGCCGCCGAGACAGCCGGCGAGCCCGGCGACTCCAGATGCACCTACCAGTTCTACGAACCGCCGACGGTCGATGGTGCCGCCGTCTCCGTGCTTGTCAGTCACACGGCATCCTGAGACCAGAACCAGTAATAGTCTTGCGCATTCGTTCACCGCCTATCGACGGATATCTAACTCCTCATATACGATCGGTCGGGTTAGGTAGGACTGTTCGAACCGATTTCGCCCGCGTCAGGCGGCGCTTCCGCGACGGTCGGCCGGCAACGGAGAGAATCGATCGGGTCAGGGACACGGGATTAAGTCGGCCTCGGTTCTCTTGGAGACATGGAGTTCCCGGATAGCGAGACCATCGGCGGCGTGCTCGATTCGATCCGGTTCCCGCGCTTTCTCGACGTCCGGTACGACCCCGAGACCCCACAGCTCGACGACGTGGGAGCGAGAGCACGAACGGAAGCCGATCGGCTGCTCGACAGCTACGACGGCGATCTCTCGAAGGGCGGGACGATCGCGATCGGTCTGGGATCGCGGGGCATCGCCGACGTCCTTCCGGTCGCGCGGGCGACGATCGAGGCGGTGCGCGCTCGGGACCTCGAACCGATGGCTGTCCCGGCGATGGGTTCTCACGGCGGCGCGACCCCCGAGGGCCAGGTCGAGACGCTGGCGGGCCTCGGACTCACCGAAGAGCGCCTGGAGTGTCGGATCGACCCGCGCATGGAGACGATCGAACTCCGTTCGGGAGACGAGTCGGTTCACTTCGCGCGGGCGGCCGAGGAGGCCGACGCCGTCCTCGCGATCAACCGAATCAAGCCCCACACCAACTTCGAGGGCCGCTTCGAGAGCGGCCTTACGAAGATGCTCGCAGTCGGATTTGGCAAGCAGGCCGGCGCGCGGGCGATCCACGAGCGCGCGCTCACCGAGGGCTACGTTCCGGTCATCGAGGACGCGATCGGGACGATTCAGCGGGAAATTCCCGTGATCGGCGGGCTCGCGATCGTGGAAAACAGTCAGGACGAGATCGCGACGATCGAGGCACTGGCGGGCAGGGATCTGCCCGACGGCGAGCAGGTGCTTCTGGATCGGGCACGGGAGTACATGCCGACGCTGCCCTTCGATTCCCCGGACGCGCTGATCGTCGAGCGCATCGGGAAAGACGTCTCGGGCACCGGTATGGACACGAACGTGATCGGGCGGTATCGCGTGCTGAACGCCGAGGACCCGGCGAGTCCCGAGATCGATCGGATCTGTGTGCTCGGGCTGACCGAAGCGACCCACGGTAATGGGATGGGCATCGGGCTGGCAGACGCGACGACGACGCGGGTAGCGAACGCGATCGACTTCGGGCAGGTGTATGCGAACGCCCTGACCAGTTCCTCGCTCGCGAAAGCCTCCCTGCCGGTGGCGCTGCCGACCGACGAGCAGGCGGTAACCGCAGTACTGACGAGTGCCGGGACCTACGACCCCGAGAAAAGCGAGGTCGCCTGGATTCGAGATACGTCTCACCTCTCATCGTTCCGGATCTCGGAAGCGCTCGCCGATCGGCTCCCCGCCGAAGCGGAGATCGTCGGCCGGTCGGAACTGGTCTTCGAGAACGGAAACGCGAATTTCGAACCGCTCGAGTAAGTCCCGAAGCGATCGGGCCCGAGCAGCTACCGTCGAGGATCGCAAGGGAGTAAGACTGCCAGCAGGAATCGTCATAATGGAGTCACCAGCATCGATGCACGAAGGAATTACCGTCGCAGGGAAAGTCCCTCCCGAACCGGACGAGCTCGATCGGGCGATAGCTCGTGGCTTCGGCGCTATCGAGCTGTATCTCGAACGATCACACCTCGAAGACGTCGACGCGACGATCGGACTTCTCGAAGCGGTCGCCGTCGAGGTCGTCTCGGTCCACACGCCACACGTTCCGATCGACGAACCGGAGTGGCTACGTCGCTCGGATAGGCTCGCGGACGCGCTCGGGGCCTACCTGGTGGTACACTCGAATCGGATCGTCCATACGTTCACGCCCGACCTCGAAGCACTCGGCTTCCGGTCGGAGTACGGCTACGAGCACAACCCGGGCATCAGCGAGCGCCACATCCGGAGTACGATCCTCGATCGGGGCCACGAGTTCGTCCTCGATACGGCACATCTCTACATGGCCGAACGCGACTACCGCTCGGTGACCGAGGGGCTCCTCCGGGAGTTCGGCGACCAGCTCCGGGTCGTTCATCTCTGTGATTCGAGCTTGCGGAACGACGGCCTCGG
>PXRA01000041.1 GCA_003021725.1 Halobacteriales archaeon QH_8_64_26
TCGAGGAAGACGGGATCGCCGCCTTCCCGGTGGTCGTCTCGCTCTCCTACGAGGACCGAACCCTCGCTGGCGGGGCGAGCGCCGGTAGCGGCGCGTCCGAGGGCGAGGGTAACGGTGCGGGCAGTCGAGCGGCCGCGGACAGCGATCGAGCGGCGGGCGCGAGCGGGAGTAGCGCTTCCGGGCCCGGGGGTCTTCCCGCGGTCGGTCCCGGCGGGGCCTCGGGGACGAGTACCGGTTCGCCCGCCGATATCGCCCCACCCTTCCCCTTCGAGTCGCTCGTACTCGCCTTCGCGTTTCTCGTCCCGATGAACTTCGTCGTCCAACTGTACGGCAGTTCGATGCTCGGCGAGCGGACCAACCGCCGCGGGGAACTGCTGTTGGTCGCCCCGGTGCAACCGACCGAGATCGTCGCCGGCAAGACCCTGCCCTATTTCCTCGGTCTGACGCTCGTGACGGCACTCATCGCTGTGGCCGTCGGCGGCGGGTTCCTCTCGATTGCGGCGGTCGTTCCGATCGGACTGTGCTTTCTCGCCGCGACCTTTCTGGGATCGATGCTCGCCCGGTCGTTCAAGGAACTCACCTTCGTTACCGTCGCCGCGAGCGTCCTCCTGACGAGTTGTGTCTTCGTGCCCGCGGTCTTCAGCAATGTCACGCCGATCGCGCTCATCTCGCCGTTGACGCTCGTCGTACGCGATCTCGCGAGCGAGTCGGTCTCGCTGGGCGAGTACGCCTTCTCGACCGGACCCTTCTATCTCTCGGGGATCGTGCTGTTCGTCCTGGGAACCGGCATCTATCGCGAGGAGGACCTCTTTACCCAGCGTACCGTTGCCCTCAAACTCTTGGACGCGCTCGGTGCCCGACTCCACAGGTATCGATCGGTCGGGTTGCTCAGCGCGCTGTTCATCCCCTTCGTCTTCATCGCCGAGTTACTCGGTATCGCGGTACTGTTCGCGCTCCCGATCGGCTACTCGATGCCGGTTCTGTTCCTCGTGATCGCGAGCGTCGAGGAACTCGGTAAGAGCATCCACGTCTATGCGGGGTTCGCCCAGAACCGGTTCGAGACCGGCTGGCGGACGGCGCTGCTCTTGGGTATGCTCTCTCAGGAGCAGGGTTTTTCTCGGCGAGAAACTCACACTGCTCGTCCAGGCGGTCGGCCTCCCCGAACTCGCGCTCGGACGGGCCACGTTCGTCCCGAGCGGTGCCGGCGGCGTCGAACTGCTCGCGCTCGCGCTCGCCCCGCTTGCACTACACTGCGTGACGGCCTCGATCTCCTCGCTCGGAGCGCGCCGATCGAAACGGGGGTATTTGTTCGCTCTTCTCGGCGCGATCGGTGTTCATGCCGCTTATAATCTCACGGTGGTGAGCGCCCTTGTCTGACTCGCGCCTCACGATCGCACAGCGCGAGCTGAGTGGCCTGCGAAAGGAAAAGACCATGATACTGGCGCTCGCCATCCGGCTGTTCATCGCGGCCTTTTCGTCGTTTCTCGTCGTCGGGCTCGTCTCGCTGTACGATCCCGGACCGGTCGAGGGGTATCCGATCGACGTCGCGGTCGCCGGCGAGGCGGCCGATGACCTGTTGGCCGTCGCCGCCCGACAGGACGGACTCGAACCCACGCGCTACGGGAACCCGGCCACAGCCTACCGGTCTTTCCGGAGCGGGGGGAGCGATGCGGTACTGATCGCCAATCGTCGGCCGAGCGGTCGGGTCGGCGTCCAGGCGACGGTTCCCGACGGAAACGTCCGGACGACGATCGTCGTCGTCCAGCTCAGGGAGACGCTCCGGGCCTACGAGCGGGCCGAACGCGAGCGACTGGTCGACCGCCTAAGGTCGACGCCGTTGGAGTTACCTCCCGAAGAGCGCTCGAATCCCTACTACGACTTCACCTACACGGTGCTCGTGCCGCTACTGTTGTTCCTGCCGGTGTTCATCAGCGGTTCGATCACGGTGGATTCGATCACCGAGGAGCTCGATCGGGGGACGATGGAGTTGCTGCGGGTCGCCCCGATCACCTTCGGCCGGATCCTGGATGGAAAGCTCCTCGCGGCGGCGCTGCTCGCGCCCGTCCAGGCGCTTCTGTGGCTCGGGTTGCTCTCGCTCAATGGAACGCAGGTCGCGAACCTCCCGGCACTGCTCGTGCTCGTCGGGGCCTTCTCGCTTCTTTTGACCACGGTCGGCGTGGCCGTCTCGCTGCTCGCGCCCGACCGCCGCGTCGCCCAGCCGGCCTACTCGGTGTGTACTCGCGCTTATCGGCGGGACGGCGACGCTCGCGAACGGGCCGGTGAACACGGTCGCCCGCCTCGCGATCGACAGCGGCGGGCCGGAGACGACCGCCGCCGTCGCGGGCTACGGTCTGTTCGCGATCGGCGTCTACGCGGCGACGCGGTGGCTGATCGACTGTACCGATCCAGCCGCGCTGTAAGCCCTTCGCGCACGCCCGTCCGGTCGCCGTTCCTCACGCCCGTCCCGGGGGTGTTTTTGTAGGTCGGCGTCGAGAGGCCTGCTATGGAGTACACGACGCTCGGCGATACCGGCATGGAAGTGAGTAGGATCTGCCTGGGCTGTATGAGCTTCGGGTCGAGCGACTGGCGCGAGTGGGTGCTCGACGAGGCCGAAAGCCACGAGATAATCGACCGGGCCATCGAGCTGGGGATCAACTTCTTCGATACGGCGAACATGTACTCGATGGGCGAGTCGGAACGCGTACTCGGTAACGCCCTGGAGGGCCGGCGCGAACAGCAGGTGGTTGCGACGAAGGGCTACTTCCAAATGGACGAGGACAATCCGAACTCCGGGGGACTCTCCCGGAAGGCGATCGAGCAGGAATTGGACCATAGCCTCGATCGCCTCGGCATGGACACCGTCGACTTGTATCAGATCCACCGCCGAGACCCGAAGACTCCCATCGAGACGACCCTCGGGGCGCTCGACGACGCCGTCCGACGGGGTAAGACCCGGTATATCGGCGCGAGTTCGATGTGGGCCCACCAGTTCGCCGAGGACCTGCACACGAGCGACGCGCTGGGATACGAGCGCTTCGCGACGATGCAGAACCACTACAATCTCGTCTACCGCGAGGAGGAACGCGAGACCCTCCCGCTCTGTGCGAAGGAGGGCGTCGGCGTGATCCCCTGGAGCCCGCTGGCCCGCGGGTATCTCACCCGGCCCCATGAGGAGATCGACGCCACGACGCGGAGTGCGAGCGAGGACCGCCTCTACGAGCATCCCTATCGGGAGGGTGGCGGCCCGGAAGTCAACGAGCGCGTCGAGGAACTGGCGAACGAGAGAAACGTCTCGATGGCCCAGATCGCCCTTTCGTGGCTCCTGCACAAAGAGTGGGTCGACGCGCCGATCGTCGGCACGACGAGCGTCGAGCACTTGGAGGACGCCGTCGAAGCGCTCGATATCTCGCTGTCCGAGAGCGACATCGAACACCTCGAAGAACCCTACGAACCGGTTCGGGTATCCGGCCACGACTGAGTACCGACCCGCCCCGAGAACGGGATACCAGCGCCAATGTCGGTCGCAAGGCGCTCGGTAGCTCACTGACTGGGGAAATCCTCGCTCCTCTCGCTCCGGTCAGCCGCTACTACCCTCGCCGTTGGTCTCGGGCGTGTTCGATCGCGACCGGTTCGTGGCGGTCGTCGACGGCGAGTCCTCCTCGGTCACGGGTTCGGAGTCCTCACCGGCTTTCCATTCGCCCAGTTCTTTCGGATCGACGTGGACGAATACGTCGTCGACTTCCGATACCGCTTGGATCGTCTCCATTACGTCGGTCTCGATAGCGTGGGCTTCCTCGACGGTCCGATCGCCCTCGATCTCGACGTGGAGGCTGACGTCTACCTCCGGGCCGACGTAGTGGGCGATCACGTCGTGTACCCCTTCGACCTCGGGATGGGCGCGCGCTCGCTCGACGATCGTCCCCCGCAGGTCCTCCGGCGGGGCGCGTCCGATCAGGTAGTTCACGTTATCGCGAGCGATCCCGACGCCGGTGTGTAAGATGGCAAGCGAGACGACCCCTGCAGCGAGGGGGTCGAGAATCGGGAACCCGATCCGGGCACCCGCGACGCCGAGAAAGGCCGCGCCCGCGGTGAGCACGTCGATGCGGCTGTCGAGCGCCGTCGCGACGAGTGCTGGAGACTCGTGTACCTCACCGGCGTCGAGACAGTACCGATAGAGCAGGTATTTGACAGCCGCAGTTCCGCCGAGAACGGCTAGTGCGATCGGTCCCTGGGCAACGTTTACCTCCCCGAGGAGGACCGCCGCCGCCGACCGCCGGAGCAGGAGAGCGCCGACCACGAGAACGGCGACGGCGATCGCCAGCGAGACGAACGGCTCGATGCGCTCGTGGCCGTGTGGGTGATCGAAGTCCGGGGGCCGGGTCGTGAGATAGAGCCCGCCGACGACCGTAGCGCTGTAGGCGGTGTCGACGAGGCTATTAGCGGCCTCGGAGCCGACGGCCAGACTCCCCGTTTCGAGCCAGACGGCTCCCTTGGCTACGGCGAGGGCGGCGTTCGCCCCGAGGACGACCAAGCCGACGCGTTGGAGGGCCCCGGAACGATCCATACGGGCGATTCGGGCGGCCCGAGCAAAACCGCTTCGGCGAAAGCGGAGGATTAAGGATCGATGCGGACCGCCTGTTCGGCGTCGGTGTCGTCCTCTCGGGGCTGTACGTTCCCTTGAGCGCTAAATGCCTCGTGCAAGCGGTCGTAGGAGTCTTCGAGCGCTTCGACGATGACCTGCGTGTCGCCGATGACGGCCATGAAGTTCGTGTCGCCCTCCCACCGGGGGACGGCGTGGGCGTGTAGATGTTCTATCGATCCCCCGGCACCGGCCCCGAGATTATACCCCATATTCACTCCGTCGGGATCGAAGGCCGCCTCGATCGCACGCAGCGTCCGCTGTTTGAGCACGGCGTGACCGAGTAGTTCTTCCTCGGAGAGAGCGGTATACTCGCCGGTGTGGCGGTGGGGAATCACCATCGCGTGACCCGGGTTGTACGGGTAGTTGTTCAGGAGGACGAACCCGTGTTCGCTGCGGGCGACGACCCGGTTTTGCCGGTCGTCGCTGCTCGCGGCGAACGCACAGAAGACACACCCCTCGCGTTCAGTCGGTGATTCCGATCGTTCGACCCATTCGATTCGCCAGGGGGCGAAAACCTGCTCCATGCAGCCGGTTTCAACTGGCAGCTTATGCCTCTCCCGTTTGTGTTTTCGACCACTGGCGCGACCGCGCCTTGACCGAACGGTTTCGAGCGAACTCGCGCGCGAGCGAATAACAGGGAGTCCGACCGATCCACGCCGATCGACCCGTTTATAAAAGCACCGGCTATTTGAACGACGAATGACCCACGAACGGTGTTAAAACGATCATGAACGGTATACTCGATTCCAAACGGCTCAGAGATGAATACCGCTGCCCTCCGGCGATAAACGGTCGAAACGACCTCTAACGGAATCGGGTTTTTATACTCTCATCTGCCGAACGAGGAGTTGCGATGGCAGCCACTACTCACACCCCGGACGGAACGACCGAGAGTTGTAGAGTCTGTGAGGCCGAGACCCCCCACGACGTACGTATCGAGATCCGCACCGAGAGCAAAAAGGAGCACAACGCTCAGTACTCCCGGGAGCCCTACCGCGTTACGACCTGTCTACACTGTGGCGACGAGGACGTCCTTCGTATGAACAACGCCTGAACTCCCTCGCGTTCGTGACCGCCGCCGAGCGATTCCTGCCGATGCGTTCCTCCTCCTCCCCTCCCGACGTCCGCCAGTACCCCGCTGACTCCTTCACCGGCCCTCTTTTCTCGTGCTCACCACGACGACCAAACTCGATTCGGACCACCCGGATCGCTTTTCGGGCCCTGACCGACGGTCGTCCCTCCAGCGGGTCCCTCCGCCTCCCGGCGACGAACGTACGATCGCGGGAGGGCAAAGCAATTAAACGAGCGGGAATGAGACGCACTATTATGAGTCTCGAAGTATCGCCGGACGCGGAGTCGATGGCGACGTTCGAGTCGACGCTCGAGGAACGCGACCTCGCAGCGTCGGTGACGGTCGCGTCGGCCGCGGAGTTCCCCGACGCTCTGTCGGAACTTCTCGTATCGCCCGTCGTCGCCGCGGACCTTCCCTTTGAGGGGGTCTCTTACGACAACGTAGACAGCGAGATCACGCTCTCGCCCAGCCCCGCCGAACTCGACGCCGCCCGTACCGGCATCACGGCTGCCGGTCTCGGGGTCGCCGACTACGGGACCGTCACGATTCGCTCGACGCCCGGCGGCGAGGAGTTCGTGAGCCTCTACCCCGAGCGCCACGTCGTCGTAGTCGCCGCGAGCGATATCGTCCCCGACATGCCGACCGCCTTCGGTCGACTCGCCGAGGAGTTTGCGGCGGGCTATACTTCACAGATCTTAGCGACCGGCCCAAGCGCGACCGGCGACATGGGCGGCATCGTGAAAGGGGTACACGGCCCACAGGAAGCTCACGTCATGATCCTGGAGGATCGCTGAGATGGCTTCCGAACAGTCCCCGCAGTCCTCGAATCCCGCGATCGAAGAGACCGATCCCGAGGGCGAGCCCGGCGCGGCGGCCGACGCCGGTCCCGCCGATGGAGCACGCTCCCGCCGGGAGAAAGCCGCGGCGCTGCGTCATCTCATGGCCACCGAAGGGAAGACTGTCGGCGAGAACACCCGCGGGTTCAACGAGAGCACCGAAGAGGCGATCTCCCATATCTCGAACTACGAGGACCTCCGCGAGCGGGCTCGTGTGATCAAGGAAGAGGCCATCGCGGAGCTCCCGGACCTGATCGATCGGGTGACCGAGGCGGTCGAGGCGAACGGCGGATCGGTCTACGTCGCCGAGGACGCCGCGGACGCAAACGAGCACATCGCCTCGCTTATGGACGAGCACAGTGCTCAAAAGATGGTCAAGTCGAAATCGATGACCACGGAAGAACTCGAACTCAATGCCGCCCTCGAAGCGGAGGATTTCGACGTGGTCGAAACCGATCTCGGCGAATGGGTCATCCAGATCGCCGAGGAAGCCCCCTCCCACCTCATCGGCCCCGCGATCCACAAACCCCCCGAGGAGATCGCGACGCTGTTCAACGAGCATTTCGACCCCGCAGAGCCCTTCAATGGCGATCCCGACGAACTCACCCAGTTCGCCCGGGACAAGGTCGGCGAGCACATCGAAGAGGCCGACGTCGGCCTGACCGGCGCGAACTTCGTCACAGCTGAGTCGGGGTCGATCGCACTGGTGACCAACGAGGGCAACGCCCGCAAGACCGCCGTGACCCCGCCGACCCACGTCGCGGTCACCGGTGTCGAGAAGCTCCTGCCCTCCGTTCGGGAACTCGCGCCCTTCGTCGAACTCATCGGACGAACGGGCACCGGCCAGGACATCACCTCCTATGTCTCGCTGCTCACGCCGCCGACCGACTCTCCGGTACTCGACTTCGAGGACCCGGAGAAACCGATGGCCGAGGGCGATCGGGATTTTCACTTGGTGCTCGTCGACAACGGCCGGCTGGCGATGCGCGAGGACGCCCAGCTGAAGGAAACGCTCTATTGCATCCGGTGTGGGGCCTGTAACAACTCCTGTGCGAACTTTCAGTCCGTCGGCGGGCATGGCTTCGGCGGCGAGACCTACACCGGGGGTATCGGCACCGGCTGGGAGGCCGGCATCGAAGGCCTCGACAGCGCCGGCGATTTCAACGACCTCTGTACCGGCTGTAGCCGCTGTGTGAATAAATGTCCCGTTAAGATCGACATTCCCTGGATCAACACGGTCGTCAGGGATCGGGTCAATCGCGGCGGCGAGGGGAGCGACTACTCCTTCCTCGTCGAGGGGTTGACACCCGATAGCGAACCGGAGGGAATCGACGTGCAGAAGCGCCTCTTCGGCAACATCGAATCGCTAGCGAAACTCGGCAGCGCAACCGCCCCGCTGTCGAACTGGCTCACTGGTACGCGACCCGTCCGAATACTCCTCGATCGCGCGCTCGGCGTCGACGCCCGTCGGGAGCTACCCCAGTGGCGACGCGAGACCTTTCGTGAGTGGGCGAGCGGTCGGGACTCGATTCCGGGAGCGGAGCGCGAAGTCCTGGTCTACCCCGATCTCTACACGAACTACGTGCTCCCCGAGCGCGGGAAAGCCGCCGTGCGAGTCCTCGAAGCCCTCGGCGTCGGTGTCACCGTTCCCGAGGTCGGCGAGAGCGGGCGTGCACCCCTCTCCCAGGGGATGATCGCGACCGCCGACCGGAAGGCGAGTGCGGTCTATGCGGACCTGGCCGAACACGTCGATACCGGCCGCGACGTCGTCGTTATCGAGCCGAGCGACCTGGCGATGTTCAGAAACGACTACGAAAAGCTCCTTTCCGAGGAGTCCTTCGAGCGCCTGCGCGATAGTTCCTACGAGGTCATGGAGTACGTCTACGGCCTCTTGGAGAACGGTGCCGACCGCGAGGCCCTTCCGAAGGCGAACGGCACGAGGGAATTAGCCTATCACAGCCACTGCCAGCAGCGCACGCTCGGCCTCGAACCCTACACGACGGCGGTCCTCTCCGATCTCGGCTACGACGTCACCACCTCCGAGGTCGAGTGCTGTGGGATGGCCGGCTCGTTTGGCTACAAATCGGAGTACTACGAGGTGAGCATGGACGTCGGCCAACAACTCAAAGACCAATTCGAAGCCGAGCGGGCGAACGGACGCCGGATCGTCGCGAGCGGCACCTCCTGTGGCGACCAACTCGAAGCGCTGTTCGGCGACGCTCCACCTCATCCGATCGAGTTACTCGATCCACGCTGAGAACGCTTCTCGCTTTTCCCTCTCGCCTGTCACAGCGAGACGATCAGCTGATTAAGCACTCGTTAAAAGGTTTATTAGGTCCGTCGAACGATCCAACGACCGTTTTCGAGCGTTGTTCGGGAAGGAAGTGAACGTGTGAGTTGACCGTCGAGTGTCGATGGTCGCCCTCAGCGAACGACCGCTTCGGCGACCTTCTCGATGGGGTGGGGTGGGTCGTCGTAGCGCTCGCCCAACTGGGTGCGACAGGACGCCCCTGGCGCGACGACTTCCTCGCCGGAGCTCGCCTCGACCTGGTCGTAAAGGATCGAGGCGATCGCCCTGCTCATCGAGAGGTGTTCGGCCTCGTAGCCGAAGGACCCGGCCATCCCACAACAGCCCGAATCGAGCGGATCAACCGGATAGCCCGCCCGTCGAAGCACGCCGACCGCGTGGTGGTCCTTCCTCGTGGCCTTCTGGTGGCAGTGGCCGTGATAGGTCAGTTCCGTCCCCGCGGCGTCGAAGTCCAGTTCTCGATCGAGATCGAAGACGTCGACGTACTCACAGATACCGTACGTGTTCGCCGCGACCCGCTCGACGTCGTGGGCTTCGCGCCAGCCGCCGTCGGCCGCCGGTTGGGGACCGCCCTCGCCGACAGCGATGGTCCCCGTCGGCTCGCGGTCCGGTCCGAACAGGAGGTCCCGGTAGTCCGATTGGTACATCACGGCGTCGGAGGGTTCGACCGTCAGGACGTCCCAGCCCTCTCCGACGAGCGGGGCGAGGCGGGAAACGTTCTCCTTGGCTTGCTCTCGCGATTTGTCGAGAAAGCCCTTCGAGAAAGCCGGTCGCCCGCTATCGGAGAGTTCTTCAGGTACTCGGAGGTGAACGCCGGCGGCTTCGAGGACGTAGACCGCCGCCCGGCCTGCTCTGGGGTGGCTGTAGTTCGTGTAGGTGTCGGGCAAAAGTACCGCCCGGCGATCGGCCTCGG
This sequence comes from Halobacteriales archaeon QH_8_64_26, assembly GCA_003021725.1. Classification (GTDB taxonomy): domain Archaea; phylum Halobacteriota; class Halobacteria; order Halobacteriales; family Halococcaceae; genus PXQR01. Next base: position 9,772 of record PXRA01000041.1, read on the forward strand.
CTTCCGACACTTGCGGTCCACCGCGAGCTTCGAACCACTCGGCGAAGGACTGGGGGCGAAAGGTCGGCAGCGTCCGATCGCGGGCGATCCCCAACCCCGATTCGAGCGCTCGTCGGGAGCCGGGTATCGCGGTCGCGAGGTTCGACAGCGGGGCGGTGGCACTCCCAAGCTTCGAAAAGAGATCGATATTCGCGAAGACGCGATCGCGCAGCGAGGCCCCGTGGCGCTGGTGGTACTCGTGGGTCAGTTCGGCTTTCAGTTTGGCCATGTCGACCTCGCTCGGACAGTCCTTCGCACAGCCCTTGCAGCCGATACACAGATCCAGCACCTCCTGGGTGAACTCCGGGTCGAACTGTTCGTCCTCGGGTAGGTCGCCGCTCATCGCCTGCCGGAGCATGTTCGCCCGGCCTCGGGTGCTCGTGATCTCCTCCTCGGAGGCCCGGTAGGTCGGACACATCACTCCACCCGTCGTCTCCTGGGGACCACGACAGCCCCCACAGCCGTGACAGAGTTCGACCATCCCCTGGAAGCCGTTCTCGTTCTCCCAGTCGAGGACGGGAGAGAATCCGGCCTCGAAGTCGTACTCCGGGTCGAAACGGAGATGATCGGTCATATCGACGTCGCCACAGACCTGGCCGGGATTCAGGAGCCAGTCGGGATCGAAGGCCGACTTGAGGTCGCGAAAGATTTCCCAGAGGTGATCGCCGTAGAGCTTCCGGTTCCACTGGGTACGCGCGCGGCCGTCGCCGTGCTCGCCCGAGACGCTTCCTCCATAGTCAACGACCATGTCGGTGACCGCCTCCGCGATCGCCTCCATCGCTTCGACGTCCTCGATACGTTTCGTGTTGAGCAACGGCCGGATATGGAGGACCCCAGGGCCGGCGTGGGCGTAGTAGGAGGCGAAGGTGTCGTGCTCCGCTAAGATCTCCTGAAAGCGGGAAACGAACTCGGGAAGGTGTTCCGCGGGGATCGCGGTGTCCTCGATGTAGGAGATATGCTTTTCGTCGGAGGTTCGGGATAGCAGTATCGGCAGCCCGGATTTGCGCATCTTCCAGAACTTCGCTCGGGTCTCGGCGTCGTGGGCCTCCATCGCCGCTGCTGCCCGGTAAGGGGCGTCGGTCGTCGTGGTCTCGGTGGGCGTGGCTTCCGAATCATTTGTGGGGGCGCGATCGGCGATCAGGTCCGCGACCTGCTTCCTGCCCTCCTCGTCCGATCCGGCGTAGAACTCGATTAGTAGGACTGCGGTTGTCTCTTCGGGGAGCAAAGAGACCACGTCGGCGAACTCGGCGGTATCGCGAGCCAGATCGAGCAGGACGCTATCCATCACCTCGACGGCCGCCGGCTCGTGTTCTAAGATCGGGGCGACGTCGGCCATCGCCTCGAGCAGGTCGTCGTAGGTCAACAGACAGACCGCCTTCGTCTCGGGGACGGGTTCGAGCGCCACGGTCGCCTCGGTGACGATCCCTAAGGTGCCTTCGCTGCCGGCCATGAGCCGGCCGAGATTGATCGATCCGGATTCGGCGTCGGCGACGAGCATGTCCAGATCGTACCCCGAAACGTTGCGCTTCAGATCGGGATAGGCGTCTTCGATCGCCTCGCGTTCCTCCTCGATGATGTGGGCGACTTCGGCGTGGATACGCCCCAACGGATCGCCGTCGGGATCGGCCCGTTCCTGCAGTTCTTTGACGCTTATTTCGCCGAATTCCTCGATACTGCCGTCGGCCAGTACCACCTCACAGGACTCGATGTAGACGTCGGTCTTCCCATACACCAGCGAGTGTGCGCCGGTACTGTTGTTCCCGATCGCACCCCCCAGAGCGCTCTTATCGCCCCAGGCCGGGTCGGGCGCGAACTTCAGTCCGTCCCCGGCGAGTTCCCGGTCGAGGTCGCCGAGGTAGATACCCGACTGCGCGCGAGCGGTCCGCTCCTCGGGATCGACCTCGCGGACCTCGTCCATATACCGGGTGAAATCGAGCACGACAGCCTCGTTGACCGCCTGGCCCGCGAGGCTCGTCCCGCCGCCGCGGGGCAACACTGGAATCCCCTCCTCGGCACAGTAGGTCATGGTCGCAGCGACATCGGCGGTCGAGACCGGGAACACGACGCCGATCGGCGTCAGTTCGTAGGCCGAGGCGTCGGTCGCATAGAGTTCTCGGGTGTAGGTATCGAAGCGGACATCGCCCCCGATCCGCTCGTCGAGATCGGCCAGTAGGTCCGGCCGTTCGGCTTCCTCACTCTGGTAATCGTATGCCGGACTCGTGGCAGCCGGATCGTCTGGTGACTCCATGTCCTGTGATGCCATGTGGGACAGTCCTCCCGGCAGCCGTATAAACCGCCCGACGGCGGCAGCGCCGATCCGGGAGGAGTCCCTCGAATCCGCCGAGCGGATCGATGGGCCAGGGATAGTCGGCGGCGAAGAGCCGGCAAACGAGTCGTTATCGAGGTCGTCGGCACGGTTTCGTCCATCCGGTCCACTAAGGGTTTAAGATCCATCCCGTCCTGGCGGGGATATGAGCATGAGCGCGGACGCGAATATGGAAGGAGATAGCGACGAGAACGCGGCCCGGGCCCAGGACATCACGACGCTGATCGGCCGGGAGGTCTACTCGAGCAACGGCGTGTTCGTCGGGGAGATCGAGGACGTCCGCCTCGATCTCGACGCCGAACGGGTAAGCGGGATCGCGATAGCGGCCCTCAACGACGAGCTGTTCGCGAACGTCGCTCGAGGGGTTCGCGGCGTCGTTGTCCCCTACCGATGGGTGCGGGCGGTCGGCGACGTGGTCCTTGTCCACGATCTCATCGAGCGCCCTAAGGACCCCGAAGACGAGGAGTAAGGGAACGCGGAAATCGATGGAACCGAGGGCCGGGTCCCTTAGTTCCCGTTGCCGTTGCTCTCGACGCCCATCTCCGCGAAGAGGCGTCGCCGAACGGCTTCCTCGGTGAGCGATAGGAGCGTCTCGCGATTTCTCTCGCTGGTCTCGATGCCGGTAAAGATCCCCAAGGGGATCTCGACGGAGGCGTCCGTCGAGTGCCCGACCGCCTCGCCGTCGTCGCCGAAGGCGTCCTCGAGCACCCGTCGGATGTTCAGCCGGATGTCCTTCGATCGTGCGGCCAGATGGATCGTGTCCTCGCTGATCGCGAAGACCGCCGTCGTGGTGATCCCCTCCAAGTTGAGCAGGTGTTGGGCCGCCCGGGCCAAGGCGTCCCGATCGCGGACGAACCCGGCGTTCGAGACCAGGTGGCTGCCACGTACTTCCCGGTTGCCGATCGCCTCGGCGAGGACGTCCAAGGTCTCGGGGGACATCGAGGGCGATTCGACCTGTTCCAAGGTGTCGTGGTCGGCGAAGGGATAGAGATAGGCCGCGGCGGTCAGATCGGCCGGTCTGGTATCGCGCTTGAAATCGAGGGTTTCGGCGCGGATGCCGTACAACAGCGCGGTTGCGACCGCCTCTGAGAGCCCCAGATCGAGTTCCTGGACGTACTTGGTGAGGATCGTCGACGTCGAGGAGACGTTCGGGCGTACGTCGCTGAAGGTCGTGTCGTACTCTATTTCGGGTTCGTAGTGATCGACGAGGACGTCGACCGGGCGGTCGATCGGGGCGTCTGTGGCTTTCGCGTGATCGACGAGCGCGATCGTGTCGTACTCCGCTAAGTCCACTTCCGAGCGGGTGAGGAGTTCGATACCTAAGATGTTCACGAACGCTCGGTCCTCCCGGTGACCGATCTCGCCATTGTAGAGGATGTCGCTCTCGACGTCGTGGCTGTGAGAGATCGCGCGCAACGCGACGGCACTGGCGATGGTATCCGGGCCGGGGTTGTCATGGGTGAGGATCGCTAGCCGTCCGTCGGTGCCGTCGATGACGTTGGCTAGCTGTTCGGCCTTGTATTCGAGTTCACCCGTTTCGAGGGCACGCAGGGCGGCGTTCGCGATCACCTCCGAGGGGTTGATCACGATGTCCGCACCCCCGTCGCGCAGTTCGTCGGCCGAAACCGGATCGGACGCGCGAGCGACGATGAACTGCTCGCTGCCCTCCCCGCGAACGTTCTCGACGGCGACCTGGTTGGCCTCGATGTCGGAAGAAAGGATCAACAACACGTCGCGATCGACGATGGCTTCGGCGACCTGCTCGTCGCGGATATCGGCGGCCTGGGCGCTTAAGTCCTGGTCGCGAAGCGAGTCGACCCGGTCCTCGTCCTGATCGACGATGAAAACGTCCTTTCCGTCCCCGATGAGGTCCTCGGCGACGGCGTACCCGACGCTCCCACAGCCCAGGATCGCATACGAGGAGACCGACGCCATCGCGCTACCAGCACTCATCACACGGGCTTGGTAACCCGGGCTACTTAAGCCTCATCACGTACCTTCCGCCGGGCCTCTCGTGCTCTCGCTCAGTGACGAGACGGCCTCGCGGTCTCGAACCACGCTCGCGGCCTCGGTCGCTTCCGTTCGTTCGCTACCGCTCACTCGCCTCTCCTTCCCTGCTCTCGTTCAGTTCGTTTACGAGACTTCGACCGCTCGCTCGGCACAACCTCCACCGTCATCGGAACTCGGAGGGTTCCGATCGGCTCACGAGAGCTTTGCTCCCGTGGACGAAACAGCGCGTGCTCCTGCCGCTCGCCGGAGGCCGTTAACCCGCGCGCTACCGCGAGCGAACCGAGGGCGAACGAGCGGCGGAGCTACTCGGACCGTCCCGGCTCTCACTATCACCTGTCAAGGCTGGCGCTCATGCGCTCCGCACCGCTGATCGATAGCGTGGTCCACTCGACGTGGGGCGACTAGTTCGTCGCCAGCGAGATCGAAGCGAACTCATCCGATGGACTATCGCTGTGGTATCCGAGTTGCAATGGCTCCGTCCTCCGGACGCCCGGGACGGCGGTCTATCTCGACCGTACTTCGGCGACGGCAACCCGCCGACCACGATCCGGAACATCCCGGTACCGATGGACTCCGCCGACGCGACCGCCCGTGACGCCGTGCTCGTCACCCATGAACACGTCGATCGCACCCATCCCCCTACCTACGAGCCCTTGGTCGAGGACCTGGGAGCCGACATCTATACGCCCGCGGCGGCCTACGAGAACCCGCAGTACGACGGCGAGGTGGGCCCACCGGCCGAGCGAAAGCGAGTGATCGGCGTCGGCGACGCCTTCGAGGTCGGGGATCTGACCGTCCACGTTCGCAGGGCGAACGATCCCGACGCGATCGAGCCGATCACCTACGTGATTACCCACGACTCGGAGACCTTCTTCCACGCCGGCGATTCCCGTCCGGCCGACGCGTTCGACGATATCGGTCAGGAGTTCGACATCGACGTCGGCGCGATCGCCTTCGGGACGGTCGGTCGGCCCTACGACCCAGAAAGAGACGGGGGCGAACCGACCGAGTGGTACAACAACGGCGATCAGGTACTCGACGCGACGAACCGCCTCGAACTCGACCGTCTTCTACCGACGCACTGGGACATGTGGCAGGGCGTCGGTGCCGACCCGAAGGGGATCGTCGAACACGCCCGGTCGTCTCCCTACCACGAACCGTCGATCCCGTCTCGATCGGGGATCGTATCGATCTCGACAGGCCGGGAATCGGCCCGCCGCGAGCGATACGGGAGTGACGAGCGCCGAGGAGAACCACCACCGTTTCGCTCCTCCCCGCCCCTCGATTCCCGTTCGGTCGGAGCCGGACTCGGCCGGCGATCGATCGAGTACGCCGGGACTGGCCCACCTGCATCGCTCGTACGGAGAACGGTTTTTTCGAATACGACTTTCCTGTCCGGGAGGCCCTACCGTTGTGGCTGCCGGGTTCACCAACTCTCTCGATTTCCGTCGGCGCTGACCCGAGTGACCGATCCGGTCCCGTGGGTTGCACACCTCAAGGTAGGGATTTATCGGCGCTTCGCTCGCAGATCGAGCCGTCATGGGACGCGTAACGTACGACTTCGAGGACGAGACGGTGATCGTTACGGGCGCGAGCAGCGGTATCGGGCGGGCGATCGCCCGTCGTTTCGGCGAGGCCGGCGCACACGTTATTAATGCCGACCAGCGCAAGGAGCCCAAAGCCGACGACGAGGACCGCCCGACTCACGAGGTCATCGAGGACGAGGGTGGGAAAGCCGAGTACGTCGGGACCGACGTCTCCGACCGAGGGGACCTCGAATCGGTCGTCGAGGGCGCTCGGGAGTTCGGCGGCGTCGACGTCATGGTGAACAACGCCGGGATGCAACACTCCGCCCCGCTACTGGAGTTCGACCCCGAGGACTTCGAGGCGCTGTACCAGGTCAACGTCAAGGGGATGTTCTTCGGCACGCAGGTCGCGGCCCAGGACATGATCGATCGCGGCGAGCCGGGCCCGATCGTCAACACCGCCTCGATCAGCTCCGAGGACGCCCAGCACGGCCAGGTGGCTTATGACTCGACGAAGGGCGCGATCGAGATGATCACCAGGGGCGCGGCGCTCGAACTCGCCGAGTACGGCATCCGGGTGAACGCCGTCGCGCCCGGCCAGATCGCCACCGAGTTCACCGAGGGCTGGTCCGAGGAAGCCCAGCAAGCCGCCGGCGGGGGCGGCGGTGGCGACGGTGGGACCGGGTTCATCAAGCCCGTCCCGCTCGGCCGCGCGGGGTTCCCCGAGGACCTGGATGGTTCGTATCTCTATCTCGCGAGCGAGGACGCGGAGTACATCACCGGCCAACTGCTCTACGTCGACGGCGGCTGGACGGCGATCTGACGGCATTCGAGCCGACCGAGGGCGCTTCCGATACGGAAGTGTCAACGAGAAAAGTGAGAGGACGATACCGGGCTGCGCTCGTCGGGCCGGGGATGAGACGCTCTCAGAACGTAACCGTCTCGACACCCTCGTCGCTCCCGACGTAGACCTCGTTCACCAGGTCGACGAACAAGCCGTGTTCCTGGGCAGCGGGGATCGCCGACAGCTCGCCGGCGAGGCCTTCGATATCCTCGATATCGCCGAAATCACAGTCGAGTACCAGATTGCCGTTCGCGGTGAACAGCGGGCCGTCCTTCGCTTGGCCGTATCGGAGGTCGGGCTCGCCGCCCAGTTCGCGCACCCACTCCTTCGCGGCCTCGCGGGAAGCCGGCAGCACCGACAGCGGGACCGGATAGGAAAGCGGGGTCTGGGCTTTCCCCGCGTCGGTCGCGATCACCAACCGATCGGCCATCGTGTCGATGAGCTTCTCGCGGGCGTGGGAGGCCCCGCCACCCTTCACGACGTGGGGACTCTCGGGATCGTAGCGATCCGCGCCGTCGATCGCCACGTCGATCTCGACTACTTGATCGAGGTCGACGATCGGGATCCTCGCTTCCTTCGCGAGGTCGTGGGATTGCAGCGAGGTCGCCACGCCCTGGATGTCCTC
>PXRA01000034.1:0-16955 GCA_003021725.1 Halobacteriales archaeon QH_8_64_26
CACTCCTCCTCGGTGACGGCCGGGTGGTAGCGGAGCCCACCTTTGTAGGACCCGCGCACGCTGTCGTGCTGGGCGCGATAGCCGGTGAACACCTCTAGCTCGCCGTCGTCGCGTTCGATGGGCAGGGAGACGCGATGGACGTGGGCGGGGTGTTTCAGCCGCTCGACCACCGCTCCGTCGAGGTCGACGTGGGTCGCTGCCCGTTCGAGCTGTCGGCGGGCGGTCTCTAAGGCGCTCTCGTGCTCGTCATCCGCGCTCGAATCCGTCGATGTCGTCTCCGATTCGAGGGATTTCAAGGACATGATTATCTATTCCAGGGCATCGGTCGGTTGCGCGGCATCGAGCCACACTGTGGGCAGTTGCCCCGGCTGGGACTGTGCGACGAGGAGGGCCCCACAGTCGAGACGGTCGTACTCCGAGACGGCCTCGGGGTCGTACCCGACGTCCCACGCTCGGGGCTCTCGTGTCTCTGTCCCCGCTCCGATCGTTCGATGTACAACTTCGCTCGCCACGCTCGCAATACTTGCCGCGCTCTGAAGTACGTGATACCGCTATGTCACAGTGTGGTTCGCCGTGGCGCACTTCAACAACGAAGCTGCTATGGGACCGGCGGCCGGACGAGGAGCAATGAGCCTCCCGCAGTCGCCCGACGGGTCGGTAGCGCTGCTCCTGGTGGGCACCGACGAGTGGGCGGCAAGCGTCGCGGCCGCCTTCGAGGACGACCGGGCGTCGGTCAGTGCTACAACGACCGTCGAGGCGGCCCTCGATCACCTTCGTGGAGGGTCGGGCGCGGTCGATTGTGTCCTCAGTGCCTACGATCTCCCCGGGGCGAGCGGCGTGGACCTGGTTCGGGAACTCGGGCGGACCCATCCCCGACTCCCGGTCGTGCTCTACCCACCCGGGGGCGACGAGCGGGTCGCGAGCGAGGCGATCGCCGCCGGGGTGACCGAGTACGTCGTCCCCTCCGAGACGGTTCCCGATAGGGAACTCCGCGAGGGAGTCGAGCGCGCGCTCGCGACGGCCCGCACGGAGGCAAACAGAACTCGTCGGGCACGACAGTTCGAAACGTCGTTTAGCGACCCGGTGACCGCCAGTTGGGTGCTCGACCTCGATGGAACCGTTCGACGAGCGAACGACAGAGCCCGTGAGCTGTGTGGCGACCCCTCGGCGAAACTCGACGGACACTCCTTCTGGGAGCTTCGGCTCTGGGAGAACGAACGGGACGCCGACCGTATCCGGGATGGATTCGATGACGCTCTCGGGGGCAGCCCTCGGACGCTTGAGGTAGCCTGTGAGACGGCCAGTAGCGAGTCGATCGTCGATCTCTCGCTGCGAGCGGTTCCCGACGAGAGCGGTACTGCTCGGACGGTGCTCGCGACCACGATCGACGTCACCGAGCGCGCCCGATTGGAGCGCGATCTCCGCCAGTCCGAACGGCTGCACCGAGTGGTACTGAACAACATGACCGAGACCGTCCTGCTCACCGACGAGAACGGCGCGTTTACCTATATCTGTCCCAACGTGCGATTCATCTTCGGGTATACGGTCGCGGAGATCCGGGAGATGGGGACCGTCGAGGAGCTATTGGGCGAGGACCCCTTCGATCCCGACGTCCTCGAGGAACGGGGCGTCATCGCGAACGTCGAACGGACGGCGGTCGATAAGGCCGGCGAGGAACACACCTTGTTGATCAACGCGAAACGCGTTTCGATCGAGGAGGGAACGACGCTGATTAGCTGTCGGGACATCACCGCGCGGAAGGGGCGCGAGCGGGCGCTCTCGACGCTGCACGATCTCGCTCGCGAACTCCTCTATACCGAGACCGATGCGGACATCGCTCGGACGCTCGTCGAGCATACGACGCGTGTGCTCGCGCTCGATCCCGTCGCCTGCTATCTCTTCGACGCCGACGCGAACGTCCTCCGGCCGGAAGCGAAGACCGACGCGCTACAGTCGCTTCACGGGCCGCTCGATCCGGTAGCGCCGGACGCGGACAGCGTCGTCAGTCGGGCGCTGCTCGAAGGGACGCCGATAACTACTGCCCCCTCTACCGACTCCTCCGCGGAGGGCCACGAACTCGATCGGGCGAGCGAACTGGAGAGTGCGATCGCCGTGCCGCTCGGTGACAGCGGCGTCCTGTTCGCCGGTGTGACCGACGCCGAGGCGCTCGACGAACTCACCGAAGAGGTGGCGGACCTCATCGCGGCGACCGCCGAGGCGGCCTTCGATCGCGTTCGCCGGGAGCGCGACCTCCGCGAACGCGACCGGGAGTTGCGACGTCGGAACCGACGGCTCGCCCGGCTGAACCGGATCAACGACGTCATTCGCGAGATCGACGGGGCCCTCGTCGGTGCCGACACGCGCGAGGGGATCGAATACGCCGTCTGTGAGCGGCTGACGAGGGACGATCGGTTCAGCTTCGCCTGGATCGGGACCCTCGATGAGGACAGCGAGGAGATAACACCCCAAGCGTGGGCTGGGGAGAGAGAGGACTATCTCAATAGTACCCCCCTCGCGATCGACACGACCGAACCTGAACCCACTGCACAGGCAGTAAACACCCACGAATTAACGGTTGTCTCGAACGTCGCCGACGGACTGCGAGAAGCGGAGTGGCGGCCGGAGGCGCTCTCGCATGGCTACCGGTCGGTTCTCAGCCTCCCGCTCGTTCACGACGAGTCCTTCTACGGTGTACTATCGGTATACGCGAGCCAGCAGGGCGTCTTCGACGAGACGACCCAAACAGTGTTGAGTGAACTCGGCGAGACGATCGGGGCTGCGATTACCGCCATCAAACAGCGCGATGCGTTGCTCAGCGATACCGTCACGCAACTCGAGTACGAAACGACCGACGAGGAAGCCCCACTGCTTCGACTCGCGCGTGCTGCTGACTGTGCGATCGATCTCGACGAAGGCATCCAGCAGACCGCCGACAGTGTCGTCGCGTTCGCTACGATACACGACGAGTCGGTCGAGGACCTCCAGAGGGCTGCGGCGTCGATCGTCGGCATCGACGATCTCCGCGCCGTCACCGACCCCGATAGCGAGGGGAGTCCCACCGTTCAGCTCCGACTGCCTCGGTCGTTCGTCGCGACCCGACTCGTCGAAGAAGGGGCCGTCCTCCGGGAACTGTCGGTGACTCCCGTACGTATGCGACTGGAGATCGAGGTCCCGCGCCCGGTCGCCGTGCGGACGATCGACGACGTGCTCACGGCGGTGTATCCCGACGCGACGCTTCGCTCCCAGCGCGAACGCCGTCGATCGGTGACGACAACTGACCGGATCCGTTCGCAGGTCGTCGACCGACTGACCGACCGTCAACTGGAGGTCGCGAGAACGGCCTATCACAGCGGTTTCTTCGAGTCGCCGCGACGGAGTACGGGCGAGGACGTCGCTGCAACGCTCGGGATCTCCCCCTCCGCGTTCTACCAACTCAACCGTACCATACAACGGAAGCTATTCGCGACGCTGTTCGAGCGGTCATCGGTGGCCTGAGAGTGCCATCCATGTCGAACATCGGTGCCTATACTACCGTTCAATCCGATCTCTATCGTCGGATTCGGTGGGTAGTGGCTACGCAGAGTCGAACGATGGAGTTCGGATCGCTTCGTCGAACGCTAGCTACGAACGGAGCTACTACCAGTGAGACGGCAGAAAGAACGGTCACGATCGATTCTTCGGTAAGTACTCGCCCGTCGTGCTCAGTCCAGTCGCTTGGCGACCTTCTCGCCGACCTCTAGCCCGTTGCCGAGCGCCTCGTGGACGCGGCCCTCGCCGACGACCCAATCGCCCGCGAAAAACAGATCTTCGTCCTCGGCACCTGCGAGCACGTCGGCCTCGGCCTCGCCTTCCGGCAGTGCGAAGCGCCAGTGCTGTACGTCGGTCCAGTCCGGGTCGGCGAAACGCTCCTCGTCGAAGAGTTCGGCGACGAGATCGGCAGCCCCGCCGGTGATCTCTCCCTTGGGTTCCTCGTAGCGTTCGAGCGACCAGTCCGGGGCCATCTGGGCGATCAACAGACACTCTCCGTCGGGGACGTGGCCGGCCTTGCACTCCTCGCGGGAGAGCCAGGCGATGTCGTGGTCGTGGTCGGTGTTCACCAGAGCGTAGTACGGCGGGTCGATCGCGAAGGGGTAGTGCAATACCGCCGTGATCTGGGTGCGGTAGCCGACGCTCCCGATCTCCTCGACCAGTTCCTCACGCGGCTCCGCGTCGAGCGCGCTCGAATCGACGATCTCCGCGGTCTGTGGCGCGGGCGGCGTCAACACGACGGCGTCGTAGCTCCCCAACGCCTCGCCGTCGGCGTCGATCGGCTGCCAACTCTTTCCCTCTCCCTCCCGCTCGATCGCTTCGACGCGCGTCTCCGTTCGTAGGTCGGCGTCGGTCCGGTCGAACAGCCGTTTCGCCAGTTGGGTGAGGCCCTCTTCGTAGGTCCACTTGTGGTCGTCCTCGTTTTTGCCCTCGGAGATCTCGCCCTCCTGATCGAACGTCCAGATCGCCTCGTCGATATCGGTCAGTCCCTCGGTGTCAAGCAGTTCCTCGATCAGGGTCCGCACGCGCGCGTCGTCGGGTTTCGTGTAGTTCGCGCCGTGGTCGTAGACACAGTCGTTTTTCCGGTGGGTCGCCGCCCGGCCGCCGACCCCGCGGCTCTTTTCCAGTACCGTGACCGCGGTCTCTGTCTCCCGGAGCGCGTAGGCCGCGCCCGCGCCCGCCGCGCCCGCGCCCACGATCGCTACTTGTTCTGTCATTGTCCGGGCGAGGGCCGCGAACGGCTAAAGGCTTCAGCTCCGGGCTAGCTGCTGCCGATATCGCTTCGTGTGGCTGATACTCGTCGGCGAAACGAAACCCGTCGTTTCGCCTGGAGGCCCGATGGCGCTCACGCCAGGCAGGCGGCGACGACACCCAGGAAGTCCTCGCCGCGTGCTTCGGTCGCGAACAGCGGGACGCGCTTGACCGTACGGCCCCGAAAGAGGTCGTCGGCCTCGCCGAGAACGTCCATCTGCGAGCGGAGCCGGCTTCGACAGAACGAACAGGAGTCGGGTTGGGGCGCGACGAACGTGTCTCCTTCCTCGTTCTCGCCGTGATCGTGCTCGCTCTCCCGCCGATCCTCCTCGTCCCCGCTCGTCGGCTCGGTTCCTCCACCCAGCACTGTTTCTAGGTCTTCCATCACGCGGTTGACGACGATCGTTCCGACCGGAACGTCGAACGCCTCTAACGAGTCGAGTAGCCGTCGCGACTCGACGATACTCGTCCGCTCGGGGACGACGACGACCCTGAAGTCCGTCCGATCGGGATCGGAAAGCGCCGCTTCGAGCGTTTCGAGCTTCTCGCTGAGTTCACGGAGATCGTCGAGATCGGACCCCTCGGCACCGAACGGCCCTCCCTCTCCCTCGCCCTCGCTGCTGGCGCTGCCGGATTCGCCGAAGCCAGGAAAGCCCGATGGATTCGACACATCCGAGACATCGCCGGAGCCGAAGAAACCGGGGAAACCGCCGGCTCCGGTGCTATCGGCGTCGCTGGCGTCCTCCGTGAGCCCCGAAAACATCCCGCCGAGTCCCTCGCGAAGGGATAGCATCCGGTCGAGAGTCGCCTTTAGCTGGTCGGGCAGTTCGAACAGGCGGAGGGTGTGGCCGGTCGGTGCGGTGTCGACGACCACTCGATCGAACCGGTCGTCATCGAGGTAACGAAGCAGCAGTCGTAGCGCCGCCGCCTCGTCCGCGCCGGGCATCGAAGCACGCCGCTCGTCGCTTTCCTCGGTTCCACCACTCCCGCTATCCCCACTACCGATATCGCCGCCGATCGGCCCGCCACCGAAGGGCCCGAGTCCCCCCGGAAACGAGCCGGCTCCGAAGGAGTTTCCCAGGTTCTCGGCGTCGTCGGGGTCGATCTCGACGCCGAACAGCGGGTACTCGGCGTGGATCCGAGCGGGTTCGGCCGGAACCTCGCGGTCGAGGACGTCCGACAGCGAGTGGGCCGGATCGGTCGAGACGACCAGCGTCGATGTTCCTTCCCGGGCGCTTCCGAGCGCGGTCGCGGCGGCCATCGTCGTCTTCCCGACGCCGCCTTTCCCGCCGTAAAGCACGTACTCCGGCGCTTCGATAGTGCTTCCCCCCTTGCCCCCATCGCTCCCGTCGTCTATCTCCTCGACGGCCTCGACGTCGATTTCAGTCATAGGGTAGGTTGTTCGCGGGGACGGGTGTACCCGTCGATCGACTCAACGAGTCCGGGACCGACGAGTGCGAGCGACGATCTCACCGCCGACGCGACACTGATGGTTCGCTCACTCGAAGAAGGCGGCGAGTCGGCGGGCCGCTTCTTCGGCCTCGGGGGTGACGAGCGCGAAGCGCAGCCACTCCTCCCGGGTAGTTCCGAAGGCCTCCCCAGGCATGCCGGCGACGCCGACCTCGTCGATCAGGCGCTTTGCGTTTCCCATCGTCCCCGGGAAGTCGGGGAAACGCGCGAGCACGTAGAAACCGCCCTCGGGTTGCATGACCGCCGCGCCGGCGCGGTCGAGTTCCTCGGTGAAGGTCTCGACGCGTTCGGCGAGCATCCGTCTGTTCGCCGCGTAGTACTCGCGGTCGGTCTCCCGGAACGCCCGGCAGACTGCGTGCTGTGCCGGTCGGCTGCCGGCGACGTTGACGAGCATGTGGCGGGTCTTCGCCCGTTCTACCAGTTCCTCGGGGAAGATCCCATAACCCACCCGAAAGCCGGTGATGGCCATCGATTTCGAGACCGAGTTCGTAACGACCCGGTGGGCCGAGTCGATCGAGAGCGCGCTCGCGAACGTGTTCGAGAAGTCGAACTCGCTGTAGACCTCGTCGCTGAGCAGTAGTGCGTCGTACTCCTCGGCGATCGTGAGGAGCCCTTCCATCGTCTCGCAGTCGTAGACCGCACCTGTCGGATTGTTCGGACTGTTAGCGACGAGCAGACAGGTCTCTTCGCTCGCGCGCTCGCGCACGGCTTCGGGATCGAGCCCGCCGTCTGCGGCCACCGGGACGTACGTGCTCTCGCCGCCGAGTAGGCCCACTTTCGCGGGATAGTAGGGATAGACCGGATCGGTGAGCAGGACTTCCGATCCGGTGTCGCGTTCGAGCGCGGCGGCCATTGCGAGGTAGTTCGCCTCTCCGGCACCGTTCGTAACCACGACGTTCTCGACCGCGACGCCCTCCCGAGCCGCGATTTCCTCCCGGAGTTCGAGGAGTCCCTCGCTCGGGGAGTACTGGAACCGATCGCTCCCGGAGGTCGCGTACTCCTGCAGACCGTCGGCGATCCCAGGGGGTGGGTTCCAGTCCGGGTCGCCACTGACCATATCGATCACGTCGCGATCGGCCTCCTGGGCGTACCGCATCACTTGAAAGAAGAGTGGCTGCTCGTACTCCATACGCCGCTGTTCTCACCCACGGCCCTGCGTCTTTCGCTCTCTCGGAATCGGACTCCTGATCCCCACGGCTAAGGACTCGGCTGGCATACTCCCATGTACATGAGCACCGAAGAAGAGCCGATCGAACGCCGGGTCGGCGAGGCACTTTCGACTACTGGCGCGACGGTCGCGCTCGCCGAGTCCTGTACCGGGGGTCTGATCGCCTCGCTGCTCACCGACGTTCCCGGCGCGAGCGAGTACGTAGATCGCTCGCTCGTCGCGTACGCCTACGACGCCCACCGCACGCTGCTGGGGGTCTCCAGGGAGACCCTAGACACTCACGGCACGGTCAGCGAGGCAAGCGCGAACCAGATGGCCCGGGCCGCCCGCGATGGAGCCGATACGACCTGGGGACTCGCCGCGACCGGCGTTCTCGGGCCAGGCGGTGGCACCCCTCAAAAACCCGTCGGGACGGCCTTCGTCGCCGTTGCCTACGCGGGCGAGTGGGGATCGGGCACCTCCGGGACGAGCGTTGCACGCTACACGCTCGATGGCGACCGACGGGAGATGAAGGAACGGCTAGCTCGGGAGGCTCTCGGCGACCTCCATGAGGCGGTACTCGCCCGCTGACGAACCACGAGACGAACCCCGTGCGATTGGATGAACGATCGTTTTCCAATAGATGCGTGTGAATTTTATTTCCTGTGCAACGGTATTTATTTTCAACTGCCACAAAGTACATTATCCACGCCCGAACCGTATTCAGCGGAGGTCATCTACGAATGCAGACACTATCGAACCGAACGCGGACCGTCCTCGTGGCGCTGGCGGTCGTTCTCTCCGCGGCCGTCGTCGCACCGGTGGTGGCCGGCGTGCCGACGGAGGGTTACACACAACAGGACGGACGAGAGGGATCGAGCGGCGAGGAGGGGCCGGCCGGCCTCGAAAACGCGACCGAGGTCGAGTCATTGGACGGCATTGAGGGGACGATCGGCGAGGACGGCAGTCCGGACGTCTACGCGGTCGAGCTAAGCGAGGGGTTGGGAATCGAACTCACCGACGGGACGATCGGCGGCGGGCCGATCGAACTGCTCGATCGGAATGGGACCGTTCTCGATACGATCCCGGCAGGGACGGAGTTCACCGGCGAGGAGTACACGCTGCGTGCACAGGCCGAGTACACCGGGACGTATTACCTGCGCGTCGACGGCGAAGCCGGCGACGAGTACGAACTCAGTAGTCGAGTAACCCACCCCGACGCGAACGAGCCGGACGACACTCCCGAAGCGGCGACCGCAATCGAGCTGGGCGACCGCGTGCAGGGAACGGCGATCAAGGGCGATTCGGACTTCTACACCCTCGAACTGGAGGACGGCACCGAGTTCGCGATCGAGTCGAACGGCACTGCTTCGGCGACGGTAACACTCGTAGACCCGGACGGCGAGCGGGTTGCTTCGGGCGAGATCCTCTATCCGGGCGGCTACGTGGAGAGCGAACTGGGACGACAGCGTATCATCGAGGCAACCGCCGAGCAGGGCGGTACGCACTACCTCGAAGTCGCGATTCCCGAGAACAACACCGGAGACGTCAATGGCGACTACGATCTCACCGTCGTGGAAGCTTCGGCGGACAACGGTACGGAGCCGAGCGACGACTCGTCCTCCGACGATTCGCCTTACCAGGACTCGACCCCTAACGAATCGATATCCGACGACGGAAGCGAGGGCAATGACGATACGGATGGAAGCGATACCCAGGAACGGTCCGACGCCGAACCGAACGACGATATCGGAAACGCGACGCGGGCGAACGAGGGGAGAGCGATCAACGGCGACATCGACGGCGCGGGCGACGTCGATTACTACGCGCTGAACGCGACGGCGGGCTCGCAGTTCGAGATCACTCAGGGCATCGGCAGTAGCGCGGTTACGTTGACATTGCTCGACGAGAACGGGAATACCGTCGAGACTCGCCCCTACCGATCCACCTATCAGAACGAGGAGGCTCTCCTGATCGCGAACGCCAGTGAGACCGGAACGTACTACCTGCGGGTCGAGGGCGAGGCCGGCGATCGGTACTCGATCGGTGTCGGACTCACCGACCCCGATACCTACGAACCCAACGACGCCATCGATAGCGCGACGGCGATCGACGCCGGCCAGGACGTCATCGGAACGATCGTTAGGGGTGACGCCGACTACTTCGCGATCGAGGCCGCGGCCGGCGAGCGCCTCGCGGTCAACGCGACCGGCGTCGGATCCTCGCGGGCAACCCTGTTCGGACCCGACGGCGAGGCCATCGAATCCGGTCGGATCCACGCCGAGAGCAGCCGGACGATCCTCAACGATCCCAGCGCACGAACAGTGCTTAACACCACCGTCGAGGAAAGCGGAACGTATTACGTCGGAATCGAACAGGCCCCCTCCTACACCGGCGAGATCAACGGCGAGTATACTCTCACTGTGATCGAAAACGGCGACAGTGCGGCCGCGACGACGGCGGCGGACGATCCAGGCAGCACGGTCAGTTCCGAGACTACCGACGACATGGGCGACTCGAACGAATCGTCCGAGACCGAAACCGAACGCCCCGGGACGACCGGTTCCGGTACCACGGTATCGGATGTCGACACCACCGAGTCCGATGCGACGAGTACCGAAAGCGACACGGTCAGCACTGGGGACGGGACGACAGCCAGTAGCGAGTCGACTTCTAGTGGTGGGACGACCGATGCGCCAGCCGAAACTTCGACCGACGCCGGTACCGGAGCCGGCACCGGGACGACGAACGGTAGCGACGGCGGCATGATTGAGGGCACCGAGGAGACCGCGGTGACCGGACCGGGCTTCGGGATCGTGGCCGCGCTGTTTGCACTGCTCGGAGCAGCCCTGCTCGCGGCCCGTCGGAACTGATCGCTCGATCGGTCGATCACCCGTGCCCGCGTTCGCTTCTTCGTCCGCCGGTGTTACGACCGACGGTCGCGGTCCTTCGCGTTCGACGGTCGGTAGTTCGGTTCGACCCGACCGGGCTAGCCGGGCGACCGATGGTAGCATCGACCGTCCGTCTCAGTAGACCCGGACGTCATCGAATCGGCCGTCGTACAGCGGCCGGCCGGGATGGGTGCCCGGTAGTTGAGGTCGGAACAGACGGACCGCCTTGGGGAGGCTGTTCTCGTAGCCCAGATGGGCGAACTCCGCCAGACGACGCAACCGGTGAGTGAGGCCTGTTCGGCGGGAGACCGACCGGGAAACGCCGTCGGTGAGCGCTCCGACGAAGGCCTCAACGCGATCGCTCCAAGTCCGATCGACGAGCCACCCACCGTCCGATCGGCCCATCCCCGACCGAGTGGAGGACGGCTCCGGCTCGACGTCCGCCCGGTCGAAGGTCGTCCAGGCCTCCCCGACGCTCCTCCCGAGGTGGGCATAGGAGGACGCGAAGGCCGGCAACGAGGCCTCTTCGGCGATCGACGCCGCGCGCCGAGCGTGATGGGGCCAGAACTTCGGGTTGTAGATCTCCGTGCCGTCGAGAAGCGAGCGGTACCGTTCGACGTCCGCTCGGTCCAAGCTCACTGTCAGGAACTCGGGATGGGGGACGAGGGCCGCGGCGTCCTGGCCTCGGAGTTCGAGCAACGCGCCTTCGGGTGTGATGAAATCCGGTACCGGGCTATCGAGCCCGATCGCGAGCAGGTGTTTCCGGTCGTGCCAGTCGCCGGTGAAGATCTCGCGGGCGGGGACGACGAGCAACTCCTCGTCGGTATAGGCCGCCGCGCGCCGTTCGATCTCGGGCAGCGGGGTGAAATGCGGTGCGTAGACGAGCGCGTCCATATCCCGGGCCTTCGCGCGGCGGAGTACGCCCTCGTCGAGGACCTTTACGTGCATGTCGACCCGGAACCCCTCGGCTGCACTCACGTCTTCAAGGGATCGATCGGGTGCGGTTTAGGCGTATTGATCGATGACTGAAGCCGACGGCTCGCACAGTGGCTGGCGAGCTACCGTCGGTGATCGAGACAGGGGTACTGCTCGGACGAGCGCTGACGCAGCGAAGCGTTCCTCGCTATCCCTACGAACGGAGCGAGTGGGGGATCAGAAGAACGCGTTAGCGTTCCTCGCTATCGAGCACGCGGATCTGATCGCCACGCACGGTGACGGGGATCGGAACGGTCGCCTCGTAGAGTTCGACGGTCACCTGGTCTTTCCCTTCGTCGATGCGTTGGACGCGGGCCTTCTCGCCCTTGAACGGGCCGGCGATGAGTTCGACGATGTCGCCTTCGGCGATCCCTTCGACGTCGGGTTTCGGCGAGAGGAAGTGTTCGACCTCCGAGATCGAACTCTCCCCGGGGACGAGGTTGCGGGCGTGGGGAATCTCGTCGAGTACGCGCTCGAGGACCGCGTAGTCGTCGGCCTCGACCATCACGTAGCTCGTGAGCGAGTCCGGTGCGAGCGCCGCGTGGATCGCCCCCTCCTCGCGGTTGATGATCATATCCGCCACCGTACGTTCCTGGCTCGCCGTGGTTTTGACGGCGTACATCCCCATCTCAGATCCCCCCCGGGATCAGGCTCATGATTGCGAAGATGAGGAAGCCGAGCAGGCCGACCAGGAGAATACCGGCTCCAGCCACCTTCGAGATCTGGGAGAACTCCTCCCAACTGGGCGTGCTCGCGAGTTTCAGTACCCGGACGTACGATGCCAAATCGAACGGGACTTCCATACCGGAACTTGTGACCGCTAGCTTTTCTATGTATTGATCACCGGAGCGGCCACGGGTCGCCGACGCCTGACCGGAGCAGTGACCCTCCTCGATACCGACGAACAGGGGCGACGGCCCGAGGCTGAAAAAGGAGAAAGGGGAAACATGGACTCTGTCCCGGAGCGAGGAGCGCCGATGGACTACTCGAGCACGTCGATACCGTCGCTAACCTCGGTAGCCGTGCGCTCGCTTTGGGCCTCGGTGCGGCCGTAGATCTGTGGGGACTCGACGCCAGTGACGATGATCATCGTCTCCATGCGCCCGTCGAACGATTCGTCGATCGACGCCCCCCAGATGATCCGGGCGTCGGGATCGATCCGATCATATAGCTCCTCGACGACGCCCTCGGCTTCCTCGATGGACATATCGGGACCCCCGACGACGTTGACGAGTGCCGCGTTCGCGCCCTTGAAATCGACGTCGAGAAGCGGCGAGCGAAGCGCCGAGCGGATCGAGTCCTCGGCTTTGTTCTGGGAATCGGACTCGCCCAGGCCGATCATCGCGACCCCGCCGTTTTCCATGATCGTCCGGACGTCGGCGAAGTCGACGTTCACCAAGCCGGGTTTGGTAATCAGTTCGGTCATGCCCTTGACCGAGCGCATGAGCACCCGATCACAGATCTTGAAAGCGTCTTGCAGGGGCATGCTCGGCGCGAAATCGAGCAGGCGGTCGTTCGGCACGACGATCACCGTATCGGTCACGGCACGCAGTCGCTCCAGACCGGCGTCGGCGTTCGCTCGGCGGCGCTCGCCCTCGGCCGTAAAAGGTACTGTAACGACGGCGACGGTGAGCGCGCCGGCTTCCTGGGCGGTCTCGGCCACCACCGGGGCCGCCCCAGTACCGGTTCCGCCGCCCAGCCCGGCGGTGATGAAGACCATATCCGAGCCCTTAACCGCGGCGGCCAGGTCCTCGATGTTCTCCTGGGCGGCCTCCTCGCCGATCCGAGGCACCGAGCCGGCACCCCGTCCGCCCGTACGCTGGCGGCCGATGAGGATCTTCGAGTCGGCACTGACCTGCTCGACGAGGTGCTGGGCGTCGGTGTTCGCCGCGATCAGTTTCGCACCGTGGATACCTTCCTTCGCCATCCGCGTCACGGTGTTCGCCCCACCCCCCCCACAGCCGACGACCGTGATATTGGTTTGGAGGTCCTCGACGACATCGGCGAGTTCCTCGTCGGTCATCGTGCCGGTGGTGTTCACCCCCTCCGAGACGCTATCGCTTGCCTCCCGGATGGCCCCGTCCCCCTCGGCCTCGGCTTCATCGATAGCGTCCCCGACGATCGAGTCCATAACTACGGTTATCCTCACGTACCGGGAATATGTACTTTTCCATTCGTCGGACCTCCGTCCGACGATCGCCCGGTTCGCTGGGCCGGGACCCCCGGAGCCCCCGGAACCGATCGGGTGCTCAGCGGGGAAATCGCCGCTCGCGCTCGGTGTGGACCGCCTCGGGCGGGATCTCCCGTCCGCCGACCTCGACGGCCTCGCCCGCGGCGAGGCGGCCGAACGCCGGGCCCTCATCGATTCCGAGCTGTCGTGCTTTCTCGGGGTCGAAGGCCCGTTCGCGGGCGACGATCGTCTCCTCGCCGTGCTTGACAGCGTCGTACTTCCCTTCGAGGACGTCGGCCAACGTCTCGACGATCTGCGTTTTCGCTTCGGGGTGGGACAGAGCGACGCGACCGGCGAGCCTGCTCCCGCCCTCCTCGGTGTCGAAGGCCAAGGTACGATCGGCGATCGCCTCCCAGGTCGCCTCGGGATCGATGCCCTGGGCCTCGCTCAACAGGGACGCCGGCAGCGAGGCGATCGCGATGGGCCTGTCGTTTCCGTTGTCGTTCTCGGCACTAACGTCCTCGGCTGCCAGTTTACCGAAACGGAGGCCGTCATCGACGGGGACGAGGCGGTCTTCGAGACGTCGAAGGAGTTCGAGGTCGATCCCCGACGCCTCACGAACCCACGTCTCGCTCACGACCCGATAACCGAGTCGATCGAGGGTGTGTTCGACGTCGGGATTCCGACCGTCAACGACGGCGTAGCTCGTCCCGCTTTGACCCATTGCCCGCCGGAGAACCCTCTCGTTCTCGGCCGGCGCGCCCATCTCCTCTAAGCTCCAGGCCGCGCCGACGTGCCCGACCGCCCAGTCGGTCTCCCGGAGTACTCGCAAGAACCGGTTCGCGTAGTGGCCGCCGCCGAACCCGACGATCGTCCGGCCGCGGGTCGGCTCGACATCTCGTAGCGCGAGAATCGACCGCGCGAGCGCTCGCGCACCCTCGGGGTCCGTCCACTGCTCTTCGGCGCTCCCGAGTTCACAGAACAGTGAGGGCGTCTCGACGTCGGTCGGGCCGTGGTGGGTGCACTCGGTCGCGACCTCATAATCCGGCGGGGCGAGTTCGGCGAAGGCTTCTATGACTCGCTTGTGGGCGTTCGGCGCGGCACGGGCGAACTCCCCGTCCGCCCCACCGTAGGCCGCCGGGCCGAAGTTACCGGTGTGATGGGCGGAGAGCAAGGGACCGGTATCTCCGGAGTGCCGGGAGGCGAAAACCAGCAAGTCGAGATCGGCCTCGAAAGCTCGATCCACATCGTCGAGTTCGACGTGCCACTCCTCGAAAACGCGTAGTTCGACGCCCTCGAAGCGATAGACGGCCCCACCGCCGTCGGTGTCGGGTCGGCAGCGATCTTCCGATTGCTCCCACTCGCCGAGTTCGAGCAGGTGCTCGCCGACGTGAACGGAGGCGCTATCGGCGCGGCTCACGACGATCCCGAGAGTCACTCGGTTCGCCCTCCCGTCGCCGCCATCAGTCCGCACGCTCCGGTTGGCTCGCCTCCGTTCCCATCGCCTCCTGTGCGTTCGCCGCAGTGCGCCCGAACAGTTCACGGACGCTCTCGCGGTGGAGCACGAACAGCCCGACGCCGAGGAGGACGTAGACGACGGTGTAGACGTAGAGGATGGTGATACTGATGTTCGTCGCCGCCGGCTCGCCGACCGTCTGGATCACGTAGAACTCCGCGGCGACCTGGGAGGCAAAGAGGAGAAACAGGGCGATCGCCTCCCGGGCCGAGATGCTGAAGTTCGCCAGTATCGCCAGCGCGAAGAAACTCTGTGCGGCGGTGATCCAGATCTCGGCGGTCTGTTTCTCGCTGAGAGGTAGCCCGCCGACGTGGCCGGCCGCGATCGAATACACTACTGCGAGGGTCCCAATCAGGAGGGTCCACTGGTTGAGCTTCGAGGAGATGAGCGCGTTGAAGCCCGCCGTCGAGCGGGCCTTGTTCACGAGGTAGGCAACGACGACGAGCTCGGGGCTCTCGGAGGCCAGCGGCGCGAGCCACTGCACCATGAAGAACTCCGGGATGCCGTACTGCAAACCCAGCCGTTCGAGTCCCGTCGCGAAGGGGTGGACGGCGATATAGATCAGGAGTCCCGAATACGCGAACAGGAAGAGCACGACGGCGATCCGCGGTCCCTTGGAGAACTCCTGGAAGTAAGCGGGGACGCCGACGTGTTCGTCGGTCTCCTCGACGTCGCCGCGAATGATAATCCCGATGTAAAGCACGTAGAGCCCGACGAGAACGGCGGTATCGAGGATCCCGATGGTGCCGCCAAGCGGGACGAAAAACGCAAAGGCCGTCGCCGCGAGCAAAAAGGCGATCTCGGTGGCGATGGCCCGATCGAGCGTGACCCGATCGGCTAACAGTCCCGAGCGGTGCTCGACCGCCGAATCGCCGACGCGTTTCGCTCGGTAGACCGTAAAGAGCGCGATGCCGGCCCAGCCGATGCCGATGAGGATGCGGTTCGCTCCAGTCATGTTCGCGACCGCGAGCCCGGCCTGGCCGGAGCCGGGGTTAGCCCCGGCCTGCCAGGCGTAGTAGGCATCGACGGCGTACTCCGGAGCGACCGCGAGCACTGCGAGCACCGCGATGGCGAAGGCGGTCGGGACGTCCTTCTCGGCGGTTTCGGCCCCCCACGCCAGCAGGAAGGACGCGCCCAGAATGGCGAGGCCGCCGACGAGAACCGCGACCGAGGGAGCGATGTTCGCGCCGGGCGGTTCCGGACTGAGGTGAAAGCCGTGTGTCACGTATGTCACGAGGAAGGGGACCGTCAGCAACAGCGCCGCGACGACGGCCGCGAGCGGGTGACGAAGTCGATCAAGCATTGGATCGAGGACGGAGAGGCACCGACCTATCTCTTTTGCTGTCGAACGCAGCGTTAGACGTACGCTCTCGCCCCCCGTCCGGACCGTCCCGTTTATCCCCGCTCCCCGCTCTCAGGGGGTATGCAGGTCTTCGGACTACTCGGGAATCCGGTCGGACACTCCCTTTCGCCGCCGATACACGAGGCGGCCTACGAGAAAGTCGGGATCGACGCCCGCTACGTAACCTTCGAACCCGTGTCCGACGATCTCCCCGACGCGATCGCGGGCGCACGGGCACTCGGAATCGAGGGTCTCAACGTCACGATCCCCTTCAAGCAGGACGTCCTCGATTTGTGTGTCCCCGATGACCTCGCCGCCCGCATCGGCGCGGTCAACACGCTCGATTTCACCTCGGTCGCCGACGGGTCGATCGCCGGGGCTGCCACCGACGGGACCGATCCGGACGAGAACGAACGGGTTCTCCCGCGGGGATACAACACCGACGCCATCGGTGCCCGCCGAGCGCTCGAAGACGGCGGCGTCGCCCTGGAGGGACGGGCGGTCGTCGTCGGCGCGGGCGGGGCCGGTCGGGCGATCGCCGTCGCGCTCGCCGATAGCGGAATGGAAGTACAGGTCGCCAACCGGACAACCGAGACCGCCCGCGAGTTGGCCTCGGTCCTCCCTGCCGGCGCGAACGCGAGCGGCCACGGGCTCGATGCGTTGCC
>PXRA01000034.1:17029-32282 GCA_003021725.1 Halobacteriales archaeon QH_8_64_26
TCGACGGGGCGGCGATGTTGCTCCATCAGGGCGCGGCGAGTTTCGAGCGCTGGAGCGGGCAATCGCCACCCTTGGAGGCGATGAATGCGGCGCTGCGGGCACGCTTTTAAGTGGAGCGCAGTTCTACGCCCGCTTATGGCGCTGCTGGACAAGCTGAAGTCGTTGCTCGGCATGGAGGAGTCGCGTTCGCGCTCGGGGACGCCATCGGGCGACGGCGAGGGGATCGGCGTCCGCGTCGAGCGCGAGGAGGGTTCGGCGCGAACGACCGACACGGCGGAAGGGACCAGCGGGGACGAGGTGGGAACGGACGCCGACGCTGAGGCCGATACCGAAGCGAGCACCGACACCGAAGCCGAGACCGCCGACGATACGGTAGCGGGCGAGACCGATGCGAGCGCCTCGACCGGGTCAATGACCGAGGAAAACAACACCGAGGCGGCCGCCGAACCGGGCGAGGCCGTCGGTCCTACCGACAGCGGGACGACCGACGTCGATACGGAGACCGGAACCAAGGCT
The DNA here is from genome assembly GCA_003021725.1 of Halobacteriales archaeon QH_8_64_26. Taxonomy (GTDB): domain Archaea; phylum Halobacteriota; class Halobacteria; order Halobacteriales; family Halococcaceae; genus PXQR01. The sequence continues at coordinate 17,546 of PXRA01000034.1, forward strand.
GACTACGACGAGCAGGATGGCGGCCAGTCGGCGGACGTCGGGGAACCGGCGGATGCCGAGGAGTCGGGTACCGGCGAGACGGAAACGGTCGGTGCCGATCCCGAATCCGAGAAGGCCGCCGCGGCCGGCGCGGACGCGAGCGCTTCGACGGGTTCGATGACCGAGGAAAGCGAGGCTAACGACTCGATCTCGGCGGCCGAACCCGCCGAGGCGACCGGCCCCTCACAGAGCCCACCGACCGAAGGGACCGAGAACGAATCCGTCGACGTTCTCAAGGGGGTCGGGCCCTCCTACTCCTCGACGCTCTCGGATGCCGGCGTCGAGACGGTCGCGGATCTCGCCGAAGCCGACGTCGATTCCCTCGCCGAGGAGACCGAGGTCTCGACCAAACGCCTCGAACGCTGGGCCGAGCGGGCGCGAGCACGGCGACAGTAAACCCGGCACTCCAACACGACAGGAGCACAGCGATCGGGAGAGTACCTTCCGGCACCGACGCGAGCCTAAAGCCGACGGCACTGACAGCGGACCTGCATACGCTGCTCACAGAGACAAGGGCCGATGGCGCGAACGATGTACTGTCACGTCAACGGCGAGATCGTTCCGGCCGAAGAGGGGGTCGTGAGCGTCCGGAACCGGGGACTCATCCACGGCGATGGAATCACCGAGTGGCTGCGGGCCTACGGCGGACAGGTCTTCGAGTGGAGTGCCCACGAGCGACGGATCGAAAAGCGCTGTGAGGCGCTGTCGATCCCGGTTCCAGGGGATCTGGACGAACGGATTACGGCGACGCTCGCGGCGAACGACTGCTCCGACGCCGTGATTCGCCTCTCGATCACCCGCGGTGGCGGGCCGGCGCTCGCCCCCGATCTCGACGCGGACCCGGTCGTCATCCTCGGCGCGTCGGTCCCGCCCGGTAGCCCCGAGGTCGAATCGGACCCGGTCGTAATGCAGACGGTCACGACCCGCCGCGGTAGTAACGGGGACCCCTTCGACGAGCGAGGGACGCGACTCCACGCCAATCTCGAACTGGCGCGGTCGGCCACCGATCGGTATCGAGCCGAGGAAGCGCTCCTGCGCGATAGCGATGGCTTCGTGACCGGCGGGGCGAGTGCCGACCTGCTATTCATCGACGACAGCGCGCTCCGAGTCCCGGCGAGCGATCCCGTGAGCACCCTTCGGCCGGTGGTATGCGACCTCGCACGCGAGGAGGGGATTCCCGTCGAGGCGGGGCGCTACTCGCCGAGTGCGATCCGGGAAGCGAGCGAGGCCTTTCTCGCGAGCGCGGTCGCGGGCATCCGCCCCGTCTCATACCTGGACGGTATCGCGGTCGGCGGCGGGCCGGCGACGCGGTTGCTGGCGGCGACTCTCGAGGAACTGATCGAAACCCGAACCACACTGATCGCTCGCCGGCCACCCGTCCGCGGTACGGGCGGTCGCGGTCGGTTCGCCGTCTTGCGCTATCGACGCCGTACGGCGTGGCCGGAAGAGTGGGGTTAGCGTAGGACGTTCCCGACTGCGGCCGCGAGCGCGTCGAAATCGCCCATCTCCAGCCCGTCGGTCGTGACGAACACCCCGCGGCTATCGGTCGTGACCCGGATCAAATAGCCGTTCTCGAACACGCGGATGGTGTACTCGTACGCGCCGAGTTCCGAGCCGACGTAGGCGTCCTGTGTCGTTTTGAACCCGCGCCACTCATGGCCGACAAAGGTGGTCAGATCGGCGTCCCGATCGAGCCCCCCGCGCAGGTAGATCTGCTCGAAGTCGTCCCGGGTGAAATAGGTGACCGACCGAAGGCTATCGCCGACCGCGGTCCGACACGTCTGAACGATGCTTTCGCCCGCCTCTGCGTCGAGCAAGTCGGATGTCATACCTCGGAGGGGGACAGCCACCCGCATAAATCGGGCGGGTTCGCTGCGTTCGACGCGTCTCGACGGTTCGCGGTCGCTTAGAGCTCGGTAACGACGACATCGGCGACCGCCCCGAGAAGTTTCGATTGGGTTCATACCAATACTGGTACTGACCTAGGACCTCGGAGGAAAGTGTATGTGTAGCCGGTACTGAAAGCTTTACTGGGGCCGGTCGGATCGTTGCCGGTGGTAGTCGACGACGGGTCGGTCCCGGTCGTTCCGTCTCCGCCGCCACCGCCGATACAGCCGGCGAGAGCGCCGGTTGTCGTAGTTCGGAGAAGCGCGAGAAGTCGCCGTCGTTGTATGGGAAGGATTGATTACAGGGCAGTGAACTCCTTCGATACTGACTCGTGTGAGCGCCGTCGCCGTATCGCCGGCTCCTCGGCCAGCGATCGGAACCCAAGCGTTGAACGCGCTCGAAACGGTAGGGGAGCCGATGTCGGGGAGTTCGATCACGGCCGTTGAGGCGGTGCCCGAGGACGGAACCTTTCTGTTTACCGTTCGAGCGAGCGACCGGCCCGGATCGGAAGGGGACCGAGACGACGAAAGCGAGGACGACGACCAGCGAGAGGCGATTTTGCTGCGTACCGGGACCGGTGTCGCCTGCTGGCTGAACTACTGCCGACATTTCACCGACGTGCGCCTCGATAAGGGCTCGGGCGCGCCGACCCGCGAGGGCGAGGTCGTCTGTGCAAATCACGGCGCGATGTTCGACCGGGACTCCGGGCTGTGTACGTTCGGGCCCTGTAAAGGGGCCTATCTGAACGGGATCGACGTCGTCGTCGAAAACGGCGAGGTCTATCTCGACGATCCGGACTACGAGTTCGTCGCTCCCGGCCCGATCGAGCGCGACCCAGCCGACCTCTCTTCCGGTCCCGTCGAGTTCTGAGGCGTCGGCGGCTCCTCGGGGGCTCCGGTCGATTATTGCTCGATGGTGAACGCCGGCTCCTCGATCGACTCGCTTTTGCACTCCGGACAGCGCGAGGGCCGATTGATCCGGTCATCGAACCCCGAGAAGCCACAGTCTCGACAGGTCGGGCCCGCGACGAGCAGTTCCTCCGAGCCGTTGTCGAGCGACTGAACGAGATGCGTGATATGCGAACAGACGCTCCCCGCCGTGGCGTCGAACTCCTCGGCTAGGGTGCTCAATTCGGCGGGTTCCTCGCGCAACCGGTCGGCGATTCGTCGTCGCGTCGTCGTCTCCGCCTCGCGCATGAAACCCGTGTGTGCCCGCGGAACAAACCCCTTTCGTTCCGATCTGACTCCGCCGGATCGAAGAGGTTCCTCCGATGGCGACCGCGTCGTGAACCGGGAAATCGAGCCAGCAGGCGGCCCGGCGTCGAGTAATGCCTGTCGGTTGTAGGTAATGAATGAAAAGGGACTTACTGGTAGGCCCGGAGTAAGAGCTATGAAAGCCGTAGTGCTCGCGGGCGGGTACGCGACACGTCTGTGGCCAGTGACGAGAAACCGGCCGAAGATGCTCCTCCCGGTCGGCGAACGGACCGTCATCGACCGGATCTTCGCGGAACTGGAGGCCGACGACCGCATCGAGGAGGTCTATGTAAGCACTAACGAGCGCTTCGCCGCCGCCTTCGAGGAGTTCCTCGCCGAGGGTGACTACGAGAAACCGACGGTAAGCGTCGAGGAGACCACCGAGGAGGACGAGAAATTCGGCGTCGTCGGCGCGCTCGCCCAACTCGTCGAGCGCGAGGGAGTTGATGACGATCTGTTCGTCGTCGCCGGCGACAACATGATGAGCTTTGATCTCGCCGACTTTCTCGATTACTTCGAGCAGAGGGGTTCGCCCACGCTCGCGGCGTACGATGTCGGTAGCCGGGAACGCGCCAAATCCTACGGGCTCGTCGCACTGGAGGGCGAACAGGTGGTCGACTTCCAGGAGAAGCCGGAGAACCCCGAAAGCACGCTCGTCTCGATCGCCTGCTATGCCTTCCCGGCCGAGTCGGTCGCTTTCGAGGAGTACCTGGCGGGCGATAACAACCCCGACGAACCGGGCTGGTACGTCGAGTGGCTCCAGGATCAGGAGTCGGTCTATGCCTACGCCTTCGATGACGTCTGGTTCGACATCGGGACGCCCGAGAGCTACCTCGAAGCCGTCTCCTGGGCGCTCGATGGAGAGAGCGTGATCGCAGAGGACGCGACGATCGAGAACACCGATCTCGGCGAGAACGTCCACGTCATGGACGGTGCTCACGTCACCGACTCCGACCTCTCCGGCTCGATCGTTTTTCCCGAGACGAGGATCGCGGACTGCTCGATACGCGATTCGATCATCGACGAGGGCACCCACATCGAGGACCTCGATCTGGCGGGCGCGCTGATCGGTGCCCACACCCAGATCACGGACGAGTACTAGTATGCACCTTTTTGTCGGGGTCCTTACTCACTCCGTTCGTGGTTCGAAAGGCGCGCAGCGCCTTTCGTCATCAGGAGAGAGCGAAGCTCTCTCGAACGACTGCGGGCCCGGAAAAATCTGCATCAAAAAGCCGCTCGCTCGTCGCGTTCGCTCCTCGCTTCCGGGGACAGCAACTGGTGTTCCGCGATCGCCACCGCTATCGCACTACTACTGTACCTCTCAGTCGCCGACCGCGTTCTCGACGATTTCGATCTCCTCGTCGGTCAAACCATAGAGTTCATAGACGATCTCGTCGATCAGCTCGTCAGTACGCTCGATCTTCTCGTCTAATTCCGCGGCGCGCTCGCGAATGTCGATGTAGCGCTCCAGCCCGCCTTCGACGTCCGAGAGCACGGGCAGAGTAAGTGCCTCCAGGCGATCGATCAACGAGTTGGTCTTCGTCGCGCTCTCGCGAAAGCCCGCAAAGCCGCCGGCCTCCTCGACGGCGACGGGCACGAACACCTCGGTCAGGTCGGCCTCGGTTTCGGAGAGGTCGGTGATCCTGCCAAGGCGGAATCCCAAGGTTCTCGTTGCCGCCGTCAACAAGTGAAAAGAGGTCTTCGAGCCGGCTCCACATCCCGGTGGCATACGTACTGTACTCGCGTTCGAACGCTCGCTCGGTGGCCGCCTCGCCGACCTCCTCGATTATCTCCCGGCGCAGCCGATCGAGGCTGAAGTTCTCGTCGTACTCGGTCGCGTAGGCGTCGTCGGGAATCGATAGTCAACGAATTGGTCTCGACGAACCCGGTACCGAGTACTCCCAGCGCAGTGAAGACGTTGTCCTGCAGGTCCTCGCCGAGCTGTCGGGCGGCGTTTTCGCTTTCGACCCAGATGCGATCGAGGAAGGTCTCGCCGCTCGCGCCGCGAAAGGCCGCCGGCCGCAAGAACACGTAAAAGTACTTGAATTGCTCCAGGTTCCCCGATTCGAGCAACTGGACCAGATCGACCTCGTAGTAGGCACCGGTCCCGTATTCTTTCGTGCCATACAATCGCCAGGTCCGGCCGTTCGTGAGGATCCCCCAGCTCAGGTCCTCGGGCGTGCGTTCGAGGTAGTATTTGACCTGGTGGGAGGCGTCCCGATAGGATCGATCCTCGGTGAACCGTTCGGTGAAGTCCGCGTCCCACCGCCTGGTTTCGAGTACCGCCGACGCGAGACCGTAGGCTCCTTCTGTACGATCCTCGCGCTTCTCTATGGCGGCCTCGCGGCGTTGTTCAGGCGAGCCGAACAGCACGCGATCATTGTACCCCTCGCCGTTCGGCAGCGTGGTCTCGGAGAGCCAGTCGTACCCGAGCGCATCGAGTACCCGATCGATCCAGGACCCGAGCAGTTCGTCCTCGTTGTACGATCCGAGGAGTTCGCGCTCGGTACTCCAGAGCGCCCGCAGCTCCTCGAAGACCTGCTTCGCTTCCGCCTCGCAGTCCCACGCGTCGAAGGCCTCGACACGCTCGTCGAGGTAGTGGCTCGAAAAGAGGTTCGAGTTAGAACAGGGGTACGGGTTCGGGTTCGACGCAGGCGTCGCCTGGCTCGTTCTCGTTACTCGATCCGGGTTCGCACACCAGTATCAAAGTATGGGATCGGGACACTACTAGGGGGACCGCCCGTCGAAAGGAGTCCTTATCGGTACCGCTGGACTGTCGCCGACCCGATCGTGATCTCGATCAGCGCACGTTCCGGTCTTTCGCTTCCCTCATCCCCTTCGTCCTCGCTGCCGTCGGTCTCGTTCGTTCGGTACTTCGGAAAGATCCGCTCGCGTGCGGCCCCGATCCGCGTCGGGTCCTCGCTCACCTCGGCGACCCCCTGCATCGCGACCATCCAGACCGGGTCGCCCGCCCGGAGCTTCTCGACCGAGACCGCTACCCGGGGATTCTTTCGGCAGTTCGCTAGCTTCCGCCCGCCGGTGAGAGTACTCAAAACCCCGTTGTCGTACCCGTACCACACCGGCGCGACGTGGGGCCGATCGTCGGTCGTCGTCGCGAGATGGGCCGAGAGTGCCGCGCCCGCGATCAGGTCCTCGATCTCGGATGGAACACTCATGGGTCCTGATGGCACTCGGATCTCATAAACGGGTCGCCGAACCCGGTCGGTCACCGCCCTTTCCGCTGGCTGCCCGCCGGCTTTGCCGATCGCGCCCATATCCGACCCGCTCCGAACCGGGACTGACAAGATCGCTCCACTCCTTTCCCTCGGTATGCAATCGGAAGGCCGCGCCCGCGAGCACGTCCCCGCACTGACGGGTGTGCTCTCGGCGGTTTCGCTCGCGCTCGTCTTCGGGGCCGTCCTCCAGGTTCTCCCCGCTGGATCGATCCCGCGTGCACCCGCCTGGCTGATCGATGGGATCCCCCATGTCAACGCCCTCATCAGCCTCGCCGCGATCGGGACGATCACTGCGGGCTGGCGATACGTTAGGCGAGGGGAGATCGCGAAACACCGCGCGTCGATGCTCGCCTCCCTGGTGCTTTTCGTCGCCTTCCTCGTGCTCTATCTCTACAAGGTCACCCTCCTCGGCCCGACGCCCTTCCCCGGTCCCGAGACGGTCTATCGGCTGGTGTACCTCCCGCTGCTCGCGATCCACATCGGGCTCGCGATCGTCTGCGTGCCGCTTCTGTACTACGTTCTCCTGCTTGCCCTCACCCGCCCGGTCACGGAGCTGCCCGAGACTCCTCACCGGAAGGTCGGTCGCGTCGCCGCCTCGCTGTGGCTGATCTCCTTCACGCTCGGGGTCGTCGTCTATGCACAGTTGTATCTCATCTACTGATCGGGAACGACGACCGAACGTCGAGCGATCCTTGGTTCCGGTTCGGGAGCGTTGATCGGTCTCCGGTCCGAACGCCGAGCATGCGCGCAGCAGTGCTCAGCGGACCGGAATCGATCGCCATCCGGGAAATCAAGGAGCCGACGCCGGACGCCGAGGGGATAACGATCGCCGTCGAGGCGAGTGCGGTCTGTGGCGGGGACCTAACTGCCTACCGCGAGGGACCCGCAGGCGAGAGCCCGGTCGTGCCGGGCCACGAGGTCGTCGGTCGCGTCGAGGACGTCGGCCGTGCGGTCACGGACATCGCTGCGGGCGATCGCGTCGGCGTCCCGTGGTTACACGCGGCCTGTGGACGATGTATGGCCTGTTCGCGGGGCGACGAGCAGATGTGTCCCGACCGAGTAATCACCGGGGCCGACGTCGACGGCGGCCACGCCGAGGCGCTTCGCGCGCCGGCCGCCTACGCCCACGAGATCCCCGAGGCGTTCGGTCCGGTGGCGGCCGCCCCGCTTCTGTGTGCCGGCGTGACCGCTCACAACGGGCTCCGGGCCGCCGGGGCGAGCGCCGAGGACCGCGTCGCGATCCAGGGGATCGGCGGACTCGGCCACCTCGGCGTGCAGGTCGCCGACGCGTTGGGCGCTGAGGTGATCGCGATCTCGCGTGGGGAGGACACGCGCGACGCCGCGCTCGAACTCGGCGCGGATCGGTATATCGATGCCGATAGCGTCGACACGGCCGAGGCGCTCGGGGAGCTCGGCGGGGCCGACGCCGCCCTCTCGACGGTGCCGTCCGGGCAAGCGATGTCGGCGCTCGCCGGCGGGCTCGCCGAGAACGGGACGCTCGCGGTCGTCGGCGCTCCGTCGGATTCGATCGAACTGTCGGCCCAGTTCCTCCTCGATGGGGATCGGGCGGTCGTCGGAGCTTCTTCGGGCACGCGTGCGGACCGCGAGCGCCATCTCGCGTTCTGTGCCCGCCACGACATCGCCCCCTGGACCGAGACGTTCGGGCTGGAGGTAGTCGAAACCGCCCTCGAAGCCGTCGCGGAGGGCGCTGTTCGGTTCAGGGCGGTGCTGGTTCTCTGAAGCGCTTTAGAAGCCCCGCCGGTACTGGATCGGGGGTTCGACGGCTTCCGGCTCGTCGAGATCGCGAGCAGCCTTCAGGGAGAAGTAGGGATCGCGCAGGTGCTTGCGCGCGAGGATCGCGAGATCCGCCCGCCCATTGCGGATCAGCTCGTCGGCCTGTGTGGGACTACTGATCCCGCCGACCGCCCCGACCCCGACCTTCGAGTCGCTCTCCGCTCGCACTCGCTCGGCGTAAGGCACCTGGTAGCCCGCGCCGGTATGGGGGATCTGCGGGTCGGGGCTAATGCCCCCGGAGCTGACGTCGATCAGGTCCGCGCCAGCCTCATAGAGGACGTCGGCCAGTCGCACGGACTGCTCGGTGGTCCAGGACTCCCGATCGGGCAGCCAATCGGTCGCCGAGATCCGGACGAAGACCGGTTTCCCGTCGGGCCACACCTCTCGCACCGCTCGAGTGACCTCCCTCGCTAATCGCGTTCGGTTCTCGAAACCACCCCCATAGTCGTCCTCGCGGCGATTGCTCACCGGCGAGCAGAACTCGTGCAGCAAGTAACCGTGTGCCGCGTGGACTTCGGCGATCTCGAAGCCAGCATCGAGTGCATGCTCGGCGCTTTGCCTGAAGGAATCGATTACGCCCTCGATGTCCTCTTGATCCATCTCCCGGACCGGCGGCGAGTTCCCGTCCTCGTAGGGCCAGGGTGCCTCGCTCGGCGCGCGGACCTCCCAGCCGCCTTCGTTCGGTTGGAGTGGGTCGGAGCCCTCCCAGGGGCGGGTCTTCGAGGCCTTCCGGCCGGCGTGGGCGAGCTGGATCGCAGGAACGCTCCCCTGCTCGGCGATGAACTCGGCGCTCGGCGCGAGCGCGTCTGCGTGCTCCTCGCTCCAGATGCCCAGGTCCTTGGGCGTAATCCGACCGTCGGGCGTGACGGCTGCGGCCTCGGTCATCACGATGCCCGCCCCGCCGACCGCCCGGGAACCGAGATGCACGAGATGCCAGTCGTGAGCCAATCCATCGCGGTCCTCACAGGAGTACTGACACATCGGCGAGAGGGTTACGCGATTCGGGATCGTCGTCTCACGGAGTTCGAGCGGCGTAAACAGATCGTCAGTCATCACAGGCCGTACGCCGTTTACCTGAAAAACGCTGGCGAACGGCGGCCTCTTTCGCCGGGAGCAGCGAGGGCCGGCAGTACTGGCGCGACGAACCCGAGCGACGGCTCCGAACCGGCCGACGCTGTAGATCCATCACCGCGGGACTGGAACTAAGTCCCCGGCGGGCGATCAGTCCCTATGGCAGCCGAGCCGGATCCGCAGGTCCAGGCGGTACTCGACGTACTTCACTCGAACGGCGTCCCGCCTACGCATGGGTTATCGGTAGAGAGCGCTCGAGACGCCTATACGCTCTTTTTCGGCGGCCAGTCCGCCGAACCGGTCGCCGACACCCGGACGATCTCCTTCCAGGGCCCCGAATCGGCTATCCCGGTCCGGATCTACGAGCCCGAGGGCGAGCGACCGCACCCGATCTGTGTCCTCTTCCACGGCGGCGGGTGGGTGCTCGGTAACCTCGATTGCTACGACAACGTCTGTACACGCCTCGCGAACTGCGCGGAGTGTATCGTGGTCTCGATCGACTACCGGCTGGCTCCGGAACACCCCTTCCCCGCCGCCCCGCGTGATTGCTACGCGGCGACCGAGTGGGCCGTTGCGAACGCCGGCCAGTTGGGCGGGGACCCCGACCGGGTGGCCGTCGCGGGCGATTCGGCGGGCGGCAATCTCGCGGCAGTCGTCTCGCTGATGGCCCGCGACCGGGACGGGCCCGAGATCGCCCACCAGGGATTGATCTACCCGGCGGTAAACCCCGCCGGGCTCGGTATGCCCGATAGCTACGAGGAGAACGCCGAGGGCTACTTCCTCGAACTCGCGAGCATGGAGTGGTTCTTCGAGCGCTACATCGAGCTCGAGATCGACGAGCGTAATCCCTACGCGTTCCCGCTCCAGGCCCGGGATCTGTCGGACCTGCCTTCAGCGACGATCGTCAGCGCCGGCTTCGACCCGCTTCGCGACGAGGCCTACGCCTACGAGGAGCGCCTCGCGGACGCGGACGTCCCCGTTTCCCATCACCATTTCGAGGCGATGATCCACGGTTTCTGTAGCATGACCGATGAACTCGACGCCGCCGAGGACGGACTCGATGCGATCGCCGAGGGCTGATGCGACACGAACGAAGCGTTACTAGATTTCTAAATGACTTCAGCGATGAAAAGAGGCACTCCGACGCACCTGTGGTGCAAGCTTTAGGAAAAAACGAGAGATATGATAAACAACTTTTTCCTTTACAAGAATTTGGAGTATACCCCTCCGGTTAGGATGATCTATATATTCGGAGAAATCATTCAGGAGGTCAGTGATCTACAGCTCGTGTCTCCTAATGGTGATCGAATTGATAGCACGGTAGAGGAAGTCTTTGCAGAGAGGCTACTAAACGAGGAAAATCCCTGGGAAGCACTTTATGAATTAGAGGTCGCGGAATTATTCCACTCGAAAGGAGTTGGAGTCGAACTAATTGAGGAAGGAAACGCAGGTGGCCCGGATTTGTTCATATGTTTGTGCGGATCAAGTATACCTATTGAGTGTAAGCACAGAAGGCCAGTAGCAAGGTCAATAGATTCAACTGACGGTCGAGGTGGCATAGCCAAGCGTATACTTGACAAAATCGACATTGGCGACGATAGTATTTTTGTAGAGCTAACTGGTGATGGGCCTCTAAGAGAAGACTGCACTGATCAATTAGTAGATATAGCTACCGATGCTATACACAGTAAAACAAACATGTCTACGACGATTGGTGGAATTGGGTACGAGATACTAATAAGAGACTACTACACTGGACACAGAAATCTTGATCTTACAAAAAACCGAACTAGAACAGCTCTTCGAATTCGTCAATCCCAATCTCATCTACGCTTTTATTTCTCACTTCAATACAACCCAGATGAGTCCTGGAATGTATATACAGCCTGTGTTCAAGATCACACATAGCGGCACCGTTGTATGCCGAAACTCGATCGCATTTGATCTGAATTTTCCAGCTATTTCAGAGAACCATTATAATAGAGTGTTCAATGGAACGATTGAGCGCGGTTGCAGCGACCTCTCTGGTACCTCGCCCTCGGTGCTTTTCGTAAAGATCCCTGCCTACGAGTTCGAGGACATGGATCGCTATATAGTTGAGGACCATACTGGGAGTCGAGTCTCTCAGCTTGAGCGGTTAGAGCAGAGAATTGGCGGCAAATTAAACAAATCTTCAAGTATCAACGCAGTAGTACTCTCAATAGCGCACTTCGACAGCACTACTACTGATGATCCTGAACTGTCCTATGGATTCCTTATAAACGAAAACTACACTCCACGGACACAACTTCCAGATGAGTTCTGGGAACTATTCGACTATGCCCCGCAGATAGGCGGTTAAACGGACTCAAAGATTCAGTTCCATAGCTTAGCTCTCTCGCGGTCCCCTCAACAATGAGCTCCCCGCGCATGACGTCGTCGTCGCGGACGATACGAGCCGTGTGCTGTGCCATTAGCTCGTATCGGTCGTAGCTACGAACCAGTACCGCTGGTAGCGTTCATCGGTCGAAAGCCTTGAATCCGTGTACTCTCTGTTAAGCTAATAGTGACGCGCAGGCAGTTGTTCGGCTCGTTGTGTTCGATCGTTCTGTTGGTCAATCTCGCTCGTGTCGTCTTCGCACCCCTCTTGGAGCCGGTTCGAGCCGCTTTCGGTGCCTCGGCGACGGCAGTCGGATTGTTAGCAACGCTCGCCTGGCTCGGTAGCGCGCTCCCGCGACTGCCGACCGGCTACCTACTGACGCGGGTCCCGCGCCACTTCGTGATCCTCGGTGCCGGGGCGACGCTTTCGCTCTCGCCGATCCTCGCCGCGACGGCCGAATCCCTCCCGGTTCTGTGGGGCAGTGCCTTTCTCATGGGAATCTCCAGTGGGATCTACTTCATCGCCGCGAAACCGCTATTGAGCGATCTCTTTCCCGACGGCATCGGCTGGGCCATTGGGGTGCATGGAACGTCGAGCCAACTGGCGGCGGCGGGCGCGCCGCTGTTCGTCACCGCCGTCCTCCTGATCGGCGACTGGCAGGAAGTCTTTTACCTCATGAGTGCCGCGGCAGCCAGTGCGACGATCGTCTTCGCGTGGATCGCTAGACGAATGACGATACCGTCCGGCGAGAACGAGGACCGGAATTTCTTCCGGGCAGCACGGCGACAGTGGCCGGTCATCGTCGGCGGCGTCGTCCTCGTGGGCTTCGTCGATCTCGCCTGGAACGGCGTGTTCAACTTCTACGTCTCCTATCTGGTGAGCGAGAAAGCCCTCACGGAGAACACCGCGAACCTTCTGCTCACGGTCGTCTTCGCCGCCGGCGTGCCCGCGTTCGCGCTTGCGGGCTCGCTCGCCGATCGGGTGCCACACGTCCCGCTTATTCTCGGAATCATCGGCAGTTTCGCCGGCTGTGTCCTCGCGCTGACGGTGACAACGGGCATCTACGGGCTCGCAGTCGTGAGCGTCGCCCTCGGCCTTGCGATCCACGGCCTGTTCCCGGCGACCGATACCTACGTCCTCGATGCGCTGCCCGAGGTTCACCGCGCGAGCGCCTACGCGGTGTTCAGCGCGAGCATTATCTTCATGAACGCGCTCGGCAGCGTGACCGTCGGAGCGTTGCTCGACGCGGGCTTCGACTATACGGTGATCTTCCGGTCGTTCGCGCTCATCACCGTTTTCCTCGTCGTCGTCTTTACGGGGTATCAGCTCACGACGGGCTTCCCGACCGGTAGAACACCTGATTCGGCCGAGGCGTGAGCGTTCGCCGATCGGGCCCACCTAATTCCGGTCAGACGTACTCGCCTTCGCTTTCATAGACCGAAGGATCGTCCTCGTATTTCCGGGCAACAGTTTCTAGAGTCTCGAAACTGGCCTCGTCGTGATTCTTGACGTAACCGATGAAGTCCTCCAAGTACTGGATCATGTGGGGGAGCCCGTGGATGTCGGGGTGGAGCGTAAACGTGTAGACCCCGGCCCCGCGGCGGTCGTGCAGGAAGTCGAACTGGCCCTTGTAGTACTCCTCGTACAGCATCTTCGGGCTCGTATACCCGGAGTGATAGTTCGGGTGTTTAATGAAGAGCATCGGCGGGATGTCGTCGCGATACCAGCTGATCGGGATCTCGACGACGTCGGTTTCCTGGCCATAGTGGTAGGGTTCCATCCAGGTCTCGGCGGGTTGGTCGTAGTCGATTTTCTCCCAGCTATCGCCCGTTCGCATGTAGCCCGGTTCGAACTCCTGTTCCATCAGGCTCGAATCGTACAGGAAGTCGTACTCCTCGACGAGGTCAGGGGTGTTCTCGGAGAACTCCCACCAACTTGCCCGGTGGCCGACCGGTTTCTCGCCGGTGAGGTCTTCGATGAGGTCGATCGATGTCGCGATGATAGTGTCTTCCTGCTCCCGGGAGAGGTCGGTCGGGTTCTCATGGGAGTAGCCGTGTACCCCGATCTCGTGTCCCGCATCGGCGACCGCACCGACTTCCTCGGGAAAGGTCTCGATCGAGTGGCCCGGGACGAACCAGGAGCTGTCGATCCCCTCGTCCTCGAAGAGCTGGAGCATCCCGCGGAAGGCCAAAGTCCAACTGGGGAATGTGCAAACAGTTAAGTAGAAGCCCGCGGTAGCCCGTGTTGCTATGGCACGGGACCCGCGGCACCGATACCGAAAAACGCGCAAAAAATTGAACGAAGCGGCGGAAAAAGGGGAAATCAGCGAAGCTGACAAAGACGCTATCACCGAATTTCTCGACGCCAAGGACTCCGAAAATATCGCAGTAAACGACCCAAACGGCCGACCCAAAAGCGCCAGTACACTCTACCAGTACGCCAAAAATCTCCGAATAGCCGCCGAGCGCGCCGACCCACCGCTTTCGGACACCACCGCTTCGGAGATAAACAGCTACCTACAAGGCTGCCTAAGCGGGACACCCCCCGCCGCCCCCGACGGCGGCCTGTCGTCAAACACAGTCAAGACCTACGCGGGGAACCTCCGGGTGTTTTACCGCTATCATTCAGCGCTCGGCGTCAATCCCGAAGCTATAGCTATGCCACAGGGCGACGACCCCCAAGTTGACCCCTCGGATATGTTTACGCCCGAGGAAATTCAGGACCTTCGGGATGCTTGCACTAACGCCCGCGACGAGTGTTTGTTAGAACTGATGCTAAACACCGGTCAGAGGGTCCGAGCGATCCAAACACTACGGATTAAAGACGTGTTCCCCGAAGCTGGCCGCTACCGGCTAAACCCCGAGGCCGACGGCTTGAAAAGCGCCGAAGGTCGAAGGCCCCTACTCGGCGCGCAAAATGCGGTTCGGGACTGGGCGGAAAAACACCCACAATCCGATAACCCCGATGCCTACCTACTGACGCGCCTGCCGTCGTATGCCGATCCCAACGGGAACACGGAGCGCGACGGCCCCGACGAAGCGCTCGGTCAGCAGGCGATCAGGGGGGCGCTACAGCGGATCGCCGCGCGGGCGGGGCGC
>PXRA01000035.1:0-10065 GCA_003021725.1 Halobacteriales archaeon QH_8_64_26
GCGGACGAAAAGGAGCGACTGACCCGACGGTTGGCACGGGGACTGCGCGAGGATGTCGGCCCGATGTGTGACATCCCGGCCCCGGACATGGGGACCGACCCCCAGACGATGAGCTGGTTCATGGACGCCTACAGCGTCCTCGAAGGCGAGACGACGCCAGGAGTAGTTACGGGCAAACCGCCGGTCATCGGCGGGTCGTATGGCCGCGAGGAAGCCCCGGGTCGGAGCGTCGCGATCGTCACCAGGGAAGCCTGTGAGTACTACGGGTGGGACATCGCCGAGACGACCGTGGCCGTGCAGGGCTTCGGCAGCGTCGGCGCGAGCGCCGCCCGACTACTGGAGGAATGGGGCGCAACGGTGGTCGCGGTCAGCGACGTCACCGGCGCGGCCTACGACCCCGACGGGTTGAACACCCAGGCGATCCCTTCCCACGACGAGATACCCGAGGCGGTCGCGGCACACGCCGATCGAGTGATCCCGAACGACGAACTGTTGACGCTCGACGTCGATGTGGTGATCCCCGCGGCGCTCGGAAACGTGATTACGACGGCGAACGCCGAGGCAATCGATGCGAATCTAGTCGTCGAAGGAGCGAACGGCCCGACGACGACGGCCGCCGACAGGGTACTCCGCGACCGGGAGATCCCGGTCGTGCCGGACATCCTCGCCAACGCGGGCAGTGTGACCGTGAGTTACTTCGAGTGGCTCCAGGACATCAATCGGCGGACCTGGGAACCGGAGCGCGTGAACGACGAACTCGAACGGGAGATGGTCTCGGCTTGGAACGCCGTCGAACACAATGCCGAGGAGCACGACGTCCCCTGGCGCGAGGCGGCCTACATCGTCGCGCTCGAACGGATCGCCGACGCACACGAGACGCGTGGCCTGTGGCCGTGAGATCTACCGACGGAGGTTTCCCTCTCCCCCCGCGATCCGCTGACCACGACGGCGCGGGGATACAGACACGATCCGCTCGATGAGCGGCTACGCGGAGCGTGCACGGGCCTCCGGATCGACAGCGAAATCCGTGCGAGGGGACTGGCGGCCACTACGAGGATGACGAGACGAAGGATACGATGAGCCCGGCCGATCGCTCCCGGTACGACACGCTCGGGCTCGTCGCCGGGTTGTTCTTACTGTCGACCGCCGCAGCCGCCTACGAGATCGCCCCGGCGAGCGTCCTGCCGCTCGTCCGGAGCGCGCTCGATATCGGCCCGACCGCAGCGGGATGGCTCGTGAGCGTCATGTACGCGACGGCCGTTCTCGCGAGCGTCCCCGTCGGGTTCCTCCTGGACCGAATCCCCATCCGTCGGGCAGTCACGTTCGGTGGAATCGCGCTCCTCGTTGCGGGTGTCTGGGGCTGGTACGCGGCGACCGTCGGCGCGTACTGGTGGGTGTTCGTTTCGCGCGTGCTCGGTGGGATCGCCTACGTCCTGTTCTGGAACGCCGGGGCGAACACGGTCGGGCGCGCCGTGAGCCCCGAGGCTCGTGCGACCGCTGTCGGCGTCTTCACGGCGAGCGCGCCGGTCGGGTTCACGCTCGGACAGTTCGGCAGCCCGTTAATCGCCGCTCGCTTCGGCTGGCCCGCGATTTTGCCCGCGTTCGCGGCGATCGCCGCCGTCGGCGTCGTGCTCTTCCTGCTCGCGACGCGGCGGCGTTCTATCGACGCTGCCGAGGACGAACCCGACCGCGATGGGGTCGTCTCGCTGCTGACCGACCCGGCGGTCTGGATTCTCTGTGTGCTCTGTTTTCTCGCCTACGCGCTGTATCTCTTCCTCAATACCTGGATGCCGAGCTACCTGGTCGAGGGTTTCGGCGTCTCGCTTGCGGTGAGTGGCCTGCTTACCGCGCTCCTGCCGGCGGTCGGGATCGTCTCGCGTTCGAGCGGCGGCGTCCTCTCGGACCGGGTGTTCGGTCACCGACGTCGACCCGTAGCAGTAACGTCGTTCGTCGTCGCCGCACCCGCCGTTGTGAGCGTTGCCGTGGTATCGCGGGTCGGACTGCTGATCGGGTTACTGGTCGTCATCGGCTTCGCCGTACAGGTCGTTATCGGGCTGATGTTCTCGTATATCACGGAGATCGTCGCCTCGGACGTGCAAGCGACGGCCGTCTCGCTGCTGACGAGCGTGGGACTGTTCGGTGCGTTTATCGGCCCGATCGTCGCCGGCGGGATCATCGATCGGGCGGGCTACCGACCGGCCTTTCTGCTCGCGGGCGGCGTCGCGGTGTTCGGGATCGTCCTGGCGTGGCGGGCACCCGAACCGGCATAAAAGAAGACCGACGATCACCGGAAAGAAAGGCGTTTAACGCTCTACCGGCAACTGTTCACCTTCGCAGTGTTCAGCCCGCCGAACCCGATCCGACTCGCCGTACTGTATATCGGTCGCCTGCTCGCCCGCCTCGGTCTCATCGAACCCGAGCGGGCACGCCGGACCACGGACCTGGCCTGGCCGCGCATCGTCACGGGACTGGCTCGGATGTCCAAGGAGGCCATCGACGTGGTGATGGTCGGGATCGCGCTCGGCACCGGGGCGATCGCCGGCGTCGGCTTCGCCGCCTCCTTCTGGGGGATCGTCTTCGCGCTCGGCAGCGGCGTCGCGAGCGGGACGATCGCGCTCGTCTCCCGGGCCTACGGTGCCGGCGGGACTGGCGGGCAAGCGGTTCGGTCGAGCGTCCTCCTCGTTCTCGCCCTCACGCTGCCGATCGCCCTCCTCTTCTGGTCGCTTTCGACGGAGCTGATCGGCCTCCTCAGCGACGACCCGGCGGTCGTCGCCCTCGGCGGGGCGTACCTCCGATACTGGGTCTCGGCGTGCCCTTCGCCGGGCTGAACCTGATCGGCAGTCGTACCCTCGTCGGCACCGACGACGCCTGGACGCCGATGGTCGTCCGCGCGGGCGGGGCGGTGGTGAACGTCGCGCTCAACGCGGCGTTGATCTTCGGCCTCGACCTCGGAGTTCTCGGCGCGGCGCTCGGGACGGTCCTCGCGAACGTCGTGGTCACGGCGACGTTCGCGCTCGGCCTGGTTCGTGGGCGAGTGCCGCTGATCGGGGCGTTCCCGATAACTCTCGATCCCCTCGGGTCCTACCTCGATCGGGAGACGATGTTCCGAGTCGTGCGGGTCGGGACGCCGATGATCGGGAAGAACCTCGCGTGGCGCCTCGGGGAGTTCCCCCTGTTGGCGATCGTCGATCTCTTCGGGACGGCCGTCGCCGCGGCGTTCGTGATCGCCCTCCGCGTGCGTGACCTGCTGAACACGCCCGGCTGGGGGTTCGGACTGGCCTCCTCGAGCCTCGTTGGCCAGCAGTTCGGCGTCGAGGACGAAGGGACCGCCGAAGCCTACGGCCGCGAGGTCATCCGCTTCGGGGTCGCGGTGTATCTGGTCTCGGCGGTCCTCGTGTTCGCTTTCGCCGAGCCGATCGCGCTGGCGTTCGTCGACCGGGCGAGCCCGTCGCTTCCGATAGCGGTGACGCTCATCTATGCGACCTGTATCGGGATCGTCTTCCGCGGGCTCTCGCGGACGTCGATCGGCCCGCTGCGGGCGAGCGGCGATACGCGCTGGTACCCGACTCGGCCTCGCGGGGCTCGCACTCGCGATCGTTATCGAGATGCTCGTCCCGGCGATGGTTAACTACTACCGCTTTCGGACGGGCGAGTGGAAGGAAATCGCCCGGGCGTACACGCCGTCGGCAAAGCCCGCCGACTGAGGACTCACGTAGGCTCACACGTACGCCAGCGGCGCGCTCGGCAGCGAGATCAATCAGAGGCTGATCACCGTATAGGAGATCATTACGGCGACGAAGGGGTACTCGCTGTGGATCGCCTGTAGGCGACCGGGAAACAGATCGAAGGCGATCGCGTGAGCGACCCAGATCGCGAGGAGATGGCCAACCAGGACGAAGGCGACGTTGAGCCCGCCGAACCAACTCGGTGGGACGAGCACGACCGGGTTCGCGGGCGCACCGATGGCCGCGCCGCCGGTGAGCAGATAGAGCCATCGCGGAACGTCGAGCGATTCGCTGGAGGCGGCATTGTTGAGACTGGAGGCGGCGTTGCTGCCGGCGGCCACGTCGACCAGGAGCGCGAGCCCGGCGAGACAGACCAGTAACGCCCCGAGCGCACGGGCACGGCGGGGCGGGCCCTCTCGTTCCGTCGCGGGGCCGCTCTCTCATCGCACACTGGTCCGATCCTCGAAGATCGATCGCGTTCCGATCGATGCCCTATATCGTCTCCGGTCGAACAGTTCGATATGGCGACCAATAGACGGGCGTTTCTCGCCCTAACTGGACTCTCGGTTCTCGGGGGCTGTCTCGGTTCCGCAGGTCCGGGTGGTAGCGGGACGGCGGGGCCCGACACCACCGACACCGCCGACGCCGACCCGCTCGAAAGTCCCGTAGCGACCGCACCGATCCCGAACACGCCCGCCGAGTTCCGCTATGCTACGATGGGTGCGGGCGAAGAATCGGCGGTAACGTACTACGGAAGCTGGAAGTGCCCGTACTGCGCGCAGTTCAGTCAGGGGTTTCTCGAGGAGATCGTCACTAACTTCATCGAACGACCGGTCTATCGCTCACGTTTCGAGCCATAGGCTACATGGGGGGGAAAGCCCTTCCTCGGACCGGACGCGGCACGTGCGGCCCGGGCCGGTCTGGCCGTCTGGAACCTCGACCCGGGCACCTACTGGGCGTATCACGAGTACCTCCTCGCCAACCAGCCACCGGAGGGCAAGCGGTGGGCGATGGTCGACCGACTGGTCCGGTTCGCGAGGGAAGCGGGCGTCGGACCCATCGAGAAGCTACGATCGCACGTTACGAGCGGGCGCTACGAGGAAGCCGTCCGCGCTACAGCGGCCGCTGCACAGCAAGCCGGCGTCGAATCGACGCCGATACTGGTCATCGACGGACGGACGGTTTCGCCGCTGGACGCGCCGGGGCGAACCCGACGACTACTCGACCAAGCAGCGAGCGACTGATCGAGTTAGTCCAGCGATAGCGTCGGCGATCCGTTCGCTCGCCGCCGGTCCACGACCGGTTTCGGGTCGATCTCACTCCTCCCAGCACTCGCGGTGTACCGCTCGCCCCTCGGATTCGAGTTCCGGACCGATCACCTCGATATCGCTCTCGCGGTCGAGGAGATCCGAACTCGGCGGCGAACCGTCGCCGGGCGCGAACTCGGCGGCGGTCGCGCTATCGATGCTGTAGACCACGCGGCCGAGCCCGGCGATCGCCATCGCGCCGGCACACATCGGACAGGGCTCGGTGCTCGTATACATCGTTACGTCGCCCTGCCCGTCGTCGTCGAGCTCCCGGGCGGCCCACCGCGCGAGCTTCAGTTCGGGATGGGCGGTGATGTCTTCCTCGGTGCGAGTGGTGTTCCGGCTCTCGGCGATTACCTCGCCGTCTCGGACCAGCAGCGATCCGAAGGGGGTGTTTCCGCTGGCGGCCGCCTCGCGAGCGAGTTCGAATGTCCGCCGGAGGTGAGTCTCGTCGATCACGGGAGGCGATAGAACGCCCGCACCCATAGCTTCGGGGTTCCGCACGATCAACACGCCTTTTCCGGGCGCTTCCCTCGCTCCACTATGGACCGGAAACACGAACTGACCAGCGTCGATCTCACGGCGCTGGTCGGCGAACTCAATGGCTTCGTCGGCGCGAAGGTCGATAAGGCCTATCTCTATCCCGGGAAGCTCCTCCGGCTGAAGTGCCGCGACTTCGATCGGGGGCGGCTCGAACTGCTCATCGAGGTCGGCGAGGACAAACGTGCCCACATCTCCCCGCCCGAACACGTCCCCGATGCCCCCGAACGCCCGCCCGATTTCGCGAAGATGCTTCGCAATCGCCTCTCGGGAGCGGATTTTGCGGGCGTATCCCAGCAGGGATTCGATCGCGTGCTCACCTTTTCCTTCGAGCGCGACGACGAGAACACCGAGATCGTCGCGGAACTCTTCGGCCAGGGCAACATCGCCGCGCTCGACGAGACCGGAGCCGTGGTCGATTGCCTCGATACCGTGCGCCTCCAGTCCCGTACTGTGGCTCCCGGTGCACAGTACCAGTACCCCGGTGCCCGATTCCATCCCTTCGAGACGAGCGCCGAGGACTTCGCCGCACGGATGGGCGATTCGGATACCGATCTCGTTCGGACGCTCGCGACCCAGCTCAACTTCGGGGGGTTGTATGCCGAGGAACTCTGTACGCGCGCGGGCGTCGAGAAGACCCTCGATATCGCCGAGGCCGGCGAGGAGGAGTTCGACGCGCTCTACCGGGCGACCGACCGGCTCGCCGACGCGCTCGGTGGGGGTCTCGATTCACGGCTCTACTACGAGAGCGGCAGTGACGACAGCGACGATACCGCTGAGAACGGCGAGACCGACGGAGCTAGCGGAGCGGACGCGGAAGCCACAACCGGTGCAGGATCGAGCAGTGACGACGAGGGAAGAAGGGAAGCGCCCATCGACGTTACGCCTCTGCCCCTCGAAGAATACGACGACCTCCGTTCGGAGCCGATCGAGGAGGGATTCAACGCGGCGCTCGATGCGTACTTCACGGCGATCGAGGGCGCGGAGGCGGCCGAAAGCGGCGGTGAGGGAGGTGGTAGCGGGGGTTCGTCGGGCCGGCCGGACTTCGAGGCGGAAATCGAGAAACAGAAGCGGATCATCGCCCAGCAGGAAGGGGCCATCGAGGACTTCGAGGCACAAGCCCAAACCGAACGCGAGAAGGCCGAGTCGCTGTACTCACGCTACGACCTCGTTGACGAGATCCTCTCGACGGTCGGCGAGGCTCGCGAGGCCGATTTCAGTTGGGGGGAGATCGAAGCCCGCTTCGCCGAGGGCGAACAGCAGGGAATCCCGGCCGCCGAGAGCGTCCATAGCGTCGATCCGGCGACGGGCACGGTCACTATCGAACTCGACGGCGAGCGGATCGATCTCGATACGGGTATGGGCGTCGAACGCAACGCCGATCGCCTCTACACCGAGGCAAAGCGGATCGGCGAGAAGAAACAGGGCGCACAGGAGGCGATCGCCGACACCCGGGAGAGCCTCGCGGAGGCAACACAACGCCGGGAGCAGTGGGAAGCCGAGGACGACCCCGAAGAGGGGAAAATCGACGAGGAGGAAGCCGAAGAGACCGACTGGCTCGCCGAGCCCTCGATCCCGGTTCGGATGAACGAGCAGTGGTACGAGCGATTCAGATGGTTCCGTACTTCGGAGGGCTTTCTGGTGCTTGGCGGGCGCAACGCCGACCAGAACGAGGAACTAGTGAAAAAGTACATGGACCGGGGCGATCGCTTCCTCCACACCCAGGTCGAAGGGGGTCCGGTGACCGTGCTCAAGGCCACCGGCCCCTCCGAACCCGCCCGCGAGATCGATTTTTCCGAGGCGACCCTCGGGGAAGCCGCACAGTTCGCCGTCTCCTACTCAACGGTCTGGAAGAACGGCCGGTATGCCGGCGACGTCTATACGGTCGAACCCGACCAGGTCTCGAAAACCCCCGAGAGCGGCGAGTACGTGGAGAAAGGCGCGTTCGTGATCCGGGGCGATCGGACCTACTTCGAGGATACGGCGGTAGGAGTGGCCGTCGGGATCGCCTGTGAGCCCGAGACGCGGGTGCTCGGCGGGCCGCCCGCGGCCGTCGAGCCACGAGTCGAGACGTCGGTTACCCTCGAACCGGGCCGGTACGCACAGAACGACGCCGCGAAGGTTCTCTATCGCGAGTTCCGCGAGCGTTTCCGGGATACGAGTTTCGTCCGAAAGGTCGCCAGTCCCGATAAGATCGCCGAGTTCCTCCCGGCGGGCGGCAGCCGGATCGTCGAGGACTGATCGGTTGGCGCTCTCGGATCGTTCTCGCAACCGACCGCGGTTTCACCGTCGACTCGATCGCCGACCGGCCCTGTGGCTTCCGGGAGCCGACCGTCGACCGCGACGGTCGACATCGGACATTACCGACGGCCTTACCCGGCAAGACCGTCGCCTGCGGTCGATTTCGGGATCGAGCGCTTATTTCCGTTAATGGATAAATATAAATCCGATCATAACTAATTCGGAAATATGAGTGAGAAACGGGGCGGGCCAGCCACGCCAGGGGGTCGAGCGCTGGTCCTCCTAGTCGTCGGGAGCGTTGCCCTCGCCGGTGTCGGGGCCTTCGCGGTGGGTGGGTCGAGCGCCACACGGACCGGTGGGCCAGCGGAGTGGTCGCCGGTCTCGGGCAAGGAGGTCACGCCCGACGAGGAGTGTGAGCCGCCCGAGGAAGCCACGTCGACCGAGAACGACACTGACGACACGACCGGAAGCGAGACGGACGCCTCGGGCTACCAGCTACGGATCACCTACGATGGCGAGTGGCGAGGGACGATCGTCACCGAGAACTCGGACGTTCCGATCGAGGGTAGTGGCGACGAGACGATCGACATCGAGGCCGACGAGGACGCCCGCATCGCCGCTAGCGTCTCGAAGACCGACATCAGCGACGAGACGATGGAAATCGAGCTCCTGCTCAACGGCCTGGTCATCGACAAGCAGATCCCGGCCGAGCCGGACGTCGATAACTTCGACGACGTCGACGACGGTAGTTCGACCGTTGACGACACGTCTGCGGATTCGACCTTCGAGTCGACGAGCGACACCAGTAGCACGACCGGAAGCGACGGTTGGGAGACCTTCGGCGACAATAACGAGAGCAGTCCCTTCGACGATAGTTCCGGGAACTCCTTCGGCGACGAATCGGTCACCGCTGACGAGGACTCGTTCGGCGATGACACGACGAACGACACGGCCACGGCCGAAGAGTGTGAGCCGGTCGAGGACGAAGCGGTGGACACGACGAACGATACCGACACCGACACCGAGACGGCCAACGACTCAGCGTTCTCAGCCGAGACCAGCGGGTCCGCACAGGTCGTTTTCGCCAATCAGACGGTCACTGGGGACGGGACTGACATCACGGTCGAATCGGCCACGTCGCCCGACGGAGGCTTTGTCGTGATACACAATGAGAGCTTGATGCAGGGAGAAGACAACGTCAGGAGTAGTATGATCGGCGTCTCTCGGAAACTCGACGCCGAGCAGAACGAGGACATCGAGATCGACCTCGCCAATAACATCGAGGAGAGCCAACAGCTCTATGCCGTGCTCTACCGCGACGCCGACGACGACGGGAACTTCGAGTACGGCGGTACGATGGAGGACTCGGATGAACCCTACCTCAACGACAACGATATGGCGATCTATGACAACGCCACCGTGACCGTCCCCCGTGCGGACAGTACGAGCGAGACGGCCGATACGAGCGTATTCGGCAGCGAGAACGATTCGACGACTACGTCCGCCAGCACGGACGAGTCGGTGTTCGCCGAGACGGCGACCGCTACGGAGACCCCGACCGCAACCGACGACGGGAGCGCGGCCAGTAGCGAAAGCGGAACCGAGGCCGCACCCGCAGTGAGTCCCAGTACGGCCATGAGCGGCAACGCGGCCGAGGAGACCACCGAGACGAACGCGCCCGGCTTCGGCATACTTAGCGCCGGGCGGATAGATACAGGTATGCGCGAAAACGGCCGGACGCGCGTCGAGGGCGGCCGGGAGCGGGTCACGCTCGTCCCCGAGAGCCTCGACGACCTCTGGCATCTCACCTACCTCATCGAGCCCGGCGATCTCGTCTCGGGCGATACGACCCGGCGAATCCAACGCGCCGACGACCGGGTCCGGGATACCGGCGGGGAGCGCGAACCGATGGGCGTTACCCTCGATGCCGAATCCGCCGAGTTCGATAAGTTCGCGAACAGATTACGGGTCTCGGGCGTGATCACCTGGGCCTCACGCGAGGACCAGGTCGGAGCCCACCACACCCTCAATGTCGAGGAACGCACCGAGATCGAGATCGAGAAACACTGGAAACCCGACCAGGAACAACGCCTCGAAGAGGCAATCGAGGCGACCGACGCACCCGACGTCGCGATCGCCACGATCGAGGAGGGCGCGGCGGCGGTCCATACCGTCGCGCAGTACGGCACCGAGGAACGCGTCTCGCTCACCGGCCCCACCGGTAAGGGCGAGTACGCCCGCGAGCGCTCCGA
>PXRA01000035.1:10144-15599 GCA_003021725.1 Halobacteriales archaeon QH_8_64_26
ACCGGGGGGTCCACGAGGTGCTCAAGCGCGGCGCGGTCGAGGAGGTCCAAGCCGAGACCCGGATCGCCGAGGAAGCCGAACTGATCGACGACCTCACCGGCCGGATCGCCCGCGAGGAGCCCGCGACCTACGGCGTCGAGGCCGTTTCGAAGGCCGCGGAGTTCGGCGCGATCGAGCAGTTACTGATCCTCGACGAGCGCCTGCGCGAGGAGCGAGGGGACGGTGGCGAGTGGACCGAAGACGTCGATCGCATCATCGAGAACACCGAACATCAGGGCGGGACCGTGACCGTGTTCTCCAGCGAATTCGCGCCCGGCAACCAGTTGGACAGCCTCGGCGGGATCGCCGCGCTGCTTCGATACCGTCTGTCCTGAGCCGGCGAAGCCGCCCTCGGGTGATTCCGAGCGGGCATCGAGCCCGTCCTGGTGAGTCCTCCAGGGAGAGGGAGCGTCACTCGATCGGTGCCGGTTCCCGGGGATAGGTCTGTGCGGGGCCGCCCGATCGGCGAGCAGCGAGGAAAACTCGCGTCCCGGTTCGGCCGTCGCGCTCGGTGGTGCGTTCCTCGTAGCGGAGGATCGTGAGATCGAGACATGCTCCCAGGAGCTCGTTCGAGCCGAACCGGAACCGATCGGTACTGGGCCCGCTCTCGATCGCTTCGGCCGACCGGAGGTGGTGTTCGTACAACAGCATGCCCCCCGGACTCAGTGCCTGTTTGATGTCGGCGAGGCGATCGAGGCCGTGGTAGTAACTCACGTTTACCGCCGCGTAGGTCGACTCCGGGAAGTCGTACTCGTCGATATCGGCTCGGATCCACTCGATGGCGAGCGGGCCGTCCTCGCTTCTTTCGCTCCTGTTCCCGCGCTCGCGCTTACGGTTCCGTTCGCGTTCGTTCTCCCGGGCGCGTTCGAGTGCTTCCTCGGAGATATCGATCGCATCGACGTCGTGACCGTTCTCGGCGAGCGCGAGGGCGTTCCGTCCGGTGCCGGTCGCGACGTCGAGCGCGCGGCCCGACGGGAGCGCATCGATGTAGGCCCGAAGTAGTGGCGAGGGCGACATCGACGGCTCGAACTCCTCGGTACGATACCGCTCGTCCCAGCGCTCGCGTTCGGATCGAGTCACGGGGACGGTCGGCTCCCGCCGGTATTCATCCTTCCCCCGGGATTCTCGAATGCTCGGAGGGCGAGGGTATCGACGGTCTCGAAGACGCCTCATTCGATCTCGATCGTGAGGCCGTCCTGTGCGAAGCGAACGTCCCCATCGTACTGCGCGGCGATCGAATCCGACATCTCCTCGTGGTGGCCCCTCGTGTGTGGGTAGAGGTGGGTGAGATAGACCCGATCGATCGCCGCCTCGCTCTCGGCGAGGGCCTCGCCCAACTGGGTCGGCGTCGGGTGATTCGAGACGTCCACGCTGTCGGGAAACGAGCAGTCATGAACGAGCGTCCCGCCATCGGCCAGCTCGCAGAGCTCGGGAAACGCCTCGCTGTCGGCGCTGAACGCAACGGCCGACGTTTCGGTTTCGCCCTTGGGGTCGGCCGCCCCGCTCCCCTCCGCCGCTGTATTGTCCTTGTCGGCATTCTCGAAACGGTAGGCCAGACATTCCATCGAGTGGCGCGTTTTGATCGCTCGAACGCTATACCCCCCTACCTCGAAGGAACCAGGGGTGACCTCCCGGACCGAGATGTCGAGTCGATCCCGCATGTACGAATGCACCGAGAAGAGCCCCTCCACGAGCGCTTCGGTGCCCGGCGGGCCGACGATCGCGAGATCCTCAGCCCCCGCGAGCCACCGCGCCTTACACAGCGGCATGAGGTCGGCGACGTGATCGAGGTGGTGATGGGTGAGCAGAAGGGTCGAGATTCCCTCGTACCCCGGCTCGGTTCGAGCGAGGTTACCCAGGACGCCGCTGCCACAGTCGATGAGGACGGCTTCACTGTCGCTGCCCTCACCGCCATCAGTGTCGTTTCGTTCGAGCAACAGCCCGGTCTGAGAGCGCTCGCCGTCGGGCATCGCAGCGCCCGTCCCCAGAAACGTCACTGAAAGTTCACTCACGGAGCCACCACACGAGTCCAACGCTCATGGACCTCGTTGTGCGGTCCAGTTCATAACTCCAGTGCCGGTCTCTTCGACCTCGGATCGAAGCGAAGCGGCGTGGTCGGTGCCGAAATCGGTACCGGGAGCCGACGATCGATGCTTAGATGCTCGGGACGCCGACCGCTTCCGGCGCGACGAGCCCGACGACAGAGAGCAAGAGTACAACGGCGAACACCGCGATCCAGGCGATGATAGCGATCCCGGCCGCCGAGATCCACCCGCCCGGATACCGCCGGTTGATGACCCAGAGATAGGCGATCAGCGCCAGGATCGGTCCGATGAGCGGGATGAACCCGACGAAAAAGGACACGACGAACCAGATCGCCGACCCGATCAGCGCGGTGATGATCGCATAGACGTAACTATCGGCGTCCGTGATGACCCGGCCACCGACGTAGATCCCGAAGGCACCGACGAGCAATGCCACGACGAATCCGATAATCGAACTGAGAGTGCTTTCTACCATAGTATAAGTCCCACGCTCCGGGGCCCTAAAGCGATTGCTTTCGTTCTCAGGGCTCCGATCGGTCGCTCGAACGTTTTCAGGACGTGAAAGAAAGTCCGCGAGGGAAATCCCTCGTCCGCCCCGATCGCGCGTTCGCTCGCGCGAGTCGTCTCAGGGTCGCTTGAGTGCTCTGCCGCGCAGTATCGGCGTCGCCGGCGGCGGGGCCCGGATCGTCTCGACGTCGATCGTCTCCAAGGGACTGCGGGCCAGCAGGCCTTCGAAGTCCCTGTCGAGGTGACAGCCCGCGCCGACGATCTTCCAGGCCGGCGCGAGGACGTCCTGAGCGTGCCCGAGCAGACCGTCCGAGCGGACGTGCTCGAGGAATCGTAGCTCGCCGCCGGGCCGGAGCACGCGACTCACTTCCGCGAACGCGTGTTCGGGGTCGGAAATCGTACAGAAGACCAGCGAGGCGACGGTGACATCGATCGAATCGTCGGGATAGGGTAGCGATTCGGCGCGAGCGAGTCGGAGGTCGATATCGAGGGGTCCCTCGCTCGCCGCCCGCTTTGCACGCCGCTTCATATGGGGATCGGGTTCGATCCCGTGAAAGGCGAGTCCCTGGGCGGTCCCGTCCTCGCTCGCGTTCGCGCCCTCGCTCTCACCCTCGGCGGCGGCCGCCCGGGCGAGGTACGGAAACATGTCGCCGGTGCCGGCTCCGAGGTCGAGCACCGACCCCTCCAGGTCCCGTGCGAGGTACTGGCGGTGGTCGCGCAGAAACCCCTCGCCCACACCCCCGAAACGGTCGTAGGCGGCCGCGAAGATCGGGTGGCCCTCGATCGCGTTCTCACCCCGCGCTTGCGTGTCTCCCGGGCGTGCCATAGGCGGTCTCGGCATCGAATCGCGTTAGTCCCATCGCTCTCCGACCGGATCGGTCCCGAAGCCACCGGCAGGGCGGGAGCCCCGACGTTCGCGAGATCACCGACGACGGTACTGCCGGCGCCCGAACCCACTTGCCGCTGCGTGGCGGAGAACGCGCGATGGGCGGACGCGAGTTACTCGACGGCCTCGACGCCGAGTTAGGATTCGACCCCCAACACATATCGATCGCCGACGAGGAGGTACTCGCGTCCTTCGAACCCGCGGTGCGGAAGTGGTGGGTGCGCCGGTTCGGCCAGTGCGTTCCCGAAAACGGCGGCTTTTTCACCCCGCCACAGCGCGAGGCGATCCCGCTCGTCGAGAGGGGAACGAACACGCTCGTCTGTGCGCCGACGGGCAGTGGTAAGACCCAGGCCGCCTTCGCCTCGATCATCGACGATCTCTATCGCCGCGAGCACGAGGACGGACTGGACAACTCGGTGTACTGTCTCTATGTCTCGCCGCTCAAATCGCTCGCGAACGACATCCACCGCAACCTCGAAGTTCCCCTCGCGGAGATCGCAGACATCGCCGCCGAGGAGTCCGAACCCGATAGCGAGAAGGAGGATAGGGCCAGTGAGGGCGAGGAGAGCGAGGGTATCGAGATCCGCCACGCTATCCGTCACGGCGATACGAGCAGCGGGGATCGCCAGCGAATGTTAGCGGAGACGCCCCACATCCTCAACACCACTCCCGAGACGCTGGCCATTCTGCTCAACTCCCCGAAGTTCAAGGAGAAGCTACGAACGATCGAATACGTCGTCGTCGACGAGATCCACAGCATCGCGGCGAACAAGCGGGGTACCCACCTCGCCCTGTCGCTCGAACGCCTCGAAGCGATGTGTGAGACCTCGCCGACGAGGATCGGCTGCTCGGCGACCGTCGAACCGCTCGATACGATCGCCGAATTCCTGGTCGGTCGCGAGTCACCCGGCGGGGAGCCCCGCGAGTACGAGATCGTCGACGCCCGCTTCGCCCGGGAGTTCGATTTGGAGCTGTCCTGTCCGGCCGCCGATCTCATCGACACACCTCGGGAGGTGGTTCAAGAACGGTTCTACGACGAGTTGGCCGAACTGGTCAGGGAGCATACGAACACCCTGGTGTTCACCAATACGCGCTCGGGAGCCGAGCGAGTGTTACACACCCTCCGCAAACACCACGGTTTCACCGAGGAGGACTCGGGCTGTCACCACGGTAGCCTCTCGACCGAACGCCGCCAGGCCGTCGAGCAACGCTTGAAAGAGGGGAGTCTCGATGTCGTCACCACCTCGACGAGCCTCGAACTCGGGATCGATATGCCACACGTCGACTTGGTAGTGCAAGTCGGCTCGCCGAAGTCCGTCGCCAGCCTCCTCCAGCGGGTCGGCCGGGCAGGCCATCGCCTCGGACGAACAGTAAAGGGCAGGGTACTGGTCCTCGATCGCGACGAGCTGATCGAGACGGCGGTGATGACCCGGAAGGCGAAAGAGAACTTCGTCGATCGCGTTTTCGTCCCCGAACGGTGTCACGACGTCGCCGCTCAACAGGTCTACGGTATGGCGATCAACGCCGTCCGACCTGAAAAGGAAGTGAAGGCGATCCTCCGGCGGGCCTATCCCTACCGCGAGTACTCCGAGAATGACTTCGAGACGCTGTTTGCCTACCTCACTGCCGATTATGAGGGCCTGGAGGATCACAATGTCTACGCGAAGATCTGGCGCGATAGCAACGACGAGCCCGACGGCGAGCACCACTACCCCGACTTCGAGGTCGGCAGACCGCTGATCGGGAAACGGGGTCGCCTCGCCCGGGTCATCTACATGACCAACCTCGGGACGATCCCCGATTCGTTTTCCTGTTCGGTGTTCGTCCGCGGGGGAAACGAGCGGGTCGGCGGGCTCGACGAGAGCTACCTCGATACCTTAGAGCAAGGCGACGTGTTCGTCTTAGGCGGCGATCGCTACGAGTTCCGGTACCGGCGAGGGTCGAAGGTTTATGTCGACCCGACCGGCGCGCGGCCGAC
>PXRA01000035.1:15616-34166 GCA_003021725.1 Halobacteriales archaeon QH_8_64_26
CGGCCGTCCGACGGTGGCTGCGGGAGTTCCCGATCGATGACGAGGCGCTGCGGGCACTCGCCCGGATGTTCGACGAGCAGGTCAGGTACGCCGGCCCCGAAAGCGCGAGCACGCCCGGCAGGCTCGCCATCGAGGAGGAGACCGACCATGCCGAGTACAAACGCCGGTACTACGTCCACTCGAACTACGGGCGGCAGTTCAACGACGGGTTCTCGCGGCTGCTCGCCTACCGGTGTGCCGAGCAGGCGGGCGCGAACGTTACGGTCGCGGTCGCGGACAACGGCTTCTCGCTCGCGATGCCGCTCAATCGAAAGGTCGACCTCGTGGGACTGATCGAAGACATCGATCCCGAAACGGTTCGCGTGGATCTGCGGGCGAGCCTCCGGGGGACCGACCTGCTCGAACGGTACTTCCGGATCGACGCGACGCGGGCGCTCATGATCCTCAAGCGCTACAAGGGCTACGAGAAATCCGCCAGCCAACAGCAAGTCTCCAGCGAGATGCTGCTTGGCTTCGCCGAGGACCTGGAGGACTTCGCGGTGATCGAGGAGACCTATCGCGAGTTACTGGAGGACAAACTCGACGTCGGGGCGATCGAGGACGTAATCGAAGCGATCGACGCCGGGGAGATCGCGGTCCGAAGCCAGCGGCTTTCCTCCCCCACGCCGCGGGCCTTCGGGCTCGCGACGCTCACGGCTAGTGACGTCGTGCTCGCCGAGGACGAGAGTCGCGTGTTACAGGAGTTCCACGAGCGAGTCCTGGCGTCGATCGATGACGGCGAGGAGGGACCTCGACTTCCCACCGATACCGACGATTGATCGACGGCAGGCCCTCACGGGTCCTCAGGTCGGTTCGAGCCGGTACTCCTCATACGAACGGCAAGTTCTCGATATCGAAGTCGGCCATTCGCTCGGCGAGGAGTTCGAAAGCAGCCCCGAGAACGAACCCGTAGGCCCAGTGGGCGAGGAGAGTGAGTACAGCATAGAGCGCGAGTGTCGACCCGGTCTGACCAGTACGAAAGGCGAGGACGAACCCGCTCCACATGACGGTCCCGAAGGAAAGTCCCCGAAGCGAGGCCGACCGGCCGGGAACGCGCTCGCCGATCGCAACGAATAGCGACGGCCAGAGCACCACACCGGCAGCCGAGAGCAACACGTACCCCGCCAGCCGGTTCTCGCCAAAGCCGACGATCGCCGCCAGGCCAGCGATCGGGGCAGGATCGAGAGCGCCGACCGCGACGCCGCCGAGCAGGACGCCGGTCATCGCCACCATCGCCGCGCTTCCGGCAGCCACGCCGATCACACCCTCGCGGAGAAGCGAAGCGCACTCCTCAACGGTGTTCTCCTCGGCGGCGCTCCTGCGATCCTCGCCGGCCGTACCTCTCGGGACCGGCGCGATGAACAAGAACCGCACGTGAGAAGTAGATAAACGAGGTCTGCCCTCGGTTCGTGACCAGTATTTAAATCGGCGACTCGCGATCGAGGTACTCCAGGGCCTTTTCGTCGGACACTTGTTCAAAGGAGCGATAGAACTGCCCGACAGCGCCGAAGCGCTCGGGGACCTCTATGCAGATTACCTCGTCGGCCTCGCGCTCGACGCGGGCGATCGCGTTCGAGGAGCCGACCGGGACGGCGAAGACGACGCGCTCGGCTCCCGCCTCCCGAACCTGGCGCAAGCAGGCGAGGGCCGTCGCACCCGTCGCGAGGCCGTCGTCGACGACGGCTACCTCTCGCGGGCGGCGTCGGCCTCGTGTTCGCGCTCCTGGTCGAGGTAGGCCGTCTCGACGCCCAATCGATCGATCAGCGCGTCGTTGTACCAGGCGCTCCCGTCGGCGGCGGCCGCCCCGAGCGCGAGTTCGGCGTTGTGTGGCGCGCCGATCTTCGAGGCGACGACGACGTCGAGCGGACACGCAAGCGCGTCCGCGACGGGCCGGGCGACCGGGAGACCACCCCGAGGGATCCCGAGGACGACGCCGATACCGAGGTCGCGCTCGGCCAAGCGCGCTCCCAGTTGCTCGCCGGCCGCGAGGCGATCCCGGAACATCGTGTCCTCTAGTAGGCATCGGAAGCGCCTAACGTTTGGGTTGGTCGCTACCGAGGGTCACTGCCGGGAACGATCGCTACGTCCCGGTAGTCCGGTTCGACGCTCGTGGCTCGTAGCGAAAGCGCAACGCCGGCGGGGCGTCCGGGCGTCCCTTCAGGTAAGTTCGGACGACGACCGGCTCCTCTCCGACCGGCACGGTCCGCCCGTAGGTAAAGGTCGACAGTCGGCTCTCGGGGTTTCGTAGGCGAACCCAGGAGCGCACGGTATGGGCCCAGAAGTATCGCAGCGACTTCACCCGCGCTTTCGCCGTCGGCGGTCCGAGCGTCGCGACGTTCGGCAACCGCTCGATCTTGAGAACGGCGTTCGGCGGGAGGTCGTCGGCTCGCGGTTCGGCCTCGGTGAGCGCCTCTTCGGTGACCTCGCTGGCGTGCTCCCAGCCGTCGTAGGGCTGGGCGAGCGGCGAGACGAGTACCAGCGAGACGACGAGGAGGACTGCGAGCACGAACGCCGCGAGGCTACCCCCAGCACCCAAGCCACTTCGAATCGTCCCGACGTCCTGGCTTCGGGTTTCGTCCCCTCTACTGGTCCCGGTGAGTTCGGCCAGCGCCCGGCAGAGTCCCCGTCCGGCGACCGTCAGACAAAGCGCGGTGAGCGCGGCGACCGGGACGAGCGCGATATACCCCGTCCAGGGCGAGTACTCGCCGACCCGCACGATCAGCGGCAGCGGGAGGGCGAACCAGACAGTGTAATAGATCGCGAGCCGGCCGACTTTCCAGCGGAGAAAGGGTCTAAGTCCACCAGCGCCGACGATACCGACGGCGAGCAGGCCGATCCAGACGACGAGGACAACGTAGATCGTGGTCGGAACGTAGGTAACGCCCGGACTGAAGTCGAGCACGTCGACCGGGTAGAACAGACTCAGGACGTACTGGGAGACGATCACCGGTATCGGGGTGTCTTTCACACCGCCGAAGGGCCCGACGTAGCCCCCGAGACCCCCGAGTAGGGCGAGTCGGAGTGCGAGATACCCCGCCGAGAGGAGGCCGTAGCCGACGCCAGCGAGGACCGTTCGCCGAACGGTCTCATGGAGGCGGCCGCTCCGACCGTAGGTGTCGAGTACGACCCAGGTGAGCGCGAGGGGCGCGAGAAGCGCGCCGATCTCCTTCGAGCCGAGCGCGAGCGCGTAAGTGAGTCCGGAGAGCGCGAAGGCCCCCAACTTCGGGCCGGGTCGGGCCGCCCGCAGTCCCCGGGCGAGCGCCCACAGCGAGGCGAGTAGGAATAGCGTCGCGAGCACGTCGTGCCGACGGGCGGGCACCGGGACGACCTCGGCAGTGAGTGGATGGATTGCGAACAGGCCGCTGGCGATCGCGGCCGTAGCGAGCGCGAGCACTCCTCGTCCTCGCGGTTCTCCCGCGCCGTCGGGGCGGACGACGCCGAACTGTTCGGCCAGCAACCCAACGACGAGCGCGGCGGCGGTGGCATGCAGTAACAGGTCGGTGAGGTGGTAGCCGAAGGGATCGAGCCCCCAGATCGCGTAATCGATCGCGTACGACAGGCTCGCGACCGGCCGGTAGAACAGCCCGGTGAGGCGCACGAAGTTCGTCCCGTGCATGAGCGGTGCGGTAAGCGTATCGAGTGCATCCTTCCTACTCCCGATTCGGCTCGTCTCGATCAGTGTAAGCGTATCCGGCCCCGTGAACCAGTAGCCGAGTACCTCGTAGTGTGCCGCGAACGCGAGTAGGGCGGCGGCCGCTGCCCCGACGAGAACACTTAGGCGTCGCCGACTACCCGAGAAGTTCATCTCATCGGCACTCCCCGAGCCGGCCGTGTGATGACCTCACCGGTCCCGCTGATATCGCCGATCGTCCCGGTGTCACGAGTCGGTTCGGCCCGTCGCGGCGGTCGGTCGTGTCGCGCCGTCCCCCACAGGCCGCCGCGGCCGGAGTCCTCTCCGAGGCGTTCCGCTCGTCGGGAGCGGTGTCGGGGTCCAACCGTTCGTCGTCGGTCGAGGGCCGACAGCGCTCCCCGTAGTGGATCGTGAGGCGGTAGCGCCCCTCTCGCCGTTCTACGGTCGCGGTCGTCCTCCGGGGCATCTCCGTCAGCACGACCGTGTCGTTGATGTAGAACTCCCGTTCACCGGCGTAGCCTTGCAGTCGGAGCCAGGAGCTGATCGTGTTCGCCCAGACGAACGTCACCGACCGGGCATGGGGGAAGGAACTCAGTCGACGGGCGCTCTTAGGGTGGGGGACCGGCGCGACGTCTACCGTGGCGTTCGCTGGCGTGCCCGCGACGCTCCCCGAGACCGCCTCCAGGGTGTCCTCGGAGACCTCGCCAGCGCGCTCCCATTCGGTGTAGGGGTGGAGCAGGGCCGATCCGGCCACGAGCGAGAGACAGAGCACGGCGACGACCGCGAGCGTTGTCAGCCCCGGGGCCGCTCTCGGCATCGATTTCGATTCGACGCCAGTCGTATCGAGGGGACCGTCGGTAGCAGTGTGCCCATCGGTCGCCGCCCGGCGACGGGCGGCGACGTTCCGTGCAGCTGTAACGAGTAGGACTGCGAGCACGACCGCGACCGGAACGATCGAGACATAGCCGCTCCGAACCGTATACCGCCCGGTACGGACGAACAGCCAGACTGGCAGCGCGAGCCAGACGCCCGAGAGCACGAGCAGGCGTCCCCGGGCGCTCATCAGTATCGAACGATCCGATCGCGTTCGGGAGACATTGTAGACGACGAGAAGGGAAGCACCCGCGAGCGCGACATAGAGGCCGTTCGGAATCAACTGCAGGTCCAGTCCAGTGAGCGCGCCGAGGAAGTCGACCGGATAGACCAGGCTGAGCACGTACCGGGAGACCGTTACCGCGATCGGTTCGCCTGAGGAACTCCAGACCGGACGGTCGTAGCCCCCCAGCCCGCCGAGCACGGCGAAGCGAAGCGCGAGGTAGCCCGCCGTCGCAACCGCGTAGGGACCGAGCAAGGCAGCACCGCTCCGGATCGTGCGCCGAATCGAGGGCCGGCGCTCGTAGAGTACGATGAGGAACCATACCCCGATCAGTATCGGGACGAGGGCCCCGATCTCCTTCGAACCGATCGCGAGCAGATAGGCCAGCACCGAAGCGCCAATCAGCAGCCAGCGACGCCGCGCTCTCGACGACCACTGGTCCCGGTTCGCCACCGCGCTCGCGTCCGCCCGCTTGCCCGTTCCTCGCGGGGTCGTCCGCGTCGCCCGGACGAACAGACACACCGCGGCGAGCGCGAAGACGGTCGCGAGCACGTCGTGCCGGCGGGCGGGCGTCGGGACGACCTCGACCGAGAGGGGATGGAGCGCGAAGAGTCCGCCCGCGATCGCGGCCGTGAGCCGATCGTCCAGGGCTTCTGCGACCAGCCAGACGACGAGCGCGGCGGCGGCGGCATGCAGTAACAGGTCGGTGAGGTGGTAGCCGAAGGGATCGAGCCCCCAGATCGCGTAATCGATCGCGTACGACAGGCTCGCGACCGGTCGGTAGAACAGCGCCCGCTCGGTGAAGGCACTCCCTTCCATCAGCGGGCCGGCGAAGATCCCGAGGACGCCCCCGAGCGTCGAGACCCGGCTCGTCTCGATCAGCGGGATCGTATCGGTCCCGGTGAACCAGTAGGAGAGGACTTCGTAGTACGCGAGAACGGCTACCAGGGCGGCCGAACCGGCGGCGAGAACGGTCCTCGCCGAGCGCCCGAGCCGTCGGTTCATCGCACCCACCCGAACACGCCTTTCCTACTCGTTCGGGGTCGCGTTACTCTTTCGATAGCACTGCCGGCGTCCATCCATCAACGCGGGCTCGCGACCGTGGTGATCGAGGTACCGACAGGGATCGGTGAGACCGATACGTTGACCTGCCGCCGACCCGACAGGGAGGTATGCGCGTTCGTGACTGGCGGGACGTACTGGAGGATGTCACCGAAAGCGACGCCGACCCGAGCGGCTGGCGGGCGGTCGGGGGCGGCCGCGAGGGAGGTCTCGGCGAGGACCTCTATCTGGGTCACCCGGGGGTCGGGGTCTACCAGCTCAAGACGTATGCGAAAAACCCCTTCGAGGTGCGCGGCGTCGGCACGCGGGTCGCCCGGCAGGTAGACGACGACATCCAACCCTACTTCCCCGCGGAGGGCAGTGGCCACTTCGGCGTCCAGTCACCGATCGAAAGCGAGAACGAAGCCCAGCAGGTCGGCACCGAGTTAGAGAGCGTGCTCTCGGCCCACGCAGACGCCCCGACGTCCCCGGAGGACCTCTTCGAGGACGTGATGGGGGCACTCGACAGTCCCGCCTATGGGCCACTCTCCTACGACCGGGAGGGTCGATCCGAGCACCTAAGCGGGCTGACCGATACCTTCGAGGAAGCCGAGGAAATGCTCGAAACCGAGTTCGACGACCTCGTCGAGGGGGACGGGGTCGGTCGCGGGTTCCAGTGAGAACCGAATGGGAAATACCGAACGCACGTCCGATCGGGATCGAAATCAGGATCGGGAACGGAAACCCGAGGCGGAACCGAGCGCGCTTGCAACGGTCCGGGCGTACTACGAAACGCTTCGGGAGGGTGAACCCCTGGCACCGTACTTCATCGAGGACCCCAAAGCGGTGAAGTTCGGCATCACCGAGCGTCTGACCGGCTACGAGGCGATCGCCGAGGGTCTGGGGAGTCAGACCGAGACGACGACCGACTGGACGATCGAGAGCCACGCGTTGGTCGTCGGGGAGCGCACGGATCACGCCTGGTTCGCCGACGAGGTATCGATGGCCTGGAGTGACACGACGACCGGCGAGCGCCACGACTACGAGACGCGCTGGAGCGGGACGCTCGAACGGCGGGTCGGCGACAGTGATCACGGTCCCGATCCTGAACCCCGAAGCGACGCCGAGAGCCACGAGGAGGTCGGCAGCGTGGACGATACAGCCAATAGAGGCGATACGGACAGCGAGGCGGAAACTCGGGTAGGCTGGCAGTTCGTTTCGATGCACGTCAGCCGTTCGGAGCCCTAATGGTCGGCCCGATCTCCGATGAGGAGCGTCGGTCGGGACGCCGACGCCTACAGACCGGCTTCGTCGTGCTCGTCGGTCTCTCCGCGGGCCTGATCACGCTACAAGCCGACCCGACGGTAGTTCAATTCCTGGGTGCGGTGCTCGGAGGCACGGTACTGGGGATCGTCCTCGTAGCCTTCCTCTACTGGTCGAGCTGAGAATCGACGTGCAGGTATCGGAGAGGTAGCGATCGAAGCAACGAGCCGCCACGCTTTTGCTATTGCTCCCCTTGCTCGTCGTTCCACTCCTCGCATCAGTCGTTCGAAAAGTAGCGGGAGGTGGATTTGAACCACCGGTCTGCGGGTTATGAGCCCGCCGGAATCTCCTGGCTATCCCATCCCGCTATCCTTGAATATCCGTTTTCCCCTGTTAAGGGTTGTGATCGGACGACGGCAGCGTGCCGACGGGCGTCTCCCGCTGCCCCTGTGAGTCCGTCCGCACTCTCCCGGTCGCGGCGCTACCGGCCGGCGTCCCGGTCGCTTGGAGGCCTCTCCGTGCTGTCCGTCCCCGCGACCGGTCGAATTCGGCCGGCCGACGCCGCGGAACGACTCGTCCGCCGGTGTGCGCGATACAACGCCCGCACGAGAGCAAGCGCCGTCCGCGCGGGCGGGACCGTTGATCGGGGTCGGTCATGCCAGGCGATCGGCACCTCCCGTGCCTCGTAGCCGAGTGCCGCCGCACAGACGAGACAGTCGAGATCCCAGGCGAATCCCGGCTCGCGGAGGTGTTCGCGAACGGCCCGCCAGACGTCGGCGGCAAAGGCCTTCGCGCCACACTGGTAGTCGTACAGCGAGGGCTCGACCAGGCGGCGCGCGAGCCACGCGAACCCGTCGCCGAGTCGTCGCCGGCCCAGCGTCTGATGCCGCCCTACCTCGGCGTCGGGGTGACGCCGGGACCCGACCGCCAGATCACAGGTCCCGGCGAGAACCGGCGCGACGACCGCCGCTGCCGACTCGGGGGGCGTGCTCGCGTCCGCGTCGAAAAAGGCGAGCGTGTCGATAGGCGACGGGGCGTCGTCGGTCGTCGGGTCGCTCCCGCCGGCGTCGTCGCTGCGAGCAGTGCCGGTCGAATCGGCGAAACGGTCGCTCGTGCCCTCGTCGAGGAGGCGATCGAAGCCGGCCGCGATCGCCCTGCCTTTCCCCCGTCGGCGTTCGGCAACGGCGACCGTCGCTGGACAGTCCTCTAAGGTCTCTACGACGCCCGGACACGGTGCGTCGAGTTCGATCAGGATCGCCTCGGGGGCCAGCCGCTCGTCGAGGGCTGTGACGTACGATCGGAGCCCCTCGACGTCCGGTCGGTACGCCGGCAGAACGATCCCCAACGAACTCACGGGTTCGAGGTCGGTGATCGAGGGTCAAAAGCCGTTTCGTTCCAGGAACCGATCGGCGGAACGCCTCCTGCGGGAGTAGAGCGGACCGTTCGGAAGAGGTATGCGTCTCGGGGAGTCGAGTGAAACCGATGGAAGTCGGGGTCGTCGCGGTCTGGCTTCTCGCCTGTGGGGCGCTGGCGGCCGCCGGCTGGCCCCTCGCCGCGGCGCTCCTTCCGGAGATGCCCGATCGCGGCGCGGCCCTCGCGCTCCCGGTGGCATTGGTCGTTCTGACGGTCGTTGCCTACTGGATCGGCCACGCCTCGATCGTTTTCGGGCTGATCGCCGGCCTGCTCGTCCTCCTCGTCGCCGCGACACTCTGTACTCGGCGCGCGATCGACATCGGTAACCGAGGCGAAGACGAGGACGACGCCGAGTGCGATCCGGACGCCGGAGTCACGCTCCGGGGGATCTCGGGCGTGGTCGATGACCTCCCAACGAAACCTGCTGCCGAGAGCGCAGCGGTCTTCATGATAGCTTTCTTATTGCTGCTCGCGATCCGAGCGGTCGATCCGGCGGCCCACCCGGGCGGGGGCGAGAAGTTCCTCGATTTCGGGTTGCTCGCCTCCCTACTGCGGGCCTCCCATCTCCCGCCCGAGGACTTCTGGTTCGCCGGCGAGCCGATGCAGTACTACTACGGCGGGCACCTGATCAGTTCCTTGTTGGCTCGTCTCACTGGGACTCCACCCCGGTACGCCTACAACCTCGCGCTCGCGACCTTCTACGCTTTACTCGTGACCGGGGCCTACGGGCTCGCGAGCGCGATCGCCGCCGATCACGGTGTATCGCGGCGGGCAAGCGGTGCGCTCGGGGCCTTTTTCGTCGGGTTCGCGGCGAACCTCGTTACCGCGCTGTATGCTGCCCTCCGGGTGCTTCCGGACGCCCTCGCGGAAGCGATCGCCGCCGCCGTCGCCGACCGGAGCGCACTCTCGGCGGAGGCCCTCCTTCGATCACCTAGTGAGTACTCCTACTGGACGGCCAGCCGCGTCATCAGGGGCACCGTCAACGAGTTTCCCCTCTTCGCCTGGCTCAACGGCGATCTCCACGCCCACATGATGAGCACGCCGTTTTTGATGCTCGTCGCGGCGCTCGGCTACGCGTATACCCGGACGCCGGCGACCGACCGACGCCAGCGTCGATGGCTGGTCTTCGGGGCCTGCCCGCCGCTCGTCGGTCTGCTCGCCGTCGTGAACACCTGGTCGCTGCCGACCGCCGTTGGGGTGTTCTGGCTCGCGCTCACCTTCGGGCCGGCCCACCCCGCTACGCTATTGCCCTCCCAGATGGGCGATCGGCTGCTCGTTCTCGACGGTTCGATTCTCGCCCGGGAACTCGCCCGGACCGGCGCGGCCCTTCTCGCTGGGCTCGCCGTGCTCCTCGGAGCACTGGCGTGGTCCGGGCCCTTCTGGCTCGCGAGCGCGAGCGGCCGGGCGGTTGCCCTCGTCGCCGAGCGGAGCACGCTGACGGGCTTGCTTTTGGTCCACGGCGCCTTCCTCGCGGTATTTTTGCCCTACCTGTTCGATCGGGCCCGGCCCGCGATCGACGACCGCCTTCGGGCCGGCGTCGCCGTGCTCCTCGCACTCGCCCTGGCGCTCGCCGGGGGATTCGTCGCGCTCGGCGTGTTCGGCCCCCTTCTGATCGCCGCGTGGTTGCTCCTTGGCGGCCGGACGGTCGTCCTCGCTCGGTCCTCCCCTGACCGGTCGGATGGGTCGGAGCGATCACAGCGATCGGGACGACTGGTGACCTCCGGCGGGTACGATCGGTCCGACGGGATCGACGGCGCTGGCGGGAGCGGCACCGAGGACCGTGACGTCGGGGACGCGACCGAGAACAGTGCCGGTCGTGGAGCGCTCGGCGACGTCGGCTACGAGACGGTACTCCTGCTCGCGGGCGTCGGCCTGATCGTGCTCGTCGAGTTCCTCCGGGTCGATACGGGCGCGGGGCCGGGCCGCTACAACACCGTGTTCAAGACCTACATGCAGGTATGGGTGCTTCTTTCGGTCGCGGCGGGCGCGATCCTCGCACGACTGCTCGGGTCGAATGCGGTCGGCGACGGGGTGCGATTAGGTCGGCGCGGCGCGACCGTCCTCGTCGCCGTCCTCCTGGTCTCGACGTCGCTCTATGGAGCGATCGCCCTCGCCGATCACTTCAGCGACCCCGAGATCCGCGGCAG
The DNA here is from genome assembly GCA_003021725.1 of Halobacteriales archaeon QH_8_64_26. GTDB lineage: Archaea > Halobacteriota > Halobacteria > Halobacteriales > Halococcaceae > PXQR01. The sequence continues at coordinate 26,247 of PXRA01000035.1, forward strand.
CGACGGCCCGACGATCGACGCCCTGGCGTTCGCCTCGGCGACCCACCCCGAGGAGGCCGCCGCGATCCGATGGCTCGATCGGGAGACCGGAGACCGGCAGCCGACCATCGTCTCCGCGCCGGGCGTCGATACCTACAGTTGGACCAACGCCCCTTCCAGCCTCACCGGCGTACCGACGGTCGTCGGGTGGGCCCACGAGATCGGCTACCGGGGTCCGGTTGCCTACGAGAAGCGAGTCGCGGACGTCGATCGGATCTATACGGGGACGCCGAGCCAGCAAGCCCGACTCCTCCGGGAGTACGACGTCCGATATATCTACGTCGGGCCGGTCGAACGCGAGCGCTACGGGGAGGAGGGAGGCTTCGAGAACCGTCGCGGGCTCGAGCTCGCCTTCCGGAACGAGGCCGTGAGGATCTACGCCGTCGATAGGGATCGGTTGGACTCGCGCGCCGCCTGACGGGAGGGAGTCGGCTCGTCCCTGAAGAGGCCAGCCTACCCGCTGCCGTCGCCCATATCGAGGCCGGTCTCCTCCCGCTGTCGTTCGAGTTGGCGGATCTGCAGCAGGTAATACGCGACCCCGCCGATACCGACGAGCAAGAACAGCGCGAGCACTCCGCCGAAGATCCAGAGGTCCCGGGCGAGATAGTAGCTCACGTTCACGGATTCGGCCTCGACGTCCTCCCAGAGGAGGTGGACCCGGCCGTTCTCGATGCGCTGCTCGTCCGCGCCGGGCCGGACCTGTGAGAGGATCGGGACGCCGACGCGCATGTTCTCGGGGAGGAGCACCTCATAGGAACCATCGACGAACGTCGGCACGCGGACCTGCTTGTCGCCGGCCGGCGCACTGAAGGCGACTTTCCCCTCTCGTACGGGCAGTGAGATGACGGTCTTCTCCTGTTTCTTCTCGACCTGGGAGGCGGGGATCCGTGTCACCGTACCGTTCGGATAGCGGTACTTGAGCGCGGCGACGCTGAGGGGTTGATCACCGGTGAAATCACGCGTGTTGACGACGAGTCGGGAGCGATTTTCGAGGTCGTAGACCGCGTGGTACTGCTCGCCGGTGACGTTGATCGTCACCTTTCGATCGGTGTCCCAGTCGTACTCGAACTCCTGTGCGAGTCGTTCCTCGTCGACCTGGCCCGAACCGAAGAGTCCGGTACAGCCCGCGCTCACGGTCAACAGCCCCAACAGAACGAGCGCGAGGAGTTGGCGTCTCATCGTTTCGGTTCCTCCCTCCGATAGTTCATCGGTCCCCCAGACGCATGTCGATCCCGGTTCCGGCTTCGCTCGCCCACTACCGTCCGCGCTCGAACTATATCGGTCATGGCAGGACACAGAGCAGTTCGGCGGGGAGGTGCCGGCCGATCGCCGCGAGCAACCCGGGCGGATCGGTGCCCTCGCGACAGACGACGCTCCCTTCGAGCAGCCCGCAGCGTTCGACCGTGACGATGTCCTCGGCATGGCCCGCGCGATTTACCGTCGCTCGGACCTCGCTTCGGGTGGCGCTATTGTAGTTCACCCGCCCGCTCCCGCGGGACCACTCGTAGAGGCGATCGCGCTCGTTATCGGCGAGCCGCGACGGATCGCCGTAAACGAACCGCATAGGGAGGTGTTGGACGAGTCCGAAACGCCGCCTGATCCCCTCGGGATCGCCGGGTCCGAGGCCGAGTTCGCTCGTCGGAACCTCGATTTCGCGGCCGGCATCGAGCGTGATACCCTCTTCGTCCCAACGTTCTAAGGTGCCGACGTACTCGATGCCGTCCTCGAAGTCGGTCGTTACCTGCCCCCACTCCTCGGCAAGCAGGTTTCGAGCGACGACGGCATCGTCGCCCTCGATAGTCACCGCCGGGAAGTCGTCGCGGCGGAGACCGACTTCGTGGGTGACGGCTAAATCGCCGAGTGCGTTCTCGACCTGTGCGCCGAGCGATTTCAGCGCGCGCTCGCGGGCCTCGCCTTCGACGTAGACCTTCGTTGCGAGAACGACCATGTTCCTACGCCTCGAGTTCGACGTTGAGTTCCGAGCGGAGTTCGGCGATCCGCCGATCCATTGCCTCGATCAAGTGATCGTTGTCCATCGGTTCCATTTCCGAGCCGTCGGGACACTCGAAGCCGAAGTCCATTGCCTCGGAGAACTCATAGCGCACGCCTTCTCCCTCACAGAGGTAGAACTCGTTGTTCCGTTCGTACGCCCGGCGTTCTTCGAGCGCCTTTAGGAGCTTGTGCATCTCTTCCTCTAGCTGTTCGGGTATCTGATCGTACTCGAAGGTCCAGAGATAGGTGAGCCACCCCGAGTCCTCATCGCGCAGCCGGCGGTAAGTCGCGAGATCGTTCTCGTAGAGGATGAAAAGCGCGCGGCGCACGTCATTGAGTTCGAGATCCAGGTCCTCGGCGAGTTCCTCGTCGGTCACCTCGCCGTCGGGTGGCGCGGCGGCGACGGGCATCCCATGAGGGCCGACGAGTTCGTGGAGGTACGTCTGGATGACGGGGTCTTCGAGTAGCTCCTCGAACGCCATTACCTGAGATCGGGCGATTCTCTCGGTTAAACCCTTCGACCCGTCTCAGTAGCCGTCTGTGTCGGCCATGTCTTTTCTCTATTATAGTTGTACGGACGGGTTTACGAACCAACCCGAGGCGATGGCACTTCGAGTGCGAACGCACGGGCTACAACCTCCCCCGGTCGTTCGGGCTCGTGTGTCCGGGGGACTGTCTCCAACGAGTAGCAGTTGTCTCGAAAACTTTCAACACAGTACGAATTTTTATCGCTGAGTCCTAACAAGAGGATCAATGTCTTCACCTTCGAGTAAGGATGCCGATTATCGTCGACAACAGTGACAGCAGCGACAGGAGTGGTACGGAAGCGGCAGCGATGAGAAACACTGGTTCTGGCAGTTCTGTGATGACCTATTCTACGGTGTTATCGACGTTTCGATCCTTAGCTTACTGGGGCTGTTCTACCTGATGAGTCGTCCTTCCGACGTTTTAGCTGGAATAGCGCCCCGGTTTTCTTCGCACTAGGGGCGATGATCGTTACTGTGGCTCTGTTCTATGGCGGGTGGCTCTCACCACTGGGCGAATCCAACTGGGTACCGCTGGCACCCTCCTTGTTCCTTCTTCGCATCCCGTATTACAGCAGTGTGCTCGGAATAGCGGCGGAGGCGCTACGATCGAACTCGTGACGAACTCGCACAATGCCTCGACCCTGTTCGCAATCGCGGTCGCTATTATTGCGATCGGCACGTTTTCACGCTTCACAAAGGTACTCCGGCGTTAATGGTCAACCGGAGGATGTGGATGGAAACAAATGTTTCACGCTTCACAAAGGTACTCCGGCGTTCGTTCTCCGAGAGGTGGACTTCTCGTTAGTTGCTTGGACGTGCTACTGGCTCGCTGGGCTCCGAACTGGGAGCTGCCGAGTGCCTGTGTTTAATAGTCTCCGAAGTATTGGTCGGGTCGACACGGATCATGACGCCGACGATCAGGCTCGCCGGGGAGAGCGATGGGGAGCGAATCCGTGCTATCTACGCACCGCACATCCGCGAATCGGCGACGTCGTTCGAACAGAGGCTACCGACCGTCGCGGAGGTACAACGGCGCGTCGCCGCGACGATCGAGACACACCCCTGGCTGGTCTGCGAACACGAGGGGCAGGTGGTCGGCTACGCCTACGCCAGCTCGCATCGAACGCGGGAAGCGTACCGCTGGTCGATCGAGACCTCGGTCTACGTGGACGCCGAGTACCACCGACAGGGTATCGCACGCGGGTTATATGAATCGCTGCTCGCGGTCTGTCGTCTCCAGGGGTTTCGGAACGCCTATGCGGGAACGACGCCGCCGAACCCGGCGAGCGTGTCCCTTCACGAATCGATGGGGTTCGAGTCGATCGGCGTCTTCGAGAACGTCGGCCACAAGAACGGCGAGTGGCACGACGTGCAGTGGTGGGCGAGACCGCTCGGTGTCCATCCATCCAACCTCGCTTCTCCCCTGTCAATCGCGGGAGCGCGGTCCTACGAACGGTGGGACGGCGCGCTGCGGACGGGCGAGTCGACGATCCGGCTGTAATCCGGTCGACCGCTCTGGTCGTGTACGTGGAGGCCCATCACTGCTCACTTCTCGACGGACTCGACGGTCTTGCCGGTCGCTTCCGGCACCACCTGCCGGATCGCACCCGCCCACTCTCGATCGAGTTCGCGACCCTCGAAGAGCCGATCGAGAAAGACCGCGAGCGCCGCGACCTCCGAGTGGGGTTGGTTCGTGACTCCGAGGTTCCAGTCCGCCCGTTCGTACACCGAGAATGGCACTTTCTCCGCGCCGACGACGATCAGTAAGGGTTTCTCGCGGTGAGCCTTCCTGATCTCGCCCTCGACGCCCTGAACGGGGAGCCCGTACATCGTGAGGTGACAGGTCGCTCCCTCCCAGTCGCGAAGCACCGTTTTCGGCGAGTCGGTACTCTCCACCTCGAAGGGGCCGCCGAACCGATCGGTGACCTCGCTGACGGTCCCCTCGGCCCCGGCCGCAGCGGGTTCGACGAACAGACGATCGGCACCCAATGCCCGTGCGGTCAGCCCGACATGGGTCGTCATCCGCTCGTCCCGCCCCGGTCGGTGACCCAGGCGGAGCACGGCGACCTCGGGTGAGTTCTCCATACAAGCACTGCGAGGCCGATCGACAGGCGGCTTTCGGTTCCGTGCCGCCGATCAGAAGATCCATACGCCGAGGGCAGGACGGACGGACATGCAACTCTCCGGGAAACGAGTGCTGGTCACCGGCGGGGCAGGCTTCGTCGGCTCACACCTCGCCGAGCGCCTCGTAGGCGACAACGAGGTACGGGTCGTCGATCACTTCGCGAACAGCTCGCCGGAATGGGTGCCCGACGACGCAGCGGTTATCGAGGGCGATCTGACCGACCCCGCCGTCATCGAGGAAGCCATTGCCCCCGATCTCGACGCGGTGTTCCATTTCGCGGCGGACAAAGCCGTCGACAGCGAGGACCCGAACGCCCAGTTCGGGCGCAACAACGAAATAACCGAACGCGTTCTCGCTCGGATGGAGGAGGTCGGGGTCAGGAAGGTTGCCTTTACCTCCTCCTCGACGGTTTACGGTACCGCCCCGCGGCCCACACCGGAGGACTTCGCGCCGCTCGAACCCATCTCGATGTACGGCGCTTCGAAGCTCGCTTGCGAGTCGCTCGTCTCGGTGTACGCTCACAGTTACGATTTCACCGCCTGGAGCTTCCGGTTCGCGAACATCGTCGGTCCCCACCTCCAACTCGGCGCGGTGATCCCCGACTTCATCGCGAAACTCGACGAGGACCCGAGCACTTTGGAGATCCTCGGCGATGGCCGCCAGGAGAAGTCCTATATGCACATCACCGAGTGTACCGACGCGATGGTCCACGTGATCGAGACCGCCGAGGCCCCGGTCAACACCTATAACCTGGGGACGCGGACGACGACCTCGGTCACGCGTATCGGCGAGATCGTCGCCGAGGAGATGGGCTTAGATCCCGAATTCGAGTTCACCGGTGGTTCGCAGGGCTGGACCGGTGACGTGCCCAGAATGGGCCTCTCGATCGAGAAACTCGCGGCGCTCGGGTGGCGGCCCGAGGATTCGAGCGATGACGCCGTCCGCCGGGCGACCCGCGAACTGCTGGACGAACGCCAGTGACGCTTCCGTCCCGCGTCACGATCCCGAGTTCGATCCGCCCGTAGTTGCCGTCGGAGGCGGCAGGAAACACGTTGGAGCGAGGGAGCGATCGTCGGCGACTTCCCGATCGGGAACCCTTTTGCTTCCGGATCGGCTACAGGGCGGTAGTGGAGTCCCCGTTCGATGTCCTTCGAATCGATACGGACGCGGACGAAGAGGAGATCAAGCAGGCCTACAGGCGACGCGCGAAGGAGACCCACCCCGATCAGGGCGGCTCGGCCGAGGAGTTCCTGCTCGTGCGGACGGCCTACAAGGAGATCAAGGCCGGATACCGGGAGGGAATAACCGAGAACGGACGGGGAGACGCCGATGGCGGCGGGAGCGCCGAAGCGGGGCCCGGAGCCGAAAGCGAGGACGCCGAGGAGTACTCCCAAGAGACCTCACAGGTCGAGTACCTCAACTACGAGGTGTTAGACGACCACGGCTGGGACGTCGGCGACGAGGACCTCTTCGAGAAAGCCTCGGCGGCCGACCTCGACCCGGCGGACTACGGTCGCATCCTCGTCCAGCCGGACGAATCGCTGCTCGAAGCCGCCGAGAACCGCGGGTTCGCCTGGCCGTACGCCTGCCGGGGTGGGGCATGTGCGAACTGTGCGGTCGGGGTCGTCGAGGGCGAGATGGCCATGCCCGTCAACAACATCCTCCCCCCCGAGATGATCGACAGCGGGATTCGACTGTCCTGCAACGGGATGGTGGTCACCGACGACATGAAAGTCATCTACAACGTCAAACACCTCCCCGGACTCGAAGAGCTTCGATTGCCCCCCCGGCCGTTCAAGCAGGCTCACCTCGACGATTAGGACCGGCTGCTTCATCGCTACAGGCGGTCGAATACAGCCTTTCGCTCCAGGTCGGTCGTATCCGTTACTCCTCGATCGAGAACGCACGGGTTGTTTCGAGGTCCCGGTCCTGTGCGCGGAGCGTCGCTTTAGCGAGGTAGGTTCCCGGATCGGGTGAGGTCCATCGTCCCTCGTATCTGGACGACGCGCCCGGTTCGAGCCGTTCGATCTCTAATACCTGGGCGAACATCCGGCCCTCGCTCCAGCGCCAGCGCTCCTCGGGGTCGTCCGAATCGTGTTCGCTGCTCTTGTCGTAGACGGCGAAATCCGCTTTCTCGGCGTCTCGGAAGGTGAGTTCTTCGGGGTCGTTCCCGTCGTTCGCGACCTCGAAGACGAAGCGAACGCCCTCGTCCTCGGTCCTCGTTCCTAGGTCGGCTCGAAGCGCCATTGCCGGTCGAACGGACTGAGAACGCAAAAAATCGAGCCGCGATGCAACCTCCAATAGACGCTCTCACGACCGTATCGGTCGATCGAAGTCGCCGGCAGTTGGCTCGTCATCGGTTCCGGCTGTCGGGCTCCGGGTTCGATAGCGGTCCGGGCCAACGGTATCGGTCGCGAGCGCCACCCCTTTGATCGAACGAGTCGTACGGTGGCTGTGCAGATCGTCGGCTACCACACCGGGCCCAACGACCCGGCCTTGCTAGTCGCCACCGGGGGTAGCGTCGAGGGCGTCAGCCTGGAGCCGGGTGTAGAACTCTCCTACCCGCTCGGCGACCGCCACTGTGCCGGGGCTATCGACGATGGCACCCACTACCCCTGCGATCGGCCCGGGACACCCTACTGCGAGCGCCACACCCAGGACTGGGCACCGACCTACACTGAGGAGGAGTACGCCGTCTACCTCGCTGCCTTCGCCCCTGCGACGTTCAAGGTCGGCATCACCCGCTCATGGCGTCTCGACACCCGCCTTCGCGAACAGGGTGCCGACCGGGCTGCCCACATTCACACGGCCACCTCGGGGCCGATCGCCCGCGAGGTAGAACGCGAGATCGCCGCCGGGATGCCGGAGGCGGTCCGCGTCGAGCGAAAGGTCGCGAGCCTCGCCGCGACGGTCGATAGCGGGGCCTGGGAAGCGCTTCTCGAAGAGTACTCGCCGGTCGAGACCTTCGCGTTCGACTACGGACTCGCCTTAGAGGAGCGACCGGTCGCCGAGATTATTGCGATGGGAACTGTAGTAGGCACGAAAGGACGGCTCCTGGTACTCCAGTACGCCGGAACTACCTATACCACCGACTTGCGTGAGTTGGTGGGCTTCGAGATCGCCGCCGAGGCGACCCGCGATCACCAGTCGAGCCTCGGAGCCTTCTGACGCACACCTTCTTGTTGCTACGAGGCGGCGGAGCCGTCTCGGCATCTACTCGCGGGCCGCAGGCCCGCT
>PXRA01000035.1:34249-41291 GCA_003021725.1 Halobacteriales archaeon QH_8_64_26
CCGACTCGCTGCGGGGACCACTCCTCGAAAGATCTGTTCTCGTGAGTGAGCGCAGCGAACGAACGAGAGCAGGGAGTGGGAGGTGAGCGACCAGCGGGAGTCGTTCGAGACGGCCAAGCCGTCTCGTGATTTCGAAAGGCGCGAAACGCCTTTCGAACCACGAACGAGAACGACCAGTGCATCAAAAACGCTCGCTCACCGCCGGTTCGCTCGCGGATGCGATCGTAGGTCGTCTGCTTCGCATCCCACGAGCCACTGTGGCGATCGCTCACTAGTAGCTCCGTCGCCACTCGACGATCGGCTTCCGCACGTATCGCTTTGACTCGCCCGACAGCCGCCCCGCACGCTTAGGGCGACCGGCGACCTACGGGCCGTCGATGGTTGCCGACTCGGAGGACTACCATGAGATCGACTCGCTCGCAGTGCATCGCGAAGACGTCGTCAGTGCCTTCGAGACCAATCGGACGCCCGGCCCGCGAGCGGTGCTCAGGGTAACACCACCCTTCGCCGGGCGGGAGCGGGCACGACTCCACGTCGAGAGCGAAGAGGAGTATGCCGAGGACCCACGACCGCTACACGTCGATCCAGCGACGCTGCTCGACTTCGAAGGTGTGCCCGCCTACCCCAGCGCGGCCGAGACCGAAGACGACCTCAGAGCCGACCCCGACCGGGAGTACTCGATCGAGCGTCATCACGCTACCCACACCGACCGGGTAGCCGACTGGCGCGAAACCGTGGGGGAAGCAATCGTCGCGAGCGCCGAACTCGACGGCCGGCAGGGTTCACACCGGGTCCAGATCCTCGCGCTCGGGTAATCCCGGGGCTCGGAGAGTGAATCCCTGCCCGGCGACGCTTTCGAGCGAGGACATCACCACCACGCCCTTGAGCGCTCGCGGCCGAGAGCGGTCATGACCGACCGATCCGAATCCCCCTCGATCCTCAGTCGCGGCGAGCGCGACGTCGCGCGGCGGCTCCGTGCGGGCGAGAGCGTCGCGGCGATCGCCGACGCGCGCCGGAGTTCGACCGAGTCGGTCGAGAAGGCGATCGACCGCGTCCGCGAGAAGACCGAGCGTGCGCTGATTACGCTCGCGGAGAGTCCCTTCAGTGTCGAACTCCTCGCCGATCTCGACCCGGAGCGGAAACGAACGCTCCGAGCGGCACTCGCTATCGACGATTCCAGCGACTCCGAGGACGGCAGTGAGGCCGACGGGCCGAGCGACACCGACCGCTGAGACGACTCGCGAGGAACGAGCGAGGCACCGAACTCGGAGTGAATCACGGCCCTTGGCCGGGAAGGTCGTGCTTTCCGTCAGTAGATTTATTGCATATCTCCGTATTACCTAAACAATGGCTCTGGAGGCCAACGCCCGCGGACGGGCCGGGGACGGCACGAGTCGGCGGTCGGCCGCGGCCGAGGAGGGGACGGGGAGCGACGGTCGGGGTTCGGGCGGGTCGTCGGGCGAGTCCGATCGTCCCAATGACATCGATGGGCCGGGAGGATCGCGGACGTCACGAGCACACCGGCGGCCGCGCGAGCGGCTCGGCGCGAGACGAACGGGCGACGAGCGCGCGGCGCTCCCGCTGTACGTTCGACGTCGCGGTCCCGGGCTATGGAAGGGACTACGAGCCGCCTGTTTCTGGACCGCGATCGTGCTTCCCTTTCTGTACGTGCCGTTGCTGGTCGCCGGTATCGAGACCCGATCGGAGGGCGTGGCATTGCTCGCCTTGCTCGCGCTGAATGCCGTCTCGCTGCTCGCTGGCCATTCCTATCGCAACTAAGGGAGTCCGTCGGCGACGGTTGGCTCCTTCGTCCAGCGTCGCGAGCGGGTTCAGTCGTCCCCTGTACTCCGCTCGGTTCGGTCGGCGCGTCGGCGTTCGGTCGGCTGGTCATAGAGGTGACACGCCGCCGGGTGGGGGCCGTCCTGGAGAACCGGATCGGTGCGCTCACAGACGCTCTCGAAACCCCCTCGAAGGATCGAGATCGCCTCGGTCCGCTCACCGTCGCCGAGACACTCCAGGGCTTCGGCGACGACCGCGCGGTTCTCGCCCGTGAGGTCAGTCTCGAAGACGTCCTCACGCAGCCGGGCCCCCTCCCCACCCGTCGAGAGCCTCCGTCTCCCCCGCCGATCACCGTCCTCGCTCTCATTGCCCCCATCGCTTCCGTCGCCGGCAAGGAGTTCACGCGCGCGCTCGGCGTCGATCTCGCCCGATTCGAGGCGCTCGCGCAGATCCATCACTTCGCGATACCCCTCCTGGGCGATCCCTACGTTATCTGGCGGGATGACCGCCGGACACCGGGTCCGAAATCGACAGCCCGAGGGCGGGTCCCGCGGCGAGGGAACGTTCCCCGCGAGCGGTTCGATTTCGCGGTCGCGCTTGTCGCTTCGCGCCCGCGGGACGCTCTCGAGCAGTGCTTGCGTAAGGGTGATGAGGTTCCTCGGAGAGTTCGTCGGTCGGCCCGCGCTCGGCTATCTCGCCCAAGTACATCACCGCGACGCGATCACAGAGATGGCGCACCACCGAGAGGTCATGCGCGATAAAGAGGTAGGTGATCGAACTCCGCTTGGAGGTCGGCGAGCAGGTTGAGGATCTGGGCCTGGACCGAGATATCGAGTGCGCTTACCGGTTCGTCGAAGACGAGGAAGTCGGGTTCGAGTGCGAGGGCGCGGGCGATACCGACGCACTGGCGCTGCCCGCCGGAGAACTCGTGGGGGTAGCGATCGCGCTGACTGTGTGATAGCCCGACGCGTTCGAGCAGTTCGTTGACGCGCTCGCGGCGTGCTTCCGCGGTGTTTTCCGCGTCGGCGGGCTCGCCATGGACCGAAAGCGGCTCGCCGACGAGTTGCCCGGCGGTCATCCGGGGATCGAGGCTCGAATAGGAATCCTGGAAGATGATCCCGGCCCGCCTCCGGAAGGCTATCAGCTCCTCGTCCGCGAGGTCGAAAACCGGCTCGCCGTCGAAGTAAACATCGCCTTCAGTGGTCTCGCGTAGTCGTAGCAGCGTCTCGCCGGTCGTCGATTTCCCACAGCCCGACTCGCCGACCAGTCCCAGGGTCTCGCCGCGGTGGATCGCGAAGCTCACGCCGTCGACCGCCCGCACGCTCCGAGCCTCGCGGCGAAGCAGCCGGTCGGTCAGGGTGTCGCGTCCGAAGTAGTACTTCCGCAAGCCTTCGACTCCGAGCAACACGTCGCTCTCGGCGTTCGCGAGCCCGGTAGCGCCTCGGTTCCGGCGATCGTCCCGGGCTCGCCTGACGTCTTCCTCAGTCATCGGCGCTCGCCTCCCGCTCTCGATCCTCTTCCCCGGCCGAGAGCGCTCGTGCGGGGTCGTACTCCCGCTCGGCGAGCACACAGCGCACCCGGTGCTCGGCGCTTCCCTCCCTGTCCACTCCCGCGGGTTTCGCCGCGACGCACTCGTCCATCGCCTTCGGGCAGCGATCGGCGAAATAACAGCGATTCCCTATCTCGCTGTCGAGCAGACCGGGAACGTTGCCCTCGATCGGCTGGAGGCGCGGCGCGGGGTCGTCCGGGTCAGGGATCGATCCCAGCAAGCCCTCCGTGTAGGGGTGGACCGATCGGTCGAAGACGGCCTCTAAGCTACCGCGTTCGGCGATCTCGCCGGCGTACATCACGCCCGCTCGATCACACATCCGCGCGATAACCCCGAGATCGTGAGTGATCATGATCACGCTCATCTCCTCCTTTTCTTGCAGTCGACGAGCAGTCCCAAGATCTGGGCCTGAATGGTGACATCGAGTGCGGTCGTGGGCTCGTCGGCGATCAGGACGTCGGGTTCGCCCGCGAGCGCCTGGGCAACCATCGCGCGCTGTAACATTCCGCCCGAGAACTGATCGGGGTACTCCGCGGCGCGCTCGGCGGGGTCGGGGATACCGACCTGATCCAGCAGCTCGGCCGCGCGCTCGCGGCTCTCGGCGCTCGCGTAGCTTCGGGAGGGTAGTAGCGAGTCGGTGAGGAAGCGTCCAAGCCCGTAACCCTGGGTTCGCGAGCGCGTGCTCCGGGGGTTCGCGCGGGCGCGTTGCTGGACCCCGACGGCTTCGGCGAGCTGCTCGCCGACCGTGATCGAGGGGTTGAACGAACTCATCGGGTCCTGGGAGATCATGCTGATAGCCGGGCCCCGAAGCGACCGGCGCACGCCCGCGGGGACGCGGCGCGTGTCGACGTACTCGCCATCGACCGCCTCGGGGTGAGCCCCGCGCAGATTCGCGGCGATGTCGGGGTTGCGATACCGGATCTCGCCCGCGGTGACTCTCCCCGGTGACTCGACGAGATCGAGTATCGACAGTGCCGTCACCGACTTGCCGGACCCCGATTCGCCGACGATGCCGAAGACCTCGCCGTCGTACACGTCGAAGCTCACCGACTCGACGGCGTTGACCTGGCCCTCCGCGGTGAAAAATCGCGTCGAGAGGTCCCTGACTTCGAGGATCGGGTCGGCGGTCGTCCTATCGGCTCCGGAGCCGTCGGCGTTCATGTCCTCGGAGTCGTCCCGAGTTCCCTCAGGCACCGCCGCTCCCCCCTTCACCGCCGATACCCGGATCGAGCGCGTCGCGCAGCCAGTCGCCGACGAGGTTGATCCCGATCACCGAAAGCACGATCGCTGCCCCGGGAACGATAGAAATCCACCACGAGGAGGTCAAGTAGTCCCGGCCCTGGGCGATGTCGAAACCCCATGACAGGGTCGTCCCCGAAAAGCCCAGGAATGACAGCGCGCTCTCCAAAAGGATGATCGCGGCGACCCGGATCGTCCCGAGCACCGGTATCGGGGTCGCGCTGTCAGGCAGAATGTGTCTGCGGACGATGAAGCTGTTCGAGGCCCCGACCGGCCGGGCGGCCTTCCGACCCGGGCGAACCACACCCAGTTCACCAGGCCGACGACGACGATGACAGTACCGGGAAGGACGAAGGAGGCGGGCATCTCCGGGGTGAGTCCCAGTACTACCAGTGGGTCGGGCGCCTGCCAGGCCGCTCTGCCCTACAGTCCAATCAGCGCGATCGCAAGCACGAGGGAGGGAAAAGGCGAGCATGACGTCGGCACCCGGCATGAGCGCGTCGTCGATCCGCTCCCGGTAGTAGCCGGCGACCAGTCCCACCGAGACACCGACGACCGCGGCTAGGATAGTGCCCAGCAGCCCAACCAAAAGCGAGGTGCGAGCGCCATAGATCACCCGCGAGAGCATCCCCCGACCCAACTCTCCGACCCGGCCGGTTCGATCGATTCGGACATCACCCCGAGTAGTTAAGTGTGGCCCGAGCCAAGCAGTGGCATGGCCGCGTACGGCCGTCAACCCCTCCGTAACCTGTTCGACGACTCGCCTACGCCCCACATCGCCCACCCGCCACGGACCCACCATCGTCACTACTACGTCGCTACCGACGGGTCATTCAAACAGCCGGATGGCGGTCTCGGCGTCGTCATCGAGACGGGCGAGGGCGAACGCGTCGATCGGCTCGCGATACCCGATCGCGTTCCCGACAACAACGTCGCGGAATACCGGGCGTTGCATCTCGGGCTCGACGTACTCGCCGCCCGCGTGCCCGCCGATGCCCGGGTAGGCGTGCTCGTCGATCACGACGACCTCGCGGCGAACGTCAACACCGCGACGCTCCGTGCGCGCCAGCCCGACTGGCCACGCCGCCGTCCCTCGGTCCCCGAGGGATCGGGCCACCACTGGCGGGGGATACGAGCACGGATCAGCGGCTTCGAGGAGTTGCGTGCCGCCCGGATCGAGAGCGGACAGAACCCCGCCCACCCGCTCGCGAACGCCCCGGGACGGTATCACCACGTTAATAGCGAACTCCCAACGGCTCGACCGACCGACGCCCCCGAGGAGTACGGCGAGGTGCCCCCACCCTCGCGCGCCGACCGTCACGCGAGCGATTGAGCGCCGACCGGGAGAGCGAAGCGCTTCTGTGGCCGGTCCCGGCAGCCCGAGAGCTACGAACACGTTACTGCGCGGCGACGGGCCCCCGTTCGACTCCGCTCGGGGCGTGGCGGTCTCTACGGGAAACGGGAAACACGAAACCGTATCGGAAAGGGAAGAGAGCTTATCGGCGCAGGACGACTAGACCGATCGCCACCAGCGCGACGCCGAGCACGGCGAGACCGATCAGGTTTCCGCGTTCCATCCCGTTCACTTCCGCGGAGGCGCGATCCGCCAGTGCCAAGGCACGCTCGACGGCGGCGTCGATACCGTCGCTCGCGCCCGATCCGTCGGCATCACCGCTGTCGCCGTCCGATCCACTTCCGAACGTGGGTGCGGCGGTCTCGGTCGTCCCGTCCGCTGTTGAGGAACCCGTTCCGGTCGTGTCCGCGCTCGCCGTCGTGGTCGTGGTCGTCGTAGTGGTGGTAGTAGTCTCGGCTTCGACCTGAAGCGAGACGGAGGCGTTCGCGGTGTTGTTCGCGCGATCGATAACCGTTACCCGCGGATCGTATGTGCCCGAGCTATCGTAGGTCGCGGCGAGCGTCGAGTCATTGGTCACCGTCTCGATCGTGCCGTCGCCGTCGAGGTCCCACCGATAGGCCGAAATCGCGTCGTTGTCGGTCGACCCGCTCGCGTTCAGGGTTACCTCCGTACCGGGGGTTAGGGCCGTGGAACTCGCCGATAGCGCCGCAGTGGGAGCTTCCTCGTCACATGGGCCGCGAGCGATCGTGATCGGCTCGCTCATATCGAGTTCGTAGCTCGTCTCGACGGCCTCACTGCTGCCGGCGGCACTGTCGATAGCGTTGCCGGTAGCGTCGGTGGTGTTCACACTCGCAGTGTCGTTTGCCGTGGTGGTGACGGTAGTAGTGGTGTTCGCCTCTGGACTGGCGCTCGTTCCCGCGCTGGCGCTCACCGATTCGGTGGTGTTCGGGTTCCGGACGATCCAGCGGGTCAGTTCGTTCGATTCGGGCGGTCCGTCCCACTTCTCGTAGGGGTGGCCCGGCGACTGTTCGTTGAACGCGGGATCGATCCTGATCTCCTCCCAGTTTTCGCTTCCGAGGCCGACGAACGCTGCGCCATCGGAGCGGTTGCCCTCGTTCCAG
>PXRA01000036.1:0-32732 GCA_003021725.1 Halobacteriales archaeon QH_8_64_26
CGCCGATAGCCGGTACGACGACGTCGACGCGAACGCGAGCACTCGCGAGACCTTCCGTCCGCCCGAGCACCCTCATGAGCATTTCATCCTGACCAGCGTGGTCGGCAGCTACCCGAAACCCAAGTGGCTCAACCGCACCCAGGACCTCTACGAGGACGAGGAACGCGACTTCGACGAAAGCGATTGGCGGGAAGCAACCGCGGACGCCTCGCGGCTGATCGTCGATGAACACGAACGGGCCGGTATCGACGCGGTCGTCGACGGCGAGATGGGTCGCAACGAGATGGTCGAGTACTTCGCCCACCGGATCTCGGGCTATGAGTTCCATGGCCGGGTGAAGGTCTGGGGTCACAACTACTTCGATAAGCCGAGCGTCACCGGCGAGGTCACCTACGAGGAGCCGTGGCTCGTCGAGGAGTTCGAGTTCACGAACGAGGTCGCCGAGCGGCCGGTCAAAGTGCCGATCACGGGCCCGTACACGCTCGCGAGCTGGTCGTTCAACGAGTACTACGACAGCGAGGCGGAACTCGCCTATGCGCTCGCGGAGCTCGTAAACGAGGAGGTCGAGAAACTCGTCGACGCCGGGGCTCAGTACATCCAGATCGACGAACCGGCGCTCGCGACCACGCCCGACGACCACGCGATCGTCGGCGAGTGTCTCGAAGGTATTACCGCTGGCATCCCCGAGGACGTCAGGATCGGTCTGCACGTCTGCTATGGGGATTACTCGCGGATCTATCCCGAGATACTGGACTTCCCGATCGACGAGTTCGACGTCGAGCTCGCGAACGACAACTACGCCCAACTCGAGGTGTTCACCGAGCCCGAGTTCACCAAGGACCTGGCACTGGGCGTCGTCGACGCCCACACCGCCGAGATCGAGCCAGTCGAGGAAGTGAAGCGAAACATCACCCGCGGGCTCGAAGTCGTGCCCCCTGAGCGCCTGACCGTGAGTCCCGACTGCGGGCTCAAACTCCTCCCCCGCGAGGTGGCCTACGGGAAGATGCGAAACGTCGCCGAAGCCGCCCGGCAAGTCGAACACGACCTCGATCGGGGCGAGATCGATGTCCCGACGCCGGCGAGCGCGGACGACTGAGTCCGAACGAATTTTACGAGCTGACGATAGCAGTGAGACGCGCGCATGGGCGGACGGCCGAGAGTACGGATTCGTTGCGGCCGGTCAAGGTCAGGAGTTTAGTCGTCCATTACGAAAGCTTGAGCCTGGCAAGCGGGTCTTCGCGTACGTACCTAAGTCCGGGTATATCGGAGTTGGAACCGTAACAAGTGAGACGGTTCCAGTGACGGATTTTCGAGTCGAGCACGAGGGTGAGCAGGTACCAGTTCTTAAGGCCCCGCACGAGGCGAGGCGCATGGATGAGAATTAGGATGATTCAGAGATGTGTGAATATTTCGTCGAGGTTGCTGGACTGATACGAGAAAAATTGAAGACGCTGTCCATGAAACTAGGATGTCCAGCAATCAGAATATTGTCTGCAAATTACGTAATCAGTTCACGGTCGAGCGATTGCTCAATTCGTTCGACGTGGAGGAATAGGGACGCCTCTCCAAGAGGGATTTAGTAGTGACAATCTACAGTGTCAGTTGTTGCGAACCATCACGTCGGTCGCTTTGATCACCGCATCAACGGTCTCGCCTTCCGAGAGGCCGAGTCGATCGACCGAATCGGTCGTGATGACCGCCGCGGCGGTCTCTCCACCCTCGGTCTCGACGGTTACTTCCGCCGTCGGCCCGCTCGTCTCGATGCTCGTTACCTCACCGGTCAGTCGGTTGCGCGCGCTGAGTGCCATGCGATCGGCCCGAGGGGTGGCCCGCCGAAAAACGCTTCCGTCCTGCGTCGTCGTTCCTGGTCCTGTGGGTTCGCGACCGACCGTCCGATAGGGGCGACTGTACCGTGGAGACCGATTCGGTCTTGACCCTCGGCGACGAAGCGCAGGTATGCCAGCGGGAGTCGTCGTCGCCGGGGGTCGGTCGACGCGCTTCGGTGAACGCGATAAGGCCACGGCCGATCTCGCCGGCGCGCCGATGATCCGGCGGGTCGCCGATCGAGTCAGCCCTGCTGTCGACCGACTCGTCCTCAACTGCCGGGCGGACCAGCGCGAGGCCATCGAGGCGGCGCTCGCGGGCTACGACCGCCCGATCGAGTTCGCTATCGACGACGATCCCGACGAGGGCCCGATGGCTGGTATCGGGCGAGGACTGAGCGCGCTCGATCCCGGGACCTACGCGTTCGTCGTCGCCTGTGACATGCCACTGGTTGATCCCGAGTTCGTCGCGTATCTCTTCGAGCGCGCCGCCGGCCGGGACGGCGCGGTCCCGAAGCTCAGTGATGGTTGGTACCAGACCACGCATGCCGTCTACCGCGCCGGGCCGATGGTTGCGGCCTGCGAGGCGGCCCTCGCCCGCGGCGACCGGAAGATAATCGTACCCCTCGACGATCTCGACTACGCCCTCGTCGGCGACCGGGCGGTCGAAGAGCACGCGTCGATCGGCCCCGACGTCTTCGAGAACATCAATACGGAAGCCGAACTCGAAGCGGTCGGCGACCACTTTTTCCAGTCCTAACACCCGTTGGACTGGAACTGCGCCGACGGATCGGCACTGACGGTCCGCGTCGTGAGTGTGAGTGCCCGACTCACTCGACGACCCCGACGACCGGGTCGGGGGCTGTCATCCGCGCGAGGACGACCCGCGAGACGGTCGGTGGCTGCGTGTCGGGTCCCGCACGATCGAGGACCCCCCGGGCGATCTGCCGTCCAACGGCTTCGAGTTCCCCGTTGTCGACCATGTTTACGACCGGGACGACCGTCGCTCCCTCGGGAGCGTACTTTAGCCCACCTTGGGGGCTCGCGAGGACCTCGGCGACGTCGCTTGGCTCGATTTCCCCGCCGACCGCCCGCTCGGTGACCTGAGCGACGCGCTCGGGGCGGTGGACTCGCTCGTCGGTGAGGGGCTCGCCGACGACCCGCGCGCTCGCGATCGGGAGGACGGTGTCGACTTCGTGCGGAAGCTGGGGTTCGCGCTCGTCGGGCGCCTTGAGCCAGCGGGTCCGTGCGCCGTCGGCCTTCACCAAGAGGGGATCGTCGACCTCCTCGGCTAGATCGCTCACCACCCTGGGGTCGTAGCCCAAGTATCGGTCCTCGCGCTCGCGTTCGGGGACGACTCCGAGCGGTCGCTCGTCGGTCCGGTCGATCGCGCCCGCCGGGTCGTCGGTCACGGCGACCCGGGCGACCTGCTCGTCGAAGATCGGGATGCGGACGGTGGCGGTAAGGACGGCTCGATCGAGGCGGGCAGCGAGCGCGTACAGAGTAGTCTTCTTCCCGCCGGCACCGACAACACACGTACAGTCGCCGACCGACAGCGCTGTCGCGAGATTCATAAGCTTTCTATCGACCGCGCGGCAAAAACGACCGTCGATCGACGAGGGCCGTTACTCGTACAGGAGTTACTCGTAGAGCCAGCTCTCGTCGATCCGCTCGTACTCGATCAGTTCTTCATCGTCGAAAAAGAGCGAGATCTCCCGCTCGTTCGATTCGGGGTCCTCGTGATCGGAGCCATGAATCGCGTTCCGACCCAGATCGAGCGCGAGATCGCCCCGAATCGTCCCGGGCGCCGCCTCGGCCGGGTCGGTTGCGCCCATCATCTCCCGCACCTGGCGGGTAACGTCCGCGCCTTCCCAGACCATCGCAAAGACCGGTCCGGCGGTGATGAACTCGACCAAGTCCCCGAAGAAGGGCTCGTCGGTGTGTTCGGCGTAGTGTTCTTCCGCGAGTTCCTGATCGATCTGCATGAATTTCCCGCCGACCATCTTCAGTCCTCGGGACTCGAGCCGGGAGACGACCTCGCCGATGAGTCCCCGCTGGACTGCATCGGGCTTGACCATCACGAAGGTCCGCTCGCGGTCTCCGGAACTCACTGTTCGTCCTCCGTGTCTTCGTCGGTCGTCTCCTCAGTGACTACTTCGTCTGCTTCTTCCTGTGAGACGGTCTCCTCGCCGGTGCGCCCGACGTCCTCGGCGTCGAACTCGGTGTCGCTTCCGGTCGTCTCGCGGGTGGTGTCCTCGGCGTTCGCCGCGGCGTCGTCGGGGTCGGGGTCCCGGCGATCGACACTGGAGTCCTCGTGTTGAATGTCCTCCTCGATGTCGGGATCGTCGCCGCCCGAACGACGGCCTTCTACCTCGTCGAGTTCCGCGTCGTCGGCCGAGCGCGATTCGGCGTTGTCGTCCGCAACCGCATCGACGCGCTCGTCTTCGGTGCCGGCGGCCGTCTCCTCCGTGCCAGCGCCGCTCGTCGCGGCGGCGACGGCCTGGGCGTCGCTCTCGCCCGGCACGGTATCGATGTCCTCGGCGAGTTCGTCGGTGTCCTCGGGCGCTTCGGCGGCGACCTCCTCGACCTCTTCTTGCGAGCCGATGGTTTGCTGGCGGCGATCCCGGAGTCGCTGGCCCTCCTCGGTCCACTCGACTTCCCGGGGGACGCGCCCGAGATCGGCGTTTTTCTCACACTTCGAGGAGCAGTAGTGATCGACGCGACCGTCGACGAAAACGAACATCGTCCCGGTACCGGGCTCGATGTCCGTTCCACAGAAATCACACGCCTGGGTCTGCATCGCTATCGACCCCCGATCGAGTCGGCCTCACGGGCGGTCTCCCGTAGTTGGAGCACGTCGCCCACTCGGACCGGCCCCAAGACGTTGCGCGTGATGATCCGACCGGTATTGCCGCCTTCCTGGATGCGGCATTTGACCTGCATGGCCTCGCCGTGCATCCCCGTCTTGCCGATCACTTCGACCACCTCGGCCGACGTGGAGTCCTCAGTAGCACTCATTGCCCCTCACCTCACCCCAGATCCTGCACGCGATCGGCGATCTCCTCGACCTGATCGTCGGCCTCGCCGCCGTCGACGATGGCCGCGGCGGCGCTGCCGACCTCCAGGCCGGCGGCCTGACCGACGTCCGCCTGGGTCTCGACGTAGAGGAAAGGGACTTCTTTCTCCTCGGCGAGTTCGGGCAGGTGCATGACGATCTCCTCGGGCTGGACGTCCTCGGCGATATAGACCAGCTCGGCGCTGCCGCGCTCGACGGCCTTGGTGGTCTCGTTGGTGCCTTTCTTTACCGTCCCGGTATCCCGGGCGACCTCCAAGGCGTCGATAGCGTCGTTTTGGAGATCGGCCGGAACGTCGAATGTTACGTATACTGACATTGGGTACCTCCTGCGCGCGGGCTCGCACTCCCCTGCCGTGAGATCCTAGA
Organism: Halobacteriales archaeon QH_8_64_26; assembly: GCA_003021725.1. Classification (GTDB taxonomy): domain Archaea; phylum Halobacteriota; class Halobacteria; order Halobacteriales; family Halococcaceae; genus PXQR01. The sequence goes on from PXRA01000036.1 coordinate 5,266, forward strand.
GGCTAGGAGTATCACCGCCCCGCACAGCGTGTAATCCTCGATAGCTCAGCGTATCATAAAAGCGTGTTCAAACCGACGGGAGCGTGCGATTACGGGGCACGCCTCCGTCGGACCGGCGACGAGCGATGCTGATTGTCCTCGCCCTTCTCCGCTGTCTGGTACGGAAGTATTTCTCACAGCACCGGTCCAATCCCGATCGTGAACGTCGTCCATCGATCGGATGGAGTCGCTCGGACGATCGCCGGGACCGTCGAGCGAGCGGACTCGTGGTTCGCGAAGGGCCGCGGACTCATGTTCCGGCGATCGATCGCCGAGGACTACGCGCTCGTCTTCGAGTTCGGCCGCGTAGGGACGCGGCGCTTACACATGCTCTGTGTCCCGTTTCCGATCGACGCCGTCTGGTTACAGGGTGGCGTCGTCGAGCGGACCGAGCGCCTGGCTGCTTGGAGCGGTCGCGGGACGGCCCGAGCCGATACCGTGATCGAATTTCCCGCGGGAGCGACCGAGGGAATCGAAGCCGGCGATCGGCTCCGCATCGAGGACGGGGAGGGCTAAGAGGGCCAAGACGAGCGAGAGAAACGAGAGAGGCGAGGCGGACGAGAGAGGTGGCCTGGGACGGCAGGCGCGGTTGATCGACGAACGATCGGCCGGACGGCGATCGGTACCGACCGGCCGGGTCGATCGGTCGGTTCGATTCTCGGTCGTGCTACCAGTAGGGGGTCGAGCGCCGACCGGCCCGACGGCTCGCGAGCGCGCTCACGAGGAGAACGGTTGCGGCGAGCCCGACGAGGACGAGGACCATTGCTGGCCGGGCGAGTCCACGAAGGATTACCTCGACGAGCAACTCGACCGACACGACGAGAAGCGCAGCGGCGATCGCCGCCGAGAGGTACTTGGAAAATTCCATACTCGGGTTCCGGCCCGGCGGCGGGTAAAACGCGTCGAAGGTCGTCGGCGAACGCGGAGAGAGCGAGGAACGCGGCGTTGAAAGGCGAGGCGACCTGAAAGAGCCCATGACGACCGTCGCCGTGCTCGCCGACCCACCTCGGGAAGGCCTCGTATTGCCGATGATCGCCGAGCGAACGCCCCTATCAGCCGCCGATGCGGCCGACCTCTACGCCGCGGCGCTGGCCGACGTACTGGGCGCGATCGAGGCCAGCGGTGGGGACCTGCTCGTGAACTACCGCCCCGAAGAATCGATCCCCGACGAACACGCGACCGGCGAGAATACCGAGGATGCCGAAGCGGAGATCCGCGCGGTGGCCGAAAGAGGGCTCGAAGCGCCTGACGAAGCGCGCTACGAGGTCCAAGTAGGGGAGACCTTCGCGGGGCGGGCGGGCAACACCGCCACCCACCTGTTCGAGGAGGAAGAAGTCGCGTCGGTCGCGATCGTCCCGGGGTCGGCGGCGTTTCTTACTCGGACGGCGGTCGACAGCGCAGCGATGAAGCTTCGCGGTAGCGAGGTCGTTCTCGGGCCAGGGGACGGCGGTGACCTCTACTACGCGGGCTTCAAGCGGGAGATCGACTTCGCGGACGCCTACCGTCCGCCGGCAGTCGAGACGATCACCGGCCGGGCACTCGTCGCCGACAGCGAGGTCGATTTCCTCCCGATGGCACCCACGATAGAGACGCCCTCGGGCCTTGCGAGCGCGGTCGCGCTCTGTCGGGCCCGCTCGCGCGCGGGCCGGATCGTCCCCGCACGTACTGCGGCGCGTATCGAGGAGTTCGGACTGGCACTCGAAGCGCGGGAGGGTCGCCGGGAACTCGTCCGGGAGTAGGGTGATCGGCGCGGAGCCTACCGATAGGTCTTAGACCCACGACTCGATAGAAAGGGACGTGGTGGGGTGGCAGAGTGGACTAATGCGCCTGCCTTGAAAGCAGGTGGCCTTCCGGCCGCATGGGTTCGAATCCCATCCCCACCGTCTCTCCCTTTGTGACCGCTCGACACGGTAAGGACACCGGTTCGGGGAACCGGTAGCATCACTGACGACGACCGAGCGCGCAGGGGGTACACTCTCGTATCGAGGGCGCGACCGTTCGAGCGTGTCACGAATGCTCGAGGAGAGCGACGAGGGCAAGACGGTACTCCGCGCCGACGACGAACAGGTCGGGACGATCGATCGGGTCGAGCACGGGACGGCCTACATCGACGCCGAGGAGGGCTTGCTCGAAGGCCTCAAATCGATGCTTGGCGACGAGGGGGACGGCACCTACTCGCTCGTCGGCACGGACGTCGAAGAGATCACCGACGAGGAAGTCAGGCTCCGCCGAAAGGAGTAGCGCTCGCGTGCCGTTTCCCGTTCCTCTCTCCGATCCTACTCACTCCTCTCGGTCGGCAGCATCCTCACGACCGTCGAGTGCCGACTCGTAGGCTCGCTTCGCTCGCCGGTTGCCTTCGATCAGATGGGCCGCGTCGAGGCCGGCGATCAGGAAATCGAAGCCCTGCTCGACCCGCGTTTCGACCTCTTCGGTCTCGATCGCGAGCGTTCCGACTGGGGTGTCGGTGGCCTCGCCCGCCTCAAGTACCTGATCGATGGCCTCGGCGAACGCGTCGCTCTCGGGTTCGCCGAAGGCCCCGAGGGCCGCCGAGAGGTCCGCCGGCCCGATAAGTAGCGCGTCGATCTCTTCGACCGCCGCGATCGCCTCGGCGTTTTCGACGCCGCGCTCGCGTTCGATCTGGACGATCGTCGCGATTTCCTCGTTCGCGCGCTCGACGTAGTTCTCGAAGTCCAGTCCATACTCCGCGGCCCGTCCGGCGGCGATCCCGCGCTCGCCCTCGGGCGGGTACCGGGTCGCTTCGACGGCCTGCCGGGCTTGCTTGGCGGTGTTCACCATCGGTACCATCACGCCGCCGACCCCGGTATCGAGCACGCGTTTCAGTTCGACAGGGTCGTTCCAGGACACGCGGACGAACGCTTCGGTCTCGCCGTCGGCAGCCTCGATCGCCCGCACTAGTTCGGTCACCGTCTCGAGCGACAGTGGGGTGTGTTCGGTATCGATCAACGCGAAATCGTAGCCCAGCGACGCGCCGATCTCCGCGACGGCCGGATCCGAGAGGGAGAGCCAGGTTCCGAGCAGCGGTTCGCGAGCAGCGAGTCGCCGGCGCAATCGATCCGACATATCGGGCGCTCGCCGGCGACCGACAAAGCTCTGTCCCGCCTCGATCGGTCGATCCCGACTTCCCTGGACGACCGAACGCAGCCGATCGTATCGTCCGAGCGATCGGCCGCCAGGCGGCCCGATCACGAGCGCGGGGTCTTTGTGAGCGGCGGCCGAAATAGAGGTATGGATTGGCCACACGACCCCGACGGCGAGCAGGGAAGCGAGGGAATGCGCAAGTACGGACAGGCGATCCTCGCGAAGAAGATCGACGAGAGCGAGGACTTCCCGCTCGCTATCGATGAATTCGTCGCCGAACACGGCGAGGAGCCGATTCGGATCAACCACGAGCGCGTCGTCAGCGTCGCGGAGCTCTTCGAGAACGTCGATGGGGAGGAGTTCGAGGACTTCCCGGCCTTCCACACCGCCGTCGGGAGCGCCATGCGCGAGCACGGCTTCTGGGACTACGATCCCGAGGCCGAGAACCACGATCGCCAGCGCGCGTAACGTATAGCCCCCACCGCTCGCCGACCCCGAGCCGCTGGCTCCGGTGGGCCTACGTCCGCCGGTCGGCTCGCGCCGTCAAACCGAGTCCCGAGCCCCGAATACCGGACATCAGGTATGGGGTACCGGCGAGCGGGTCCGAACCTCCCTATACGGATAGGCCACCAGCTGTGGGTAGTTCCGGCCCCGACCCCGATCCTGGTCGATCGCGCCGGCGGCAGACCGACGAGGAAGCGGGCAACGGACCGAGAGCACCGGCAACGAAACGACATGGTACAGCAGGGATCCGAGCCAAACGGGTTCGACGAATCCGAGGACCCCGAGGAGTCGATCGAGGAGACCGAGATCCACGACGTCCTCCGCAACGAGCGACGCTGCTGGACGATCGAACACCTCCGAAACGAATCGGGGACGATCACTCTGCGGGAACTCTCCGAAGCGATCGCTGCCGCCGAGAGCGGCGAGTCCCCGCCTCCCAGAAACCTCCGCGAGAGCGTCTACAACTCCCTACACCAGACCTACCTCCCGAAACTCGACTCCCTGGACGTCGTGAGCCACGACCGCGACCGGAAGCACGTCGAAATCGACAGCCGCGCCCGCGACGTCGACCTCTACATGGAGGTCGTGACGGAGTACGGCATCACCTGGGCCGAGTACTACCGGAGCCTTGGGGTGTTGGCGCTCTTTGCCGTCGTCGCGAGCGAGGTCGGCGTCCCCGTTCTCGTCGACGCCGGTACCCTGGTCGTCACGAGCGTCTTCCTCGCGCTGATCGGCGTCTCGATTCTCTACCAGCTCTGGACCCACCGCTGGCGGTACCTCCGCTTGCTCTCCTGACCGAGGCTCCCCGTAGCAGGTCGATATCGCTCGATCGAGGCGCTCCGGAAGTGTCGAGAGCGATCGGCAGCCGCTCGCTCCGGCGGGAGGGCCTGTTCCTCGACGAAGGACCGCCGCCACGCGAGAGCTTTTGAGGGCGACCGCCCTGGTACGTCCTGATGAAAAGGGGGTCCGGTCGGTCGGTAACGAGGGCCGATAGCACCATCGGCACCGAATCGTCGTCGGCCGGCGGCGTCGACCGCATGGCCGACGTGAGTCGGTTCGTCGTCTTCGGGGGGGCCGGATGAGAACCCGCTCGGTCTACTTCACCGGCCCGCGCGAGGTGGCCGTGCGCGAGCGCGAGGTTCCCGAGCCGGGTACTGAGCAAGTCCGCGTTCGAGCCGAGGTGTCGGCGATCAGCCCCGGGACCGAACTCCTGCTCTACCGTGACCAGGTGCCCGAGGAGATGGCAGCCGACGAGACCATCGACGCGCTCTCGGGGGGCTTCGAGTACCCGCTGCGCTATGGCTACGCGACCGTTGGCGTCGTCGAGAGCGTCGGCGAGGGAGTTGCGGCCGACTGGGAGGGGCGGGAGGTCTTTGCCTTTCATCCCCACGAGGGTAGTTTCTGTGCTTCGGTCGAGGACCTAGTCGTGGTTCCGAACGGGATCGACGCCGGGACCGCGGCGCTGCTTGCGAACGCCGAGACCGCCGTCTCCTTCGCGCTCGACGGCGCGCCGAAGATCGGCGAGCGGGTAGCCATCTACGGCCAGGGCGTGGTCGGCCTCTTGAGTACGGCGGTGCTCGATGGCTTCCCGCTCGATCGGCTGCTCACCGTCGACGGCATCGAGCGCCGCCGCGAGCTATCCGAACAGCTGGGCGCGGACGCGAGCCTCACCCCCAGAACCGATCTCGGGGAGCACTTCGAGGGCGACGGCGACCGCGACCCGGACGGGGTGGACCTGGCCTACGAGCTCTCGGGCGATCCCGCAGCGCTGGACGGTGCGATCGACACGACGGGCTATGCCGGTCGGGTCGTGATCGGCTCGTGGTATGGCGAGAAACGCGCCGAACTCGATTTGGGACAGGAGTTCCACCGGAGCCGCATTCGCCTCCAGTCGAGCCAGGTCAGCACGATCGATCCCGCACATACCGGTCGGTGGGACAAGGAACGTCGCCTCGGCGTCGCCTGGGACGCGCTTGCGGCGATCGACAGCGACGCGCTGCTCACCCACCGCGTGCCGGTCGAGCGCGCCGAGGAGGCCTACCGGCTGCTCGACGAGCGCCCCGCGGAAGCGATCGGCGTCCTGTTGACCTACGAATGACCGTCGACCCGGAAGGCCCGAAGGGCTCGAAACGCGACCGCGACGACCGCGATGGTCTTCTGGAGATGGTTGACTCGCCAGTCGTCGCCCGGGCGCGTCGCACTCGGTTCGCGGAAGGGTTAATCGCCAGGCAGGCGAGCAACCGATATGAAGCGGTTTCGGAACACGGGACAGCCCGACTGGGACTGGTGGGGGCGGCTGTGGCCGACGCCCGGCGAGACGCTCCGCCGCCTCGGCCTCACCCCCGGCACGACGCTCGCGGAGATCGGCTGTGGTAACGGTTATTTCGCCCTTCCCGCCGCCCGGATCGTCGACCCGGCCCCGGTCTACGCGCTCGACATCGACGAGGCGCTCGTAGCGGAACTCACCGCACTCGCCGCCGACCAGCGGATCGCGAACCTCCACCCGACCCACGGCGACGCGCGGTCGCTCGCCGAGTACCTCCCCGAATCGGTCGACGTTGCTTTGCTCGCGAACACCATGCACGGCGTCGAGGACGAGCGAGAACTCCTCGAAGCGATCGCCGAGGCGCTTCGGCCGGCCGGACGGCTCGTCGTCCTCAACTGGCGGGCCCTACCACGGGAGGCAACGACGGTAGCCGGCGAGCCGCGAGGACCGCCGACCGAGCTCCGCCTCTCGCCCGCGGAGACCGAGACCATCGTTCTCGACGGCAGCGAGTTCGCGCCGAAAGAGCGAGTGGATCTGCCGCCCTATCACTACGGGCTCGTGTTCGAGCGGTAGATCCTCGCCTGCGACGCGATGGCATCGGCCGCCGCCCATGACCGAAGCGATTCGGGCCACACCGATCGGAGCCTTCCGCGTCGCCAACCCTTCTTATCCCGGCACTCCTGGGACGGGGTATGTACGCCGTCACGGTCGCGGACGCGTTCATCGCACAGTACTACCTCACGGTGCCTGACGCCGGTCCGGAGGGCGACCCTCACTCCCGGGAGTACGGCATCGAGCTCACCTTCGAGGGCCCCGAACTGGACGAGTATGGGTACCTGCTCGACATCGACGACGCGAAAGCCGCCCTCGAAGCGATCGAGGAGCGCTATGCCGACCGGTTGATCAACGACCTCCCGGAGTTCCGGGACAGGAATCCGAGCGTCGAGCGCTTCGCCCGGGAGATCGCGAGTCGCGTCGCCGGGGCGATGGATCTCGACGCAGTTGAGACGGTCGAGACCCTCCGCGTGACCCTGCGGGAGGACGAGAGCGCCTGGGCGGCCTACGAACGTTCCGCCTCAGGAGAGAGCGTCGAATGAAGATCGGCTTTCTCGTCTACGGCGACGTCGAAACGACCTCGGGGGGCTTTCTCTACGACCGAAAGCTGATCGAGAACCTGCGCGAGCGCGGGGACACCGTCGAGGTGATCGAGTTGCCCTGGCCGAGCTACCCCCGAGGACTGGCGGGCGGGTTCACCCTGAGTCTCGACCGATTGGAGGGGGAGGTCGACCTCTTCCTGCAGGACGAACTCGCTCACCCCACGCTGCTCGGTCTGAACGCCCGGCTCCGGCGGAAGTGTGAGTGTCCGATCGTCTCGGTCGTCCATCACCTGCGCTGTAGCGAGACAGGCCCCCGGCCGGCAAAGGCCTGCTATCGGGCCGTCGAAGAGCGCTATCTCCGGGGCGTCGACGCCGCGATCTGTAACAGCGCGTTCACCCGGGCGAGCGTTCTCGACCTCGCTTCCCTGCCGACGACGGTCGCCCCGCCGGCGGGGAATCGCTTCGATCCGGCGATCGACGCCGAAACGATCGCCGACCGCGCTCGAAACGAACCCTTAGAGGTCGTCTTCCTCGGGAGCGTCATCGAACGCAAGAACCTCGATACCCTGATCGAAGGGCTCGCACGTCTACCGAACGAACGCTGGCGACTGCGCGTCGTCGGCGATACCGGCGTCGAGCCGGCGTACACACGGCACGTCCACCGGGCGATCTCCCGGTTGGGCGTCGGCGATCGGGTCTCGTTACTGGGGGCACTGCCCGACGCGTCGCTCGCCGACGTGCTCGCGGGGAGTCACCTGCTCGCGATCCCCTCGACCCACGAAGGCTTCGGCATCGCCTACCTCGAAGGGATGGCTTTCGGCCTGCCCGCGCTCGCGACGACCGCCGGGGGTGCAAGCGAGATCGTGACCCACGGCGAGACGGGCTATCTGTGCTCGCCGGGCGACGTCAGGGGAGTCACCTGCCGAGTGCGGGCGCTTGCGAACGACCGGGAGGCACTCGCGGGGATGGGGATCGCGGCCCGCGAGCGCTACGAGGTCCACCCGACCTGGGCCGAGAGCGCGACACGGATAGGCGAGTTCCTCGATCGGGTTCTCGCCGGTGAGACGGAAGGGGGAACTACCGAAGCCGGTGAGGCCAACGGACGCGACAGCACCGGCGGGGATGTGGACGGCGGCAGCGAGGAGGAAGGACATGCCATCGCTTGAGGACGACTACCCGCGCTACCTGGCGAGCAAGCGCAGCGTCGACGACCGGGCGGTAAACGAACGGGTACTCCGCCGACTGGCGACCGAACTGGAGGGGCGAAACCGACTCGACGTACTCGTCCTCGGAGCCGGGATCGGTAGGGGGCTCGAACGACTGCTCGAACGTGAGGTCCTCCCGGCGAACGCCGAGATCGCCTGTACGCTGGTCGACCTGCGGGAATCGAACGTCGAGGCCGCCCGCGAGCGCCTTCCAGAGTGGGCGCGCTCGCAGGGCCATGCCGTTACCGAACTGAACGGGGACCACGACCGGCCGGCGGACCCCGACCCGAGGAACGCCGAGGACGAGAGCGGGCAGGAGGGGAGGGGCCCCCACCTACGGATCGAGACGGACAACCGGACGGTCGACGTCGAAGTCCTCCGCGCGGACGCCTTCTCGGTCGTCGCTCGGGACGAGTGGGACCTGCTCGTCGGGGGGGCCTTCCTCGATCTGTTCGACCTCGATGCGGCACTCCCACGACTGCTCGCGGCGCTCGAACCCGGCGGGTACTGTTACTTCCCGATCACGTTCGACGGCGGGACGATCCTCGAACCGCCGATCGGCGGGATCGCTCCCGACCGGCTCGAAGCCGCCTTTCACGCACGCATCGACAGTGGCGGCGATTCCTGCGCCGGCCGCCACCTCCTCACTCGTTTGCCCCGAGAGGGGGCTTCAGTTCTCGCTACCGGAAGCTCCGATTGGGTGGTTCGCGCTCGCGACGGGGCCTACCCGGCCGCGGAGGCGACCTTCCTGCGATACATCGTCGATACGATCGCCGACGCGCTCGCCGGGAGCGAGGAGAGCGATCTCGGTGAGGAGGTGCTCACTCGGTGGCGCGAGCGCCGGCACGAACAGATCGAACGCGGGGACCTCATCTACATCGCCCACCAGCTCGACGTTCTCGGACGGGTCCGGGAACCCGACGAGGCAGGGCCGGGATCGGAGTAGGCCGCTATCGAACCTGACCTCTCCCGGTTCGTCCGAACTAGGAGTTTCGAAACGAACCGATAGGATCCCACCGACATTGGCCGCCCTCCGGCGAGGAAGTTCCTGTAACCAAAGAACGATATCGTTTCGGGAAGTACGACTGGTAATCGTGACGAACACGCAGATCACCCTGATCCAGATCGACAACTACGGGCCCTGGACCGTCACCCCCGAACCGCGTCGAGAGGTCGATCTCCAGACGCTGCAGTCGCGTCTGTACGCCGATCTCGCCCAGCTGATCGGTACCAGGGAAGGCTACGTCTTCTTCACCCGGTTCGATAACATGGTCGCGGTCACCAACGGCCTCGATATGGAGGACCACGGCCTCTTCCAGGAGTCGATCGCGAACCGCTATCCGGTGACGGTGAGCCTAAGCGTCGCGACCGGCGACAGTCCGGGCGAAGCGCTGGGCACCGCCTCCGAGCGCCTCCAGCGCGCCGGCAGCGCTCAGGACGACGAGCGCCGGGGGATCCTGCGCGGCCAGGTGATCGGCAAGCCCGACCGCACCGAAGCGGACCTCCGGATGGCTCACTTCGACGTGAACGACGCCACCGGGAAGTACACCGACCGACTGAGCGAGTTCGATTCCTTCGTCCACATCCAGCGGGGCTATACCGAACTCATGCGCTATATGTACGAGGAACACGACGCGCTGTCGTTTTTCGTTGGCGGCGACAACGTCATCACCACCTGTCCGACCCTGGAGAGCGAGGACTACTGGAGTGCGGTCGAACACGTCCGTTCGAGCGTCGACGTCGAACTCAAGGTCGGCGTCGGCCGCGGCCGGAGCGCCCAGCGGGCGGGCATGACCGCCAAACACGCCTTGGAGACCTGTCGGGACGGCGGCAGCGAGGTCGAACTCGCCGTCGAGTGAGCAGGCCCTATCGACGCTCTCTCCTCTGGAATCGCAGGTGATCACCGGAAACCGACACTGTCGACGCCATTACCCGGGGTCCGCTTCGGGCGTCGAACGGGACCGAGACGTCGGTTTCGTCGGCCCTGATAGCGAGTCCCGGCGTTGCCCTTCGGCGTCGGTTCTCGATAGCCCTTTATCGCTCGAACCAGCACGATACGCGTCGAGCGGTATTAGTCGTTGCTGACATAGTTTTTAGTCATCGTGTGTTCTACTACCACGCATGGACGCCGAAATGACCATCAGGGACGTGATGAGCAGGGGGTTCGTGGGCGTGAGCGAGTCCGACCCTCTGGACGCGACCATCGATCTCATGCTTGAGGAGAAGGCCGACTGCGTGGTCGTACTCCGCGGGGACGAGCCAGTTGGGATGATGACCGAACGGGATGTGCTCGCGTCGGTGAGCGAGAATCGAGGGACCGCGGACGCGACGGTCGCCGAGGTAATGAGCGAGGCAGTCCCGTCGGTTCGCTCCGATCGTGACCTGGCAGTCGGGATCGATCGGCTCGCCACAGCCGATAGCTCCCGGTTGGTCGTCACCGAGAACGACAGCGACGAACCGGTCGGACTGTTGACCTACCGCGACGTCGCGACGACGGTCGCCCACTCGCTACGATCCGGGAGCCGGTACGACGAGGAGGGGATATCGAGAACCGATACAAGCGACTTCGAAGCCGAGCGAGGGAGAGACGACACGATCCAGAGCATCTGTGAGTCCTGCGGCGCTCTCTCGCGCTCGCTTTCGACCGTCGGCGGGCAGTTGCTCTGCCCGAACTGTCGTGATATCTGATCGGCCGTGCGAGCCGGGTCGAGTCGGGAGTACCGCCCCGAACTATCGTAGGGATTTATAATGCGGTGGGATAAACTCCCTGTCGGACATGGTGCGTGAGACCAAACGGCGTGATTTCCTCGCAGGAGTCGGCACAGTCGGTATCGTCACAGCGGCCGGTTGCATCGGAAGTCCCGATAGCGGCGGCGGCGGTGGCGGCGGGGACAGTAGTAACGGCAGCACGAACGGCGGCAACGGTAGCGGCGGCGGTGGCAGTGGTGGTAGTGGTGGCGGAAGCGGCGATGGGCCCGGATTGCTCGTCGTCATCGGCTATCCCGAGAGCGGGATTCAACTGTTTCGCGATTACTACAGCAGATCGACGACCGACGAGGAGATCCTCATCCCGGACGGGCTTCGTGACGGCGCGCTCCCGAACCAGGTCGGCAACGACATGAACAACGTCACGGGCACCGCACCCGCATCGGGCGGTCCGAACCAGCAAGCGTTTACCCAGTTGTTCCAGCAACAGTACGACAGCGCCCCGAGCGTCTTTACCTCACAGTCCTATGACTCGGTCGCGACACTGATCCTCGCGAACGTCGCCGCCGGCGAGAACAGCGGCTCGGCGATCCGGGCGCAGATGCGAAACGTCGGGAACTTCGTTGAAGGGGTCCGAATGGTCGCGGACGGCCAGGATATTAATTACCAAGGGGCATCGAGTACCGTCAACTTCGACGAGAACGGCGATCCGGCGTCGGCGGCCTATGCCATCTGGGAGTTCGCCCGTCAGCAAAACGATACCGAGACCGTAGAGACCCAGACCTTCGAGAGCGACAGTCCTGATGGTACCGGTCCGAGCGCCGACAGCATCCCCGGCAGTTCGATGGATCGGGACGTGCTGGTCGGCATCCTTCTCCCCGAGACGGGCGACCTCGCGTCGGTCGGCGGTCCGATGATCCAGGCCGCACAGATCCCGCCGATGCAGGTGAACGACTCGGATCTCGGCCTCTCGGTCGATGCCCAGGTACAGGACACCCAGACCCAGCCGGAAGTCGGCATCAGCGGCGCCGAAGCGCTCGTCAACGCCGGCGTTCCCGCGGTCTGTGGAACCGCCTCCTCGGGCGTGAACGTGCCCGTTTCCCAGGAGGTGTTCATCCCGAACGAGATCGTCGGGTGCTCGCCCTCCAGTACGGCGCTCAACGTCTCGACGCTCGAGGACGACGACTTCATCTTCCGGACAGCCCCCTCGGATTTCCTCCAGGGCCGCGTGATGGCCCAGATCGGGTCCGATCGCTTGGGGACCAACGGTGCCTCAACCCTTTATGTCAACAACGAGTACGGCCAGCAGCTCTCCGATCGCTTCGCTGAAGTGTACCGGAACGAGTTCAACGGCGAGGTAAATCAAACAGTAGCGTTCAATATCGGGGAGTCCTCCTACACCTCGGTGCTCGAGGAGGCTCTCTCGACGTAAGCGTCGGCTCGAGACCTACGATCCCTCGAAGGACGCCAGCGATCGTGCTTCCGGTCGGTCCTGTTCCGGCTGCGAGAAACGAGGCGGAGACGGGTTCGGCGATCGTGGCGAGGCAGTGCGCCCAGGATTCGGGAGCGTCCGCCGACCGTCGGCCGATCGTCCGCCGGTTCAACCGCCGAGGAACTCCCGGCGGACTTCCTCGTCCTCGAGGAGTGCCTGCCCGGAGTCGACGAAGCGATTGTGCCCCTGGACGAAGACGTAACCCCGGTCGCAGCGACGGAGTGCTTCTTTGGCGTTCTGTTCGACCATGAGGATCGCCGTGCCGGCCTCGTTGATCTCGTCGATCTTATCGAACATCTCCTCGACCAGATCCGGGGCGAGTCCCGCAGAGGGTTCGTCGAGCAAGAGCAGATCGGGTTCTAACATGAGTGCCCGTCCCATCGCGAGCATCTGTCGCTGGCCGCCGCTCATCGTCCCCGCCTTCTGCTCGCGGCGTTCGTCGAGGATCGGAAAGCGCTCGTAAACCTCTCTCAGTGCCTCCTCAGGCACGTCCTCTAAGATGTACGCACCCATTGCCAAGTTCTCGGCGACCGAGAGACTGGTGAACACGTTGTCGTTCTGTGGAACGTAGCCGATCCCCCTGTGGATGATATCCTCGGGGCTTCGGCCGGTGATGTCGGTACCTGCGAAGGTGATCGACCCGCCCATGTAGGTCGTGAGCCCGAACACCGACTTCATCACCGTCGATTTGCCAGCACCGTTCGGGCCGACGATGGTAACGTACTCCCCATCCGCGACGTCCAAGAACACGTCATAGAGTATCCGGAGGTCGCTGTAGCCCGCGTCCAGATCGCGTACGGCGAGCAGTGACTCCGCGGCGTCCATCTGTGCGGTCTCGGCGGCCGAGCGAGCCCCTCGATCATCGGTTGCCGCCGCAGTCTCCTCCTTGCTGGTCCCCTCGGTCCCATCGGTACCGGTGTCGGTATCAGTCGTAGCGTTTCTCTTCTCGTTCGTATCCGTCCCCGCCCCCGCGTTCGCAGGTCGCTCGTCAGTCGGTTCACTCTCGCTCATACGGTCCCTCCGAGATAGGCCTCGATCACCTGCTCGTTCTCTAAGATCGCTTCGGGGCTATCGTCGGCGAGCACTCGGCCCTGGTGCATGACGATCACGCGCTCGCAGTTGTCCATGATCAGATCCATGTCGTGTTCGACGATCAGGAACGTATAGCCCTGCTCGCGTAGCTCGTGGATACGTCCCAACAGGCGTTTCTCGAGGGTCGGGTTCACGCCCGCAAAGGGCTCGTCGAGCAGTAACATATCGGGGTCGGTCGAGAGCGCGCGGGCGAACTCGAGTAGCTTCCGCTGGCCGCCCGAGAGCGTGCCGGCGTCCTCGTGGGCGAGGTGGGAGATATCGAAGAAATCCAGCGTCTCCCACGCGCGGGTCAGGAGGTCGCCCTCCTCACGCCGAACGGAACGACGGGCGAAGGGAACGACCGATCGCCAGAGCGATTCACCCGATTGCCCCTGGGGGGCGAGCATGACGTTTTCGAGCACGGTCATGTCGGCGAGCTGGCGAGCGATCTGAAAGGTCCTCGCCAACCCCTTCCGGGCGACCTCGTGTGGAGCGAGTTCCGTGATGTCCTCGTCGTTGAAGTAGACGGTACCGCTATCGGGGGCAATCGTACCCGTGATGAGATTGAACGTCGTGGACTTGCCCGCACCGTTCGGGCCGATGAGGCCCGTGAGCGAGCCCGCATCGACGTCGAAACTCGCGTCGTCGACCGCGGTGATACCCCCGAAGTTCTTCCGGAGGTTCTCGACTCGCAGCGGCGTCTCGGTGAGTCCCGTCGGGTCGGATGCCGTTCCTGGCTTGGCCTCTCTCCGCTCTTTTCTTTGCTCCTCGTCGTGGCGTCCGTCCTCGGTCGCTTCGCTCGCCGATGTTCGGCCTTCGGGCGCGGAGTGGGTCCCGCTCGTTCGATCCAACTCGGCGTCGGTCCCGGTTTCGGCCCGGGTCTCGGAGTCACTCATCGGCTCACCCTCCGTCCGCCGCCGTCGCCGGAGCCGACATCGAGTCGGCTTTCGAGGCCTTCGGCCGGGAGAGGTCGATCGAGGAGGCGATCTCCGTTCGGTGCCCCATCAGTCCCTCGGGCCGGTTTTTCATGATGTAGACCAGTACTACGCCCATAATAACCAATCGAAGGGTCGACATATTGTCGAGCGTGAACGCGAGCAACGGGACGACCTCGAACGCCGAGAGCAGCGGGGCGAGGGCCTGACCGAACGTATCGGGCGCGTCGCCGATGGGAAAGACGCTGATGAGGAGGTTTCTGAAGTAGATCGGTCCCTCGAAGAGCACCGCGGCGAAGACCGCGCCGCCGATCACGCTGCCCGTATTCGAGCCCGCACCGCCGATGATGAGCGCGATCCAGACGAAAAACGTCACCTGGGGTCTGAACGATAGCGGGGTCACGGCTCCCTGTCCCATGTACCAGAGGATCCCGCCCAGACCCATGAGCGCACAGCCGAGCATGAAGGACTTGATCTTGAAGGCGTTCGTGTCCTTGCCGAGCGACCCCGTAGCGTCCTCGTCCTCGCGGATCGCCTTGAGGACTCTGCCGAAGGGTGACTCGCCCGTTCGCTTCAGCAGCCAGTAAAAGCTCGCAACGAAGCCCATCAGTAGCGCTGCGTAGACGAACTGGTTGACGACGGGTTCGGGGTTGTTCGGAACGACGGTACTGACGATACCCACGAGACCGTCGTAGAGCCCCGAAAGGCCGAAAAATTCGAATAGAGCGGCGAGCGGGTCAGTGTAGTTGAGGATGAGTCCACTGCCCCCGCCGGTGCCGAGTTTCGCGCCCAAAAGGGAGAACTCCTGAAACTGACCCGACATGTAGACGAAACGGACGATCTCGCTCATCGCGATCGTGACGATCGCAAGGTAATCGGCCCGGAGCCGCAGTGCCGGCAGAGCAACGAGGAGTCCGAGCAGGGCGGCGGCGAGTACCCCGACGATGACGCCGACCCAGATCGGCAGTCCCAACCCAGGAATTTGGGCGGTCCCGCCGGTGCTCGCGGGCTTCGAGACCATCGCCATCGTGTAGATGCCGACGGCCATGAACCCGACGACGCCGATATTAAAGAGACCGGTGTAGCCCCAGTGAAGGTTGAGCGCGAGCGCGAGCATCGAGAAAACGCCGATGAGAAAGGTCAGCCGCGCGATGACGTTGATCAGCCCTCTGGCCTCGAAGCCGAGTGCGAGGCCGGTGAGCAGGTACGTTAGGTAGATCCCGCCGATCACGGCGAGGATGAGGACGATATCCCGATCGAAGAACGACTGGAGACGGTTACCGGTGCTACCGGACCCACGACCGCCACCGCCATCACCACTGCTACCACCATTACCGCCGTCACCGCCACTGCCACCACTTCCAGTACCACCGTCGTCCCCACTGCCCGCACCGCTTCGATCGTCGCCCGATCCGATGCTTTCGGCCTCCGCAGGGTCCTCGAGGCTCATGCGGTAGACCTCCCTTCGAACAGTCCCTCCGGGCGGAACAGGAGCACCAGAATCATTACGAAGAAGGCCGCCGCCCGCGCGAAGTCCGAGGGAATCCAGAGCACGGACATCGAACTCGTGAGACCGATGACGAGACCGCCGAGGATAGCGCCGTACACCGATCCGATCCCGCCCAGGATCACCGCCGCGAAGACGAGCAAGAGAAGCAACCAGCCGTCGTTGAATCCAATAGTGCCCTTCCAGAGGACGAACATGTAGCCCGCGACGCCGGTAAGCGCCCCGCCGATCACCCACGTCGCGCGAACGACCCGCTCGGTCGGGATGCCCGTCACTCGAGCCAAGTCCTCGTTGTCGGCCATCGCGCGCATCGCGGTGCCGAGTTTCGTGCGCTGGAGCAGGAAGTGCACCCCGAGCATGAGCCCCACCGCGACGACGAGCAGGGTAGCGTCGTGGGCGCTGATAGCGACGTAGCCGTCGAGGAGATACCCCTGAATCTCGGGGACGCCCCCGGCGTCGGTCACGCCGCGATTTTCAGTCGTGAAGACGAACGCGATCAGATAGCGCAGTGCGAAGGCGATGCCGACGCTCGCGATCAGCAGGGAGATCCCGCCCTGATCGCGCATCGAGCGGTAGACGAGCCGGTCGATGACCAACGCGAGGATAACGGTAAACAGACCAGCGAAGACGAGCCCGCCGAGAACGGCGATCGGCGTCGCCGTGATACCGATGCCGAGCGCGCCGCCGAACACCGAGCCGCCGGCACCGACCAGCAGTAAGGAACCGACGTCCGCACGGCCGAGGCCGGCGAGCAGATACGTCACCGCCCAGCCCGAAAAGGCCCCACCGGTGATGTAATCGCCGTGAGCGAAGTTCGCGAAGTTCAGGATACTATACGTCATCGAGAGGCCGATCCCCGCGAGTCCGACGACGAGGCCCTGCATGAGCCCGTCCCAGACCAACGTGGCGACGTCCGAAACCGCGATCCGCCCGGTAGCCAGCCCGCTCACGAAGTCGACGGCCAAAAGAACCACCAGAAGGCCAACGACGAGCGCGAACGGGCGGGCAACGACGAACCGTCGGCTGTCCGAATACGTGTCTGCTATTCCCATTGATGCCACACCTTGCCAGGAAGCAGTCGGGAGGAAAAATAAAGCTTCGCCGACCGAAGGCAGACTACACCCCGCATCGGCCCGAATCAGCCT
Source organism: Halobacteriales archaeon QH_8_64_26 (assembly GCA_003021725.1). Taxonomy (GTDB): domain Archaea; phylum Halobacteriota; class Halobacteria; order Halobacteriales; family Halococcaceae; genus PXQR01. The sequence goes on from PXRA01000036.1 coordinate 22,332, forward strand.
CGTTCGGACCATCGAGAGGAGAACCCGTGAGCCCCGAGGGAGCCCCGCTCTCGGTCGCCGTACTATCACGACCCAGTAGCCGACCGATGATCGGAGCAGGAAGCCTATCGAGAGTCGGCCGCCGGCCGGCGGGTCGAAACTCGACAGGCCGAAGACGGGACGGAAAGGGATTTGATAGGGGGTCCCCGATTCGAGGGTAATGATTCCGACCCTCGACGATCTCTCCTGTGAGGAGGTCACTGTCGGGGTACGCATCGACGTCAACAGCCCTGTTTCGGGGAGCGAACTCGCCGACGACGCCCGATTGCGGGCCCACGTCGATACCCTCGCCCAGTTGCTCGAAGGAGGGGCGTGTGTCGCGATACTGGCCCATCAGGGCCGTCCGGGGAGCGAGGATTTCACGTCGCTCGCACCCCACGCCGCCCGGCTCGACGAGCTTCTCGAGTACCCGATCTCCCATACCGACGCCCTCTGGTCGGCCGAGGCGCGCGAACGGGTTGGAGCGCTCAACCCAGGGGAGGCACTCGTACTGGAGAACACCCGCTTTTACGCCGAGGAATACATGACCTTCGAGCCCGGCCGGGCTGCCCGTACCCACCTGATCGAACGCCTCGCGCCCGCCCTCGACGCCTACGTCAACGACGCCTTCGCGGCGGCCCATCGCTCCCAGCCCTCACTGGTCGGCTTCCCCCAGGTGCTGCCGGGGTATGCCGGCCGCGTGATGGAACGCGAACTGGAGGTTCTGGGAGGGATCGAGGAGAGCCCGACCCCGCGGGTCTACGTGCTCGGCGGGGCGAAGGTGAGCGACTCGATCGCGGTCGCCCGCAGCGTACTTGAACGCGGACTGGCCGACCGGGTGCTGACGACGGGCCTTCTCGGCAACGTTTTCCTACTGGGTAGCGGCGTCGAACTCGGCACCCGGAGCGCGGAGTTCGTCTACGAGCAGGGGTATTTCGACGAGATCGACGCCGCGGGCGACCTCGCGGAGGCCTACGGGAAGATCGAACTCCCGACCGACGTCGCGGTCGATCGGGACGGCGAGCGCGAGGAGATCGCCGTAAGCGACCTGCCGGCCGACGGGCTCGCGAAGGACGTCGGCAGCGAGACCATCGCGGGCTACTCGCTGATCCTCGAGAACGCCGGCACGGTAATCCTGAACGGACCGGCCGGCGTCTTCGAGGAGCCGGCCTTCGCCACGGGTACCGAGGCACTCTACGCGGCGGCGAGTCGGGCCGAGCACAGCATCGTCGGGGGCGGCGATACCGCCGCTGCGCTGCGCCGACTGGGAATTTCGGGGTTCGATCACGTCAGTACCGGCGGCGGGGCCGCGCTCCGAATGCTCACCGACGAGCCCCTCCCCGCCGTCGAGGCGCTCCGGCGATGACAGGGGAGAAAGCCGAGATCACGATCGAGACGCCGACCGTCGAGGCGGCCGGCCGTCTAGCGGGGTGGTGGGTCGCGATGGCGAACGAACAGCGCACGCATCGCTCGCACCTGCTCGGCGAGCCCAACCGGAGGCTCATCAAGGAGGCGATGGCTCGCCACGTCGTGACCGACGGCCTGCTCGTCGCCCGCCTCGACGGCGCGGACGCTCCGAGGACCCTCTCGCTCCCGAACGGCGTGGTCGGCCCGAGCGAAAACGAGGACGCGCCCGGGACGCTTCTCGAAGCCGGACTGCCCGATCGAAGCGGGGCAGGACACCGGGACCGGACGGGAAGCCGGCGACCGGAACGAGCGGGCGGTGGGGAAGCGACCGGAGGGGCTGGGGCCATCGTCGGGTTCGTGATGTACGGCCCGGAGACCGGAAGCTACGAGCAGTCGGTCGATCGAGGGATCATCGAGAACGTCTTCGTTCATCCCGACCATCGGGATCAGGGGATCGGCACGGCGCTGTTGGACGCCGCCGAGCGCGCGCTGGCGGAAAGCGGGGTCGATACGATCGCGCTCGAAGTCATGGCTGCCAACGACGCCGCCCGGCGCTTCTACGCTCGCCGTGGCTACCGGCCCCACCGTCTCGAACTCGAAGTGCCAGCCGAGGACGTCGATACTGGGGCCAAAGCCGAGAGCGAAGTCGAGCCCGGACCGGAAAGCGACAGGCACACAAACGAGGGCGATCCGTAGTCAAGTGCCAGGGGAGCTTGGGCGGAGCAAGCACTCGATTTGTAATCGAGATTTCGTGGGTTCGAATCCCACCCCTGGCTTTCATCACTGTCCGGTCGCTCGTAACCGGCGTTTCCCGCGACCCAGGCCAGTCCTTCCGGTTCTTACCGTCCTGTTATCGACTTCGTGAGGAAAGGCTCTATCGGGGGCAAGGAAGCGAGCCGAGCCGGAGTCGATTTTCGATCGACGAGGTGTTTTTATTCGTGCCTGCCCCGTCTTGGGTATGGACACTGCTCGCCTCGTACTTCTGGGTCATGTCCTCGTTTCCCTGCTTTTCTTCGCGGCGGCCGGCCAGTTCCTGCTCGGCGGCGCACCCATCGGCGCGGCACTACAGGCACTCATCGGAGCGATGATCGTCGCTTTGGGCATCGCACTATCCAGGATCATCGCTCGGCGGTAGACGAGGGTCCCCCGAGCAGCAGCCACCGGTTGACCGGGTGCGGACCCACCGATGGTACCGCCCCCACCGGCCGGTCACCGGCGGTCGAGAGGGGGTGGGGAGTAGTCGAGGAAGCGTGTGCTGAAAGCCGGTTCGGACCCAAATGGACTGCCGCAAGCCGACGGTTTAGGTGTCGATAGCTCCCAGCGAGTCCATGTCGTTCGAGGCGACCATCACATCGATCCACGAGATGACACCGGACGTGAAGCAGTTCGTCGTCCGGGCCGATGAGCAGTTCGAGTACGAACCCGGCCAGCACACCACTGTCCGGTTCGACCCCGAGGAGGCGGGCATCGACGCCGAGGAGGACGGCCCGGTGATCCGGCCCTATACCGCGACGAACCTCCCGGGAACCGAGGCGATCACGCTCGCGATCAAGCGCTACGAGGAGGGTACCGCATCGGTCTATATGCACGAGCGCAGTACCGACGATACGATCACGCTCGGCGATCTCGAAGGGAACCTCACGCTCCGCGATCCCGAGGAGGACGTCGTCTTCGTCTCGACGGGCACGGGTATCACGCCGATGATCCCCATACTGCGCCAGTACGCCAGGGAGGGCACCGGCGAGGTACACTTCTTCTACGGGGAGAAGACCCAAGAGGACCTCATGTACCGCGAGACGCTCGATACGCTCGACGCCCAGAATCCCAATCTCTCGGTGGTCTACTCGCTCTCGGAGGAGGAGTGGGACGGCCCGACCGGCCACGTCCAGGAACACATCGAGGAGTACGTCGATGACCCCGAGAGCCGGCGGTACTACACCTGTGGCGTACCTCAGATGGTCGTCGACACGAAAGAGCACCTCGACGAGCTGGGCGTCCCCGACGAGCAGATCGTCAGCGAGGGCTGGGAGGAAGGCGCGATCGAGGACTGAGAGGGCGTGGAGAGGGGACTAGCCTTCCCGATCGAGGCGTAATCGAGGCATCGAGGAGCCTCTGTTCGGAGCCGATCGACAACGAAGGAGCTGAACGACCCACAGGTCGACGCTCGATCGGCTACTCGTAGCGAAGCGCGTCGATCGGGTCGGTCTTGGCGGCCCGCCAGGCGGGATAGGCCCCGGCGAGCACCCCGACCGTGATCCCAACGGCGATCGCCCCGGCGAACAGGAGAGGGTCGAGCGTGAGGGGGATCTCGGCGTAGGCGGTCGCGGCGTACCCGCCGACCGCCCCGACCACCGCGCCCAGTAGCGCGCCGATCACCCCCAACAGAACGGCTTCGGTGATGAACAGTTGCAGGATGTCCCGCTGGCGCGCGCCGGTGGCTTTCATGATACCGATCTCCCGGGTGCGCTCGGTGACGCTCACGAGCATGATGTTCGCGATCCCGATCGAGCCGACGAGCAGGGAGATGGTCGCGATCCCCACGATGAAATCGGTAAAGGTGGAGATGATCTCCTCGATCTGGCCGAGCAGCTGCTCGTTCGTTTGGACATTAAAGACATAGGACTGGGGCTTTAGCTGCCGGGCATCGGAGCCATTGAGGAGGTACGTCTGCACTCGGTCCTGAGCCGGATCGAGCGCCGAGAAATTGTTGGCTTCGATCGTGAGGAACGGATAGACGTTCTGTTCGCGGTCGGTTCCCGGGACCTCCCTGGTGACGTTATAGAAGGGATCGGTCGGGACGTAGACCTGTGGGGCCTGGCTGCCGAATCCGCCGACAGGGCCGGCCGAGGAGCTGTTCAGGATCCCGACGACGCGGACCTCGAACGCTCGACCGTCCGCGAGCGCGAGCGTGTACTGATCGCCGACCGAGGCGTTCGGCTGGAACAGCGCCGCGGCGGCTTCGTTCAGCAGGACTTCCGGTTCGCCGGCGCGGTAGACCCGGCCCTCGGCGATCTGGCTCTCGTTGAAGAAGGCCGGCGGCGTGGCCGTCACCCCGCCGAACCCGGTCGCTTGGGCGCCCTGTGAGAGCCCCGCGGTCGCGACCTGGCCTCGCGGGATCACCTCACTAACCCCGGAGGTGTTCGCCAGTCGATCGACGTCGCTCGCGGTGAAGACGGGTTGGGCACCGCTGCCGGGCGGTCCGTCCTGGTCCGGGGCGACCCAGGCGCTCATTACAGGCTCCTGTCCGCCGGTGACCTCGCCGACGACGTCGGCCTGGAGGCTCACTCCCAACGTAACGAAAACGATCACCGCCGCGACCCCGATGATCACGCCGAGCGTCGTGAGCGTCGATCGGAGCTTGTGCCCCTGGATCGAGCGCCAGCTCATTCGCAGCGACTCGCCGACGTCCATTCAGCGACTCCCGTGGCCGTAGGACTCCGAGTCGGCGCGCTCGCCATCACCGGCGGCGTGCTCCGATTCGGTCTCGAAGAGGACCCCTTCCTCCCTGCGGTCGCCGGCTTCCGACTCACCGACCCCGTTTCCGGTGCCGTCACTACCGTCATCGCCGCCGTCTTCGCTCGCCGTTGAACCCGAGGCATCCCAGCCGGTTGCGGTTCCGGTTCCGGCCCCGACCTCGGTATCGCTATCGGTGTCGGTGTCGGCGGCGGCGGTCCCGCCCGCTCGTCGCGGGTGCTCGATGCCCTCGATCGCCTCGATTCGTCCGTCCCGGAGGTGGACGATGCGATCGGCGTGTTCGGCGACCGGGCGCTCGTGGGTCACCAGTAGTATCGTGTTGCCGGCGTCGTGGAGCTCTTCGAACAGCCCCAGGATCTCGCTGCCGGTCTCCGTATCGAGATTGCCGGTGGGTTCGTCCGCGAGGATGATCTCGGGGTCGTTCGCGAGCGCGCGGGCGATCGCGACGCGCTGGCGCTGTCCCCCCGAGAGTTCGGTGGGCTGGTGGTCGAGCCGGTCGCCGAGGCCGACCTGGGTAAGTAAGTGCTCGGCACGCTCGACGCGTTCCTCGCGGGACCGATCCCGAAAGACCATCGGGAGAGCGACGTTCTCGCTCGCGGTGAGCCGGGGCATCAGGTTAAACGTCTGAAAGACGAACCCGACCTTCTCGCCCCGGAGGATCGCTTTACCGTTCTCCGAGAGGGCGGCGACGTCCTCGCCGCCGACCTCGACGACGCCTTTCGAGGGCGTATCGAGACAGCCCACGAGGTTCATCAGCGTGCTCTTGCCCGAGCCGCTTGGCCCCATGACCGCAGTGTAGGAGCCCGAAGGGATCGCGAGCGAGACGCCTGCGAGTGCGTGGACCGGTTCGCCGAGGTGGTAGGTCTTCGTGACCTCGCGCAACTCGACGGCGGTCTCAGCCTCCGGGTCGGGATCGGCATCAGCATCAGCGTCGGTATCGGTGCTCGGGTCGGAATCGGGACCGACGGTCGAACCGGTACTGGCGAGCGCGTCAGCCGTCCCGTTCCGGTCAGTCATTACGTGTTAATAGGAAACGAACATATGAGGGGTTGTCGGTCGTCGATCGGGAACTGGACGGCGATACCGAATCGACATCGAATCGAAGACGGTACGATCGGTGAAGGGTCGTAGCTCCCCAGCAACGCCGAGGGGTTCTCAGGGCCTCATTGCTCGTCGTCCCACCCGTCGAGACAGGCCTCGTCGCAGAAATGCCGTGTCTGCACCTCGCCGTCCTCGATCCAGGTCACGGCGCGGTGGGTCGATTTTTCGACGACCGGATCGCCGCAGTTTCCACACCGAGGAGCGTCCGCTTCGGTGACGTCCGTGCCGAGATCGGATGTCGGGTCTATCATGAGAGGAACTCACTGGTCGGAGACACTTACGTGATATCCTCCGGTCGCCCGATTCGAGCGGATCCTACTGCCCGCCGGTCGACGGTCGTCGGGGTTACTCCCGGCGCTCGAAGCGGTGACGGACGGCGGTGTGATCCTCGTTCCACTCGATGCCGTGGGTGCGTTCGATGCGGTCGCGATAGGCTTCGAGGTCGGGCGAGCCCTCCGCGCGGGCGTCGGCGTCGGTCGGCTCGCCCAGTCGCCGTCCCGTGACGTCGATGACCTCGAAGCGCTCCCCACGGACCTCGAAGGTGTCGCTCACTTCGGCGTAGGCGTCGCCGCGGTGCAGTTGGGTGATCTCTCCCTCCAGAACCGCCTCACGGAGTCCCTCGGCGGGCAATAGGTCGTCGGCATCGATGTCGGTCGTCAAGGGTCTTCCGTCCCAGCTCGGCAAGTCAGTCGGTCGTGACCTCTCGGAGCGACTACGGGGCTGCTCGCGGGTTCTTCTCGGCACTCGTCTTCCCCTCTTGGCGGGCACGTGCCATCCCGATCCCGAACCCGAGCGCGGCGAACCCGACCCCGAGTACGAGAAGAGCAACGGTGAGGCCGAGTCGGTCGGGACCCGGGAGACTCATTGTTCCGAACCACGCGACGAACGTGAGAAAGCCGGTGAACGTACCGTATCACAGAGAGGTGCCCCGGCCCGGCGTCTCGAACCGCCAGAACATGAGGTCGTCGTGACGAAACGCGAGTCCGATAGCGACGGCCCAGGACAGAGCCATCGTCCCAGCCAATTCGGGGTTCGGAACCAATCAGACGAACGTTCCCGATCCGATACCGACGCCGAGGAGCGTCGCGAGTACCCGGGAGAAAAGACGGTTCATGCCTCGTATTACAGGTCAGGCGCACAACCGTTTTGTGGTACCGGTGGCCAACCACCGGTCACGAGCGACCTCACCGCTCAGAGCACGCCAAGCAGACGCAGGCCGCCAAAGAGCAGATCGCCATAGACCAGCGCGAGACAGAGCCCGAAAAACAGCGGCACCAGAAAGGGGATCCCCGGCGTGATCCACACCCGCTCCTCGGTCGTGAGGGCGTCGAGACCCTCCCGGAGGTCCCCCGGAGAGGTGCCGTACGCCGTCGAATCGATGTCTTCCAAGAAGGCCGCCGCCCCCCAGGGGTCCTCGGTGGCCTCGGGAGTATCGATCCGGCCGAGGTCAGCGTCGGGACTCTCAGTGCTTCGCCCGACGCCCGAATCGTTCCCCTCGGCGAGCGCGCCGCCGTCGGCCGCGGTGGTCCGGATCGCGCCGTCGCCCGGCGGATTGCGCTCTTCAGGAAGGCTCCGGGGGTCGCGGTAGATCGATCGGTCGGCCCGTAGCTCTTCGAGGCTATGTCCGCGCCAACGCAGGTACATCCGCAGCGCGTCGAGATCGAGCCCCCCCCGACCCGGACCGACGTCGAGCAGCCGACCGTACTCGGTAGTGACGTCCGCTGTGGGTACCGGCCGGGCGACGAAGCCCCGGAGGGAGACCTCCCCGGCCAGCGCGTTCCGGGCGGCGAGCGCCACGGGGTAGAACACGCCCACCAGCACCGCGTTCGTGACGATCGTGAGCGAGAAGATCCCGAGAGCGGTCTCGACGCTCGGGAGTGTGAGTCCGAGGAGCCCATAGGCCGGATAGACCGGGAACAGCACCGAGAGAATCATAAAGGCCTTCGCGTCCGCGCCGCCGAAACCACTCAGACGCCAGAAGGCATACGACAGAGGAACGACGAGCCCGGCGCTCAGCCCGACGCGTAGCAGAAAGAATCGTCGAGTCGGACCTCCTTCGAGCGAGAAGAACTCGAAGAGAAGTGCCACGCCTGCCACGAACAGAAGGGGCAGCCAGACGCGGTCGGGCACCCGCCGGGTCGCGATGTCGCGCCAGGCGACCCACGCGAACGCCGGCACCGCGAGCAGGCGCAGCAGGTCCGGAAGCGAGTTCACGTCCCGAACGGGGGCGACGACCGACCATAATAATTCCGACTGTTTCGAATCGAATAATGGCGGCGACGAGCACCAGTCGAGTCGGCCGATAGCCCTTCAGGGCGGCAGGGACCCGCCGCTAATCCCTCAAACGTGTCGTCGCGAAAAGATGTGAACCGTTCGGCGAGAGGCCGCTCAGATGACGCGGTTCTGGAGGTAATCGAGGTGCTTTGCGTTATAGACGATCTTGACCTCGTCGTCGGCGGCCGAGCCGATACAGGTCAGGCGGACGTCCTTGTCCTCGACTTCCTCGTCCGAGAGGATCTGTTGCATGTCCATGTCGATCTCGCCTTCCTTGACGATCGCGGCGCAGTTCGCACACGCGCCGGCCCGACACGAGAAGGGCCAGTCATACCCCTCGGCCTCCGCGGCTTCGAGGATGTACTCCGATTCGTTGACGTCTAGGGTACCGTAGTCCTCCTCGTCGAGACCGGCGTCGGCGGCCTCATCGAAGAGGTCGTCGTCGTCCATGCTCCATCCGTGATCGTCCAGCACTTCGTAGTTCAGGTACTCTACGGTAGGCATCATCGGTTGTTCGATCCAAGGCCTGTTAACTCTGCTGTTTTAGAAGAGCTTTTTTAGGCGAGCCATATCCTCTCGCCGCCGTATTCATCGGTCTCAGCGGTCGAGCCGCTGGTCGCGACGAGGGTTCTCGGCCGCTCAGCGTGGCGTCTTATCGGGGCCAGCACGCACGTTGGCAGACCGCAGGCATGGGGTGAGTCGGTTCGCCTCGGTGTTACTCCTCGGATCGGGCCGGCGGGCGAGCGCCGTCGAACGCTCGCGGTTCGAAGTCCTCGTCCGCTAAGAACGTCCCGGCGCGCTCGCGGAATTCCTCTGAGTCCCAGACGCAGGCGGTGAGTTCCCGGGCCATCTCGCGATTCTGGAGGCCGACGTTCGCCCAGGGCTTGAGGACCGCTTTGATCGTCCGGTAGGCCTGGGGGCTTTTCGTATCGACGATCGTCCCCACGAGATCGATGGCGCGGCGCTCCGCGTCGCCGTCTGGAACCACGCGGTTGATCAGTCCGAAGGCCCGGGCCTCCTCGGCGTCTAGCATGCGGCCGGTCAACAGCAGGTCCTTCGCGCGTTTCTCGCCGACGATGAGCGGGAGCAACTGGACGCCCCCGCCCGCCGCGGTCGCGCCGACGCCGACCTCCGGCTGGGTGAACCAGGCGCTTTCCTCGGCGACGATCAGGTCACAGGCCGAGGTCAATTCGTTCCCGCCGGCCGCACAGATCCCCTGCACGCCCACAACGACCGGCTTCCCCGTGTCTCGGAGGATGTCAAGCGCCTCGAAGTAGGCCGTCATGAACCGTATCCCTTCCTCGAAGGGGAGGTCCCCGAGGTAGTGCAGGTCCGCCCCCGCACAGAAGGTCTCGCCGGTCGCACTTACCACGATCCCCTGGACGTCCTCGGCCCGGTCGGCGTCGGTGATGGCCTCGGCGAACGCAAGCATCGTCTCCATATCGAGGACGTTGTTGCGATCCGAGGCGTCGAGGCGGATAACGGCGATCCGATCGTCTGCCGCACGTTCGGCGGCGACTGTGTCGTACGTCGGCATAGAACAGACCATTATTCGAACACCCATAGTTCCGCCGTCTCGTATAGTTCGGGTGGTCAGGCCCTCCAGCCGTGCCTCCCGCATGCTCCCGTCGCCTGGGTCGTCACTTACGGGGCGTTCCTACCTGTGATTACGAGCCGAAAACGCGAGAAAGGTCTGTTCGATCGCTGTGCTATTGCCCGAAATCGATCGAATCAGCAGGCTGTTCCCAGCACGACGTGGTTTTTTTGGGTTTCCTCCGTCCGATGCTCGATTTCTAACGGGTCGGGACCGGTCGTTGGTCGCCGGTAAACCTCGGACTATCTCGTGCCGGGTATCCGTTTACGGTCCGTATTATTATGTGTATTCTAAGTCGTGAAAATAGCAGAGATGGTACGGATGGATCGGCTTGCCCATCGACGACGTGGTTTCCTACGGAGGGCCGGCGGGACGGCAACACTGGCTATTACCGGCCTACCGAGGTTGCCCTCCGCTACGGCACGAAACGACGATATAATCGACTTCGACGGCTTCCCCTTTAGCAGCGACGTCTTTTCACTGGGAGTCGCTTCGGGGGACCCACTGCCCGAATCGGTAGTGCTCTGGACTCG
>PXRA01000036.1:32776-33355 GCA_003021725.1 Halobacteriales archaeon QH_8_64_26
ATCCCCGTCCACTGGCGGGTAGCGACCGATCCCGACATGGATCGGATCGTGCGAACCGGAACCGCGCCCGCTCGGCCCGAGGACGCCCACTCGATCCACCTCGACGTGAAGGGGTTAGAGCCTGCCACGGAGTACTACTATCAGTTCGAGGCCGCTTCCGAACACAGCCTGGTCGGGCGGACCAAGACGGCTCCAGCGGCCGGGACCTCTCCCGGCGCGTTCGAATTCGCGTTCGCTTCCTGCCAGAATTACCCGTTTGGGTACTACACTCCCCACCGACACCTGGCCGAAGAGGAGTTGGATTTGGTCGTCCATCTGGGCGATTACATCTACGAGGGTGGTGCCGGAGGCCCGCTCGGACGGGATCACGAGCCCTCCACGTACTGTCAGACCCTCTCGGACTATCGGACTCGATACGCCCAGTACAAGACCGATCCGGCCCTCCAGGCCGCACACGCCGCGTGCCCCTGGATCGTGACTTGGGACGACCACGAGGTAGTAAACAACTACGCCGACGACGAGTACCGAGACGTCTCGTCCGAGGCGCTGCTTCGACGGCGGGCGAACGCCTACCAGGCG
>PXRA01000047.1:0-16513 GCA_003021725.1 Halobacteriales archaeon QH_8_64_26
ACACCACTCACAGACCTCGGCGGCTTCGGTGCAGCTATCGACGCACGCTTCCATCTCGTCGCTCAGACCGATCTCTTGGACTGCCATTGCACCCTTACGAATGACCGGCTCCTTTTCCCGCTTTGTGGCTAACGAAGCACGACTGTTCCGCGAGTCGATTCGAAGTTCGTTAGGCGATCGGCTCGATCGAGCTTCCAGCGGTTCCCCCCCGCCGCACGGAGGAGCACTGAGAGGCGATACGGCGTCGATTTCGGTTCCCGAGACGACCGAAAGCGTTCGCCGGGGTCGGATCAGGGCTGATCTCTTGGTTCCGAGCGTACTGGCCACGAGGCTCGCGTAATCTCGTTTCTCCATTGTCTCGTCCTCGATCCGTAGTTGGGCTGGGATTTTTACCTGGATTGCGGTTAACGTTCTTTCCGTTAGCGACGGATCTCGGCGAACGATCCGAAGTCACGAAAGAGCGAATCACAGCAAATCGAGACAGTATTCCTCACCTCCCTCGAAGCGTTGCGTGTGGCTCGTCGATTCGCGAGAGTGTTTCCACTGGCCTCGCCGCGCTCGAATAACGACGAGGCGGCGACGGCTCGGCTACGTCGTCGACGGGACTGTTTCGGGGAACGAGACTCCGAACGGCGTGTGCAGGGCTGGGGGAGGAGAAGGGCCGATCATCGGACCGTTTCGATCCCCGCTTCGTCCCGCGGGCCGAGTGGTTCACGCACGTCGATACCCGAACTGCCTTTCCCGCCGCGATGATATAGCAGGGCATGTTCGGGGTCATGACGCGCCACGAGGAGGAACTGGAATGGTCGGAGTTCGATCGGCGCTTCTACGAGGCCAAAGACGTCTCGGGGCGTGCCTCCGAACCGGTCGAAAACGCCGTGAACGCGATCTCCTGTTTCGCCGACAACGCCACCGCACGCGCCGAGTCCGACGTGCTATCGGTGAGCGCCGAGGGTGAGCCCGCCACCCGCGAGCGGCCCTACTTCGATTGGTCGCATATCTGTCCGACCCACGCCGACTATCGCGAGGGCCTGCTCGCGACGATCGAGCGGGCGGCGAGCGCGAACGGCGACGTCCGGCTCGACGACGTCGGGTTCGCCCGTGAGGAGTACTGTTTCTGTGATCGCTGCGAACGACGCTTCGCGGAGAGCGCCTTCGAGGACCGTTTCGAGTGGCGCACGTCGGTGGTTACCGACTTCGCCAGCGAGGCGAGTTCGAGGATACCGGGCCGGACCTACCTCACCGTCCACCCCGATCCCTACCCGGGCCATCTCTACGAGCGCTCGGGGATCGATATCGAGGCGCTCGACGCCTACGTTGATGAGTTCGTTGTGCCGCTGTACGACACCGCTTACGGGACGACTTACTGGCTGGAGATCATCGCGAAGGGCTTTCTCGATCTGTTGGAGACACCCTTCTCGATCGAACTGTATGCCGTCGACATCGGAGTCGACGAGCTGATCCACGCCGCGGAGGTCGCGGATGCCTACGCGAAGGACGTGCTCTTCGGCTACGACGCGAGCACCGCCCGGGCGGCGCTCCGACGGATGGACGCCGACGCTCGCGAAGGAGAGACCCACGGTGCCTGAGGGCACTCACAGCGAGTACCCGCGATGCCTTTCCCCACGTTTCTCCGCGTAGCTCCCGCTGCTTGTCAGTGACTTCCTCGGACGGCGAGAACCTGCTCGCGCCACTGCTCGATCGCAGCCCGGTCGCGAGTGTCCTCAGGGAGCGTATCGAACCACTTCGCGCTGCTTATCTCGCCGTCGGGGTCCGAGACGTCGAGTGCGTCGGGGTCGGTTTCCGTGGCCTCGGCGGCGAAAACCGGCAGGACGCCCCAGGTGCTATAGTCCTCGCAGCCGATCTCGACGCGGGTCACCATCGCGAGCCCCTGATAGTCCGCCCCGATGCCGGCTTCCTCGCGTAACTCGCGTTCGGCAGCGTCACGAAAGTCCTCGCCGGGATCGACCTCACCACCGGGGAGCACCCACATGTCGACGCCCTCGTGCCGGACGAGTAGTAGGTCACCCGTGGACCGGTAGACGATCGTGTGAGCACCGTAGGGCGCACCACAGTCCCGGATCCGTTCGGCGAGCGTCCGGAAGCGGTCCCGGGAGACACGCCGCGAGCGCTCGAACTCGAAGAACTCCTCATAGGCCTCCCGGAGCCCGTGGTAGGCCCGCTCGGCGCGCTGATCGGCCATGTCGGTCAGATACCAGAGCCCGTCGATCGTCGTCATCGCTCTCGGTTACCAGCCCGGGTCGGGCGAGGCGTTCGAAGCGACGTTGCTGAATGTCATGAACGAGCGTTCGGACCGAGGTGAAATAAACCTTCGAGTACGGCGGCCGTCACCGCTTTGGTGCCGAGCATCGGGGTCGTTTAGTTCCGATCGGGGAGTCGATACGGCGATAGATCCGATGGTGCGAACCGGGCTTCTTTTGTTCGACCCGCGGGAAGTTCACCCCATGAGCTTTGAGGAGGACGACCGAGTGCGGCTCCACGACGAGCACAGCGAGTTCGACGGCGAGCGTGGTACCGTGACCCAGGTCATGGAGACGATGTTCGGCGACGCGACCTACACCGTGAGCTTCGAGGAAGGCCAGGAGTCGGGCGTCTCAGAGGACGCGCTCGAACCCGTGAATGGCGAAAGCGGCGACGCCGAGTAGTTACTCTCCCGAGCCAGTACTGCACTACCGCCACTGACCTCACCGATGTCTAGCCTCCCGCTGCACTACGTCGATCTGCGGGCCTTTTCGTATGCGACCGAGGACGAACAGCGCGTCGCCGAGGCTCTTCGCTACTACCTGCCCGAGGAAACGGAACTCGATCGGGCGAGCACCGAAGGGTTTCACGGCGATCGCATCGTCGTCCTCTCCGCGCGGGTCGAACGCGCCAACGACGTCCGCGTCGTTTTGCGCCGGCTCGCCGAGTTCGAGGGGATCGAGGGAGTCGTTGAGGAACTCGACGAGCGCGTCGATGATAACTGTGCGTTTTACCTCACGCTCGACAAGCAGGCGGCCTACCGCGGCGAGGTCGCACTCGGCGATGGACTTGTCCTCCGCGGGAAGATCGAGACCTACCCCGCAAAGAAGGAGATCGCCGTTGCGAACCTGCGGGAGTTACTCGCCGACCTATAAGCCTGTAGTTCTCGGCCAACGGACAGTTTATACCTGCCGACAGTGAACGGACCGATGAGTGCCCGATGACCGAGGCTGACCGCGATGTCTTCTACGAAGCGGTGAGCGCGTATCCGAACGGCAGGAGCACCGCCGCCCGCCTCGCGCTCACCGCCCGCGAGCAGGGCTACGGTGGCGTCGTGCTCCGTACCGACCCGGACAGGGAGACGGCGGTCGGCCCGGCGAATCCCACCGAGATCGCGGACGCCGACGGTATCGACGCCGTCGACGGTGTCGAGATCCGTACCGACTCGCCGGGGTCGGCGAGCGGTGCCCTGGGCGAGCACCGTGCGGAGCACACCCTCGTGATCCTCGCTGGAGGAACCGGGGAGATGAACCGTTTCGCCGCCGAGGAGCCACGCATCGATGTGCTCGCCCGGCCGATGGCCGGGCGTGGCGACGTCGATCACGTCGTCGCGAGAGCCGCCGCGCGAAACGGCGTTCGGATCGAATTCGACTTCTCGTCCGTACTCCGGACGAGCGGCGGCAGGCGGGTGCGGGCCGTATCCGATCTACGGAAACTGCGCGAGTTGGTCGGGAAATACGACGTGCCCTACGTGGTGAGCGCCGGCGCGGGAAGCCACCTCGAACTGCGAGCGCCCCGGGAGTTGGCCGCGGTGGGCGAGGTGATCGGCTTTCCGCGCGAGGCGGTCCTTGAGGGGCTTTCGGAGTGGGGTCGACTCGCCGCGCGCAATCGTGACCTGCAGGGCGGATCGTTCATTGAGCCGGGGGTCAGAGTAGAGAGCTATGACGAGGAGTCCTGAGGACCACGGCGCACGCTTCGACGAGAAGGCAGCGAGCTACGACGACGATCAGGAGAGCCCGGAGTACCGCCGGGCCATGGAGCTGGTGATCGCGAGTGCCGCGCCCGGTCCCGAGGAGACCGTTCTCGATGTCGGGACCGGCACCGGCGCGATCGCCCTCGCGCTCGCCGGGCGCGCGAAGCAAGTCCTCGGCCGCGATGTCAGCAAGGGGATGCTCGATCGGGCCCGCGAGAAGGCCGCCGCCGAGGGAATCGAAAACGCCGAGTTCAGGGAAGGACGCTTCCGCGAGCCGAACGTTACCGAGCCGGTCGACGTGGTGGTCTCGAATTTCGCGATGCATCACCTCGCGGACGAGGAGAAACGCGAAGCGATGTCGGTGATCGCGGGGTCGGGTCCTCGACGGTTCGTCCTCGGTGACGTGATGTTCTTCGGCGAACCCGACCCCGAGGAGCCCTTCTTCAGCCCGGAGGTCGACGATCCCGCGACGGTCGGCACCCTCGCCGACGCGCTGACCGACGCCGGTTTCTCGCTAACCGGAGTCGAACGGGTTCACGACCAGGTGGGTGTGCTCGTCGCCGACCGTGCCGAGCGCGCCGAACGATCGGACACCGAAAGCGAAGCGGGGACCGATGCCGTTGCCGATCCTGCCGGTATCGACGGCGAGACGACGGCAGGCACCGCGAGCGAGGGCCCGATCGTCCCCGACGAGGGCGGAACCGCGAGCCACGAGGAGTAATCGAGGTCCCATCGAATGTGTGCGCTGCCGAAACACCTGCGGCCGCGGTGGCGATACCTGGCGGTCGGAATCGAGCGCCCACCCGACAGTTCCCTCGACCGCCGAACCTTCCAGCGAGCGCTGTGGGCGGCCGCCAGGGAGCTACTGGGTGATCCAGGGAGTGCGGACTGTGATCCCACGGTGATGCGTTTCCGTTTCGACGAAGAGGGAAGGACGGGCGAGGCGATCGTCAGGGTACGTCGAAACGAGCGCGAGCGCGGGCGAGCGGCGCTCGCCTGCGTGAGCGACATCGGTGACGAACCCGTTGGGCTTCACGTTCGGGGGACGAGCGGGACGATTCGGTCCTGCGAAGAGCGACACCTACGGGGACGATCGGACTCGGGAAGCGAGATGACCGTCATCTTTGGGGGTGTGGACCGACCGGCGCGTAAGCGTGGCGGTGAGCGAGTCGACGTTCACACCGAGGAAGGCTGGGTGGGGGCGACAGCTCTCGACATCGAAACCGAAACGTCCGACAGGGAGCAGCGAGAGTAGCGAGTATGCAGGGACAGAACCAGCAGCAAGCCTACGACCGGGGGATCACGATCTTCTCACCGGACGGCCGGCTCTACCAGGTCGAGTACGCCCGTGAGGCGGTCAAACGCGGCAGCGCAAGCCTCGGAGTCCGCACGGAGGAAGGGGTCGTCCTCGCCGTCGTGAAACGCAGTCGCTCGCCGCTCGTCGAGCGGTCGAGCGTCGAGAAACTGCACAAGGCCGACGATCACATCGGTATCGCGAGCGCCGGCCACGTCGCCGATGCCCGCCAATTGGTCGACTTCGCACGCCGGCAGGCCCAGGTCAACAGGTTACGGTACGAAGAGCCGATCGGCGTCGAGGCCCTCACCAAAGGGATCACCGACACCATCCAGCAGTACACCCAGGTCGGCGGCGCGCGGCCCTTCGGCGTGGCACTGATCGTCGGCGGCATCGAGAACGGCGACCCCCGGCTCTACGAGACCGATCCCTCCGGCACGCCCTACGAGTGGCAGGCACTGGCCATCGGGGCCGATCGCAACGACAGGCAAGAGTACCTAGAGGAGCACCACGAGGAAGGGATCGACTTGGAGGGCGGGATCGAACTCGCGCTCGGGGCGCTCGCGGCCGCGAACGACGGCGGAATCACCGCTGAGGGGGTCGGGATCGCGACGATCGACGCCCAGACCGAGAGCTTTCGGGACCTCACGGACGAGGAGGTAGGGGAATACATCGAGGAGTTCGACCTGCTCGTCGAGGAGGGCGAGGACGGCGGAGACGACGAGGGCGGGGCAGAGTAGTCCAACCATCAATCGATCCCACTCGGCAGCATCAGCCGGTCGCGAGGGAGCGACTGAGCGGGAAACGACTTTTACCGCCTACGACGTAGGAATAGCTATGATGCCGCTCGGCAAGGTGACGATCGCCCATTTCGACTCCCGACCTACTGGCTTCAGGAACGGGACGAACGATTGTCGAACCGGGGCGGAAAGCGTCTCGATCGCCGGACGAAAAGACTGATGAGCGATGCTTCCTCGGAAGCACACGAGCAGGCGTTCCGAGCGTTCGCCCAGCGCGCGGAGAACAGTTTAAGCGAGCGGATTCATGAGCCGATTCTGTTCGGTAGCGCGGCACGAGGCGAAGCACGCGGAATCGACTCCGACGTGGACGTATTCGTCGTTCTTGACAGCGGAGAACACCGAGAATACGAAGACGAGCTGCGCGAGATCGCCTACGACGTCCAACTCGAGTACGGCGTCGTCCTGTCGCTCCACACGAAGACCAAAGAGCGCTTCGAGGCCCGGAAGGATCACCCGTTCGTGCGAAACGTGCTCGCCGAGGGCCGCTCGTATGGCTGATTACTCCGACGAGGAACTACGCGAAGCCCGCGACGCACTCGCCGATCAGCAGTCTTGAAAGACGAGGGGACGGACAAGGCAGTCATCAATCGGCTGTACTACGTGTGTTTTCACGCAGCACAGGCAGTGCCTTACTCGAAGGGCTTCGAGCCCGGTACGCACTAGGCGGTCGCGATGCTGTTCGGCCGGGAGGTCGTCTTAGAAGGCGACGCGAGCGAGGAAGAGGGCCGCTTTCTCAACGAACTCCGCGACCACCGCGAACAGGCGGATTACGATCACGAGCCGATCGAGGCGGACATCGATACACTGTTCGAGCGCACCGAGGACTTTCTCGCCAGCATGGAGGAACTCGTCTAACGGCGGGTCGGCGTTCACCGTACTCGACCGACGGCGGGAAACGATTTTTACCGCCTGCGCCGTAGGGATAGCCATGATATCACTCGACGAAGCGGTGACGGCGCGGCTGGAGTCCCACGGCGCGCGCTTCGAGGTACTCGTCGATCCCGACGCGGCGCTTGCGATCAGCCGCGGCGAGTTCAAGAGCGACTTGGAGGAGGTGATCGCCGCCGAGGACGTCTTCGAGAACGCTTCCCGGGGCGATCGGCCGGCCGAAAGCGACGTCGAGGACGTCTTCGGGACGACCGAGCCACTCGAGATCATCCCCGAGGTCATCCAGCGCGGGGAGATCCAGATCACCGCCGAGCAGCGCCGCGAGATGCAAGAGCGCAAGCGCCGCCAGTTGATCAACCGGATCGCGCGCAACGCGATCAACCCCCAGATGGACAACGCGCCCCACCCGCCCGACCGGATCGAGTCGGCCTTGGAGGGCACTGACTTCCGGATCGACCCGATGCAGCCCGTCGAAGCCCAGGTCGACGAGGCCTTGGACGCGCTGCGACCGGTGATCCCGATTCGCTTCGAGGAGGTCACGATGGCTACCCAGATCCCCGCCGAGCACGCCGGCAGCGCCCAGGCGAAAATCAGGGAGTTCGGTGATCTCGAACGCGAGGAGTGGCAGTCCGATGGCTCCTGGATCGGCGTGTTGACCTTCCCCGCGGGGATGCAAAACGACTTCTACGAGGTCGTCAACGAGCATTCGAGCGGTGAGGGCGAGACCCGCCTCGTCCGGGACGAAGAGGACCTGCGCACGCGCTGACCGACGGCAACCGGGTAAGAGCGCTCGTTCAACCGGTGGGACTTTGCGGGTTCGGCGCGTCGCGCTCGCCGTGAGCCGGCAGGTCGGTCCCGAGCGGAGCTACGAGGAGATGCAAGGGGACACCGGCCCCGGAACCGGCGATCCCCGGCCGACGTGGCGACAGCGGCTCCTACTCCAGACCAGCCGGCTGCTCATCACGGCCGTGTTAGTAGGGAGTGCGTTCCTGCTTCTTTTGGGACTGAGTAGTCTCGGGGTTATCGGCGTCACTTCCCGAAGCACGATGAGTTCGGTGTTCAGCGGCGTCATCACGGGCCTCTTTACGCTCACGTCGATCGTGTTGACGATCAACCAGCTCGTGCTCTCGCGCGTGATCGCCTCGCCGGACGAACTGGAAGGGCGGATGGATGGAACGGTCGAGTTCCGCCGGCGCGTCGAGCGAGCGGCGGGCGTCCCCGAGAGCCCGATCGAGCCGGGGGCGTTCGTTCTCCTGATCGCCGACGCACTCTGTGAGCACGCCGCGAACCTTCGCGAGGCCATCGCGGACGCCGAGGCCGACGACGGAAGCGAGATCGAAACCGATACTGATACCGATGCCGGTCGGCAGGCCCACGAGGAGCTAACGGACTACGCCGACACTATCGACCGGCGGAGCACCAGCCTCGCGGAGAACCTCGATCGGGAAGGGCTCGATACTTTCGACGTTCTCAAAGCGACCGCGTACGTCCACTTCGCGGCGGACATCCGGACGGGATCACGGCTCGAAGAGAAGTACGGAACCGATCTCCCCGACGCGACGATCGAGGTGCTACGAGAGACGATCGACTTGCTCAAGACGGCCACGGTCGCTCGCCAGTACGTAAAGACCCTCTACATCCAGCAGGACCTCGCGCGCCTCTCCCGGCATATCCTCTATACTGGGGTCTCGGGGCTCGGAGCGACCGTCCTCGTAGCCCTGTTATATGCCGGGCAGGGGGGACCCCCGGTCGGACCGGACGCACTGCTTCTGGTCGTCAGCGCCGCGCTGGCGCTCGCCTTTTCGCCGCTCGCCATGCTCTTTTCCCACGCCGTCCAGTTCGCGATGATCGCGGTAATGACCGAATCGTCCGGTCCCTTCACCCCGAAGGAGGAGCTGCCGAACAACTGAGAACCCGATCGGAAGCCCTTCGATCTCCCCTGCGGCCGGGCAGGTCCATCGCGACCGATAACCCCGTCCTGTCGCGATCGTGACAGTCACCATGACACTAAAGAACCGGCGGCGTCTACACAGAGTCATGCTAGCAACGAAAGGAACGGAGGCGAAGGATCGGCGCGGCTGAAAGCGTCGTTTCGATAGTAGCGGAGGACAAGCAATGAGCGGCGTCATCGTCGCTAAGCGCGTCGATAGTGGCACGGCCGATACCGCTGAAATCCGTGATCTCGTTCGCGCGGCGGGCCACGAGGTTCTGGAGGAGATCACCCAGACCAGAACCGAGGACGCCGCGCTCTGTCTCGGCGAGGGGAAAGTAGCGACTCTCGGGGCAGTCGTCCGCGAGACGGGTGCTGATCGGGTCGTCTTCGACAACGAGTTGGGCCCTTATCAGACGTACAATCTCGCGGGCGAACTGCCCGAGGGCGTCGAGGTGCTCGATCGCTTCCGGCTGATCTTGGAAATCTTCGGCCAGCGTGCCCGGACACGGAAGGCCCAGCTGCAAGTCGAACTCGCCGAGCTCCGCTATGAATTGCCACGCGCCGAGGCGAAAGTCAGCCTCGCACGCCGTGAGGAACGGCCTGGTTTCATGGGTCTCGGCGAATACGATGAGAGCCGCGAGCAGGACATCAAGGCCCAGATCAGCCGTATCCGGGAGGAACTCGATCGGATCGAGCGGACCGAGGCGAAACGCCGCGAGCAGCGCCGGGAGTCCGGCTTCGATCTCGTGGCGCTTGCGGGCTATACGAACGCCGGTAAGTCGACCCTCCTTCGACGGGTGGCCGCCGACGTCGGGGTCGAGGAAAACGAGGAGTTACACCCCGATCTCGACGCGACCGCCGAATCCGAGGACCGCCTGTTCACGACGCTCGGGACGACGACCCGCCGTGCGGCGATGGACCGGGACGTCTTGGTGACCGATACCGTCGGGTTCATCTCCGATCTCCCTCACTGGCTGGTCGAGTCGTTCAAGTCGACGCTCGATTCCGTCTACCGGGCCGATCTCGTTCTCTTGGTCGTGGACGCGAGCGAATCGGTCGAGGCGATCCGCGAGAAGCTCGTGACCTGTCACGACACCTTGTACGAGCGCAACGAAGCCCCGATCGTAACGGTACTGAACAAGACCGATCGGGTGAGCGAGGAGGAACTGCGCGAGAAACGTGAGGCCCTCTCGGCGCTCGCGCCGAACCCGGTGGGAATCAGCGCGCTCGACGGCGCGGGCATCGAGGAACTCTATGAGCGCATCGAGCGAGAACTGCCGGCTTACGAGCGCGAACGCCTCGTTCTCCCGATGACCGAGGCGACCATGAGCCTGGTCTCCTGGGTCCACGACAACGCCCGAGTCAACGACGTGGATTACGGCGAACAGGTGGTAGTGGACTTCGAGGCCCGACCCGCGATAATCGAGCGCTCGCGCGCGAAGGCGAGCGACCTCGCGCCCGCCGAATCGGCCTGAGTACGAACGTGCGAGGAAACACTGGTGAACGAGCAGTCCGAGCGGCCGCTAGCTGAACTCCGCACCGGGATCGACGCCGAAGTCGGACGATCGGATCCGCGGCCGGCGCTTCGGAGAACGGGACGATCGCGGGAAGAGTAAGAGTCCTCCAGGGACTTCCACTCGGGGGGTTCCTCGAAGACGATTCCGTCCAACGCCGGCTATCGGAGCCCCGAAAGCGCCGAGACGAAAGTCCGAGGGTCCCTGTCCGAGGGCTGTCGTACGATACCGTATGCCGAGAAAAGTTTATTATGAACCACGAGTGTACTATCGATTGCAACGAGGTGAGAACCAGTCATGGCACTCCCGACTGAGACGGACGACAGTTGGACGCAGGGCCTTGACTTCCCCTCTCGCCTGTTCGGTGGGGGAAGCTTCGGTAGTAACGACTACGAGCTATACGAGGAGGACGGCGAGTTCGTCCTGAGCGTCGAGATGCCGGGCTTCGAGCCCGAGGAGATCGACGTGACCTGGCAGGAGGGCGTATTAAACGTCGCCGCCGAGCACACCGACGACGACCGCGGGCGCAGGCGGACCTACCACCGTCGGTTCCGTTTCCCCCGAGCGGTCGACGACGACGAGATCAGTGCCAACTACCGCAACGGTGTCCTCGAAGTCACCCTCCCGGCCATCAAGGACACTGCCGTCGAAGGCAAGCAGATCCCGGTCGAAGGCTGAGCCGGGATCGTCCGTAGCAGCCGATCGGCTGCTGACCGTCGATTAGTCGATCATCGGATCGAACGTAATCGCTTTTTTCACCACCACTCGCGGCTTCAGGGGATCGTTTCGGCGTCGGATATAGTTCACTGGATGGAGGATACACGAGCATGTACGTCGACGTCCTCGTCGCGACTGACGGCCAGGAAGGGATGACCGAAGTCGACGAGGCGTTCGCGTTCGTGGACTTCTGTGCGGTCGAGGTCGCGGCACCGATTCACAGCGAGCGTTTCTCCTTTTCGACCACGCGGACGTTCTCGATTCCGGTATTGGGGTACTGGCCGTCCTCGTCTTTCTCGACGGCCTTGACCATGTCCCAGACGGTATTAAGACCCGTCATCACCCCCTCCAAGGATTCCATCTCACAGCCGGTCTTGCCCGTCGTCTCGACGGTCACGGTGAGGACGATTCGGTTCTCGTCGACCTCGAAGTCCGTCTCGACATTCGAGATCGGGATGTGGTGGCACATCGGGATCGTCTCCCAGGTGTGTTTTACCGCTCCGATAGCGCCGATCCGGGCGGTAGCTAAGACGTTTCCCTTGCCGACCTGGTCCTCGCGGATCGCGTCGATCGTTTCCTCGGCGAGAGCGATCTCCCCGCGCGCGATCGCCCGCCGGGCGGTGTTGGGTTTCGCGCCGACGTCTACCATGTCCACATCGCCCGCGTCGGTGGTATGGGTCAGTTCGTCGGCGACGGTGGTGTTTCCTTCCGATTCCGCTCGGTCGTCTCCCGCGTCGTCGCTCTCGTCTCGCTCCCTATCGGTTTCGCCCGCGTCCGTCGGGTGACCCTCCTCGGGCCGCGGTCGTTCGGTCATTGATCACCCCACAGCACACGGGGGAGTTCGTCGAGCAGATCCGAAGCGAGTAGGCCGCCGTCCTTCGCTACCGACTGGGCCGTCCGTCCATTGATATAGGGCGCGACCGTCGCCGCGGGAAGCGGGTCGTTGCGGGCGAGCAGCGCCGCCGTGATCCCCGCGAGCACGTCGCCGGTCCCGCCGACGGCCATCCCTGGGGTTCCCGCTCGGGAGACGCGTGTCGTTTCGCCGTCGGTGATCACGTCTGATCTCCCCTTGGCGAGGACGACGTGCCCGAGGTCGGCAGCGAAGGCCGCGACGTCCTCGGCGTGGGTCGCGAGGTCCTCGACGGCGGGCCCGCCCATGCCCGCGAGTTCCTCTCTGTTGGGGGTGCAGACGAGCGTCGCGTCGGTCGCGACCTCGGGCACGATCGAGAGGGCGTCGGCGTCGACCACCGCGCGACCGTCGAACCCCCGGAGGAACTCCTCGACGGCCGCTTCGGTTTCCTCCGCGGAGCCGAGCCCGGGACCAAGTACCACGATGTCGTCGTACTGGGTCGCCGTCTCGACCAACTCGTCTACCTGGTCGGGGCCGAGCCGGGACGCGTCGTAGGGCTGGACGATCAGGTCCTCGGCGTAGCCCGCGATCGGCTCGAACACTCGTTCGGGGACCGAGAGGAAGGCGAGCTCCGCACCCGCTCGGAGCGCGGCCCCGGCGGCGAGTGCCGGCGCACCGGTGTAAGGTCCGCCGCCGACGACGAGCACGCGGCCCTCGCTCGCGGCACCGCTTTCGACTCGCCCGAGGTCGCCCGGCCCAACGAACCGTTCGGCGGCCGCCGGGATGCCGATGTCGGCCACGGTTACGGCGGCGTCGACGTCCTCCAAACCGGGTTTCGTGTCGTGGAACGTGACGATCCGGTCGGCGTCGACCGCGCCTTCGGCACAATCGCCGGTATCGGCGTTCATCCCCGAAGGCACGTCAACCGCGAGTACCGATGCTCCGGCATCGTCGATCAGGCGGGCTGCCGTCGCCTCCGGCTCCCGCAACGAACCCGTGACGCCGGTGCCTAACATCGCGTCGACGATCAGGTCGGGATCGCCGACCTCGAAGTTCTCCGAGTCACGCACCTCGCTCGCGTCGTAGCCGGCCCGTTCGAGTGTCTCCCAGTTCTCGCGAGCGATGCCGGTACTGATACTCTCGGCGCGCCCGAGCAGGCACACGCGAACGTCGTAGCCGTCGAGGAATCGTGCGGCGACGAAGGCGTCCCCGCCGTTGTTTCCGCGGCCGGCGACGACCAGCACCTCGCTTCCCGGATCGACCGTCTCGCGCACCGTGCGCGCGATGGCGTTGCCGCTCGATTCCATGAGCTGTTTCCGGGGGACCCCAAGGGCCGCGGCGTTCTCGTCGACGGCGGTTATTCGTTCGGCGGTGATCATCGAGCGGCCGTTCGCGGGCGACGCTGTTAAACGCTCGACCTGCTGCCCGATGGCTGGCGACCGGAGACGAACTACCGCCGGACTTCGAACTCGTCGAGTCCTTCGGGCTCCTCGGACTCGTGCTCGACGCTCTCGACGTCTGCAGCCTGACTCCCCGTTCGACACCACTCGACCATCCCTTCGACGTCTTCTTCCTCGCCTTCGAAGACAGCCTCGACCCGACCGTCCTGCAAGTTTCGGACCCAGCCGCCGACGCCGCGGTCGTGGGCGGCCTCTCGGGTGCTCGCACGGTAGGCGACCCCCTGGACGGTGCCGGAAACGAACACGTGCGCACGGGCGCGTGCCATAGTCGGACCTCGCCCGCCGTCCTCATAAGCGAACGGCCACAGTTCGCGGACGGCCCGGCTGTAGGCATCGGTTGGTGCTGTTGGACGAACGGGATTTCCCTCGAAACGCGGGCCGGCGCGCCGGTCGCGGCTCGAAACACCCACGAAGCTTATACCGAAAGAGCGGAGACACTCATCGTATAAAATGTCTCGCAGCGAATTGGTCCCAACCTCCCGGCGGCTCCGGCTCCGCGGTCAGCAACGATCGAACAGCCTCGACGGCGAAGCACTCGACGAACTGAACGACTGTCTCGCCGAAAGCGACGGCAACGCTCCCGTCGATGCCGTCGAGCTCGCGTTCGATCCCGAGAGACCCGAGGAAGTCATCGACACCCTCCAGCAGCTGACCGAGGCCGACTACGAGCTTACGGTGCGTGAACTCACCGTCGAGATCCGTCGCTGATCGGTCGGCGGGTCGATCCGGTATCGTCGCCCGTGACCCGAGGTCATCCTTTTTGCTTTTTCCCCTTGCACTGCCGGCCGGTTCGAGCGGTATTTATGACCTCCGGAACCAGGTAGGGACGTGGAGAACGTCACCGATCGCGTGAGCAACCCCTTCGGCATGCGCCCGCCCTGCGGGCGCTACGTTCCAGGCTACGGCGATGCCAACGCCGACTTCCATGTCGTCGGCGATCATCCCGGGAACTACGGGGGAGAGAGCAACGAAGTCCCGTTCACGAACGACACAGGGCTCCGGCTCCAGGAGGCACTCGCGGAGGCCGGCCTGCTCGACGGCGTCGGCGACCGTCCCGAGACGAAGGGAACCTTCCTCTCGTACCTGCATATGTGCGTACCGGATGGGGCGGCGGAGCCGACCGACGCCGAGTACGGCTCGATGGAGCGCTTCTTCGACGCGGAGGTGCGTGCCATTGCCGCTCACGTCCTGCTGCCGGTCGGCGAACGTGCTACTCGCCACGTCCTCGCGACCTACACGGCTCGCTACGGGAAGGTGGCCCTCGATATGGGGCAGCTACACGGTACGGAAGTACTCGGCACCGGCTGGCTCGTCTACCCGATCGCGAACCCCGCCCGCTGGGAGGGAGGCGACCGGGAGCGGCTCGTAGACGCGCTCGAACGATTGCAAGCGGGTGACTTCCGGCGCGAGGTCGATCTCGGGCGCTTCGGCGAGGGCGACGAGCCCTACTTCGTGCGCTGATCGCCGGTCGTCCCCGAATCGTCCGTCGTCTATCGCGGCTCGCGGAGCCGTTCAGGGGACGACCAGGAGCTCGCCCAGGTGGCTCTCCTCAAGTACCGCGCGCTGAGCCTCGCTCGCGTCCTCCAAGTCGTAGGTACGAGCGATGTCGATTTCGAGTCGTCCCTCGCCCATGAGGTAGGCGGGGCGGCGAAGCGGGGCAGTTAGGTCAGGCGTGTTAAACACGCTCATGAACGTATAGGAGAGGTCCTTGCTCCGCGCGACGCCGTCGTTCTCGAACCCGACCTGGGGGTCGGTCTCCCCGATGCCGACCACTCGCGCGCCGGTCGCCGCGACCTCGGCGTCGAACTGGAGGTACTCGTCGAGGCGGTGATCTAAGATCACGTCTATCCCGTCCGCTCCGTTCTCGACCGCTGCTTTTCGTACCTCGTCGGCCAGGTCCTCGTCGGCGTAATCGAAGACGTCGTCGGCCCCCCATGTCTCGATCCGGTCGTGGTACTCCGGCGAGGCGGTGGTGAGGACCTGCGCGCCGGTCGCGCTCGCGAGCTGGATCGCGGCGTGGCCGACACCGCCCGAGCCGCCGTAGATCAGACACGTCTCGCCGGGGTCGAGACCGGCGTGATCGACCAGCGCGCGCCAGGCGGTGATCGCAACGACGCCCGCCCCGCCTGCCGCCTCGAATCCGACCGCATCGGGCAAGTGGACCACCCGGTCGGTCGGGGCGAGTGCGTACTCGGCGCAGCCGCCGTGGTGCTCCCGGCCGAGACCGGTGCCATAGGCCCGATCGTCCGCCGCGAAGTCCTCGACGTACTCGCTCGTCTCGGTGAGGACCCCCGCGAAGTCGACGCCGGGCGTCATCGGCAACTCGTTGGGTTCGTAGGCCCCCCTCTCGCAGGTACGTATCGACGGGATTGACCCCGGCCGCACGGATCTCGACCAGGACGTCGTGGCCCGCGGGGGCGGGCCGGTCTACCTCCTCGATGCTCAGTACCTCGGGACCGCCGTATTCGTGAAAACGGACTGCGCGCATACCGGTCTCCACCGAGAGGCGAGGACGAAAACCTACCCGCGAGCCCTCTCGGCGCTTTTCGACGCCCGCTTCGGAGCACCCACAAGACCCAGCAGAGCTATTCGCTGACGGCGCGGACGGCCCAACGGTCCGAGAGAAAACCGCCGAGGCGAACGGGTCGCGAACGATGTATGAGGGGATTTATGCGGGCGGGTGCCCCCATCTCCGGTGATGCGATTACACGAGTATCAGGCGAAAGAGGTCTTCGCCGATGCCGGGCTGACGGTACCCGAGGCCGCCCTCGCCGAGAGCAGCGAGGAGGTCGGTGAGGCCGCCTCGCGAATGGGCTATCCGGTCGCGATCAAAGCCCAGGTCCACGTCGGCGGCCGCGGGAAGGCCGGCGGAATCGAGCTGGCCGACAACGAGGGCGAAGCCCGCGAGGCCGCCGAGTCGATCCTCGGGATGGACCTGAAGGGCTATACCGTCGAGTCGGTCCTCGTCGAGGAAGCCGTCGATTTCGTCGACGAACTCTATGTGGGTGTGACGATGGATCGCGGGGGCGGCGAGCCAGTAGCGATGATATCGACCCAGGGCGGGGTCGACATCGAGGCGGTCGCCGCAAATAACCCCGAGGC
>PXRA01000047.1:16593-22136 GCA_003021725.1 Halobacteriales archaeon QH_8_64_26
TCGACGACGACGCACTCTTTCGCCAGCCCGACCTCGAGGCGATGGAGACCGGCTCCTATGGCGACGACCTCGAACGGAAGGCCGGCGAGTACGGCTTCGATTACGTCCGCCTAGAGGGCGATGTCGGCATCATCGGCAACGGCGCGGGCCTCGTGATGACCACCCTCGATCTGGTCGATTATTACGGAGGGGACCCCGCCAATTTCCTCGACATCGGCGGCGGCGCGAAAGCCGACCGCGTGAGCAACGCACTCGATATGGTCTTTTCCGATCCCAATGTCGAGGCGGTCGTCTTCAACATTTTTGGAGGAATTACCCGCGGTGACGAGGTCGCCCGCGGAATCAACGAAGCCCTCGAGAGCTTCGATGAGATCCCCAAGCAGGTCGTCGTGCGGCTCGCCGGGACCAATGCGGAGGAAGGCATGGGGATTCTGAACACCGATCTGGTCGACGTCGAGAGCACGCTCGAGGACGCCGTCAAACGAGCCGTCGAGAACGCAACGGAGACAAGCGGATGAGTGTATTCGTCGACGATACGCGCGTGATCGTCCAGGGAATCACCGGCGGCGAGGGCAAGTTCCACACGGAGCAGATGATCGAGTATGGCACGAACGTCGTCGCCGGTGCTGTCCCCGGTCGCGGCGGCCAAGAAGTCGCGGGCGTGCCGGTCTACGATACGGTTACCGAAGCCGCCGAGGCCGAAGACGCCGACACCTCGGTCGTGTTCGTCCCGCCGGCCTTCGCGGGCGACGCGATCTTCGAAGGGCTCGATTCACCCTTGGATCTCGTCGTGACGATCACCGAGGGAATCCCCACCCAGGACATGGCGCGGGTGAACAAACGTCTCTCGGAGGTCGACACCCGACTCATCGGTCCTAATTGTCCGGGCATCATCACGCCGGGCGAGGCGAAGTTGGGCATTCTCCCCGGGAACATCTTCGAGAGCGGCAATGTGGGATTGGTCTCCCGGTCGGGTACGTTAACGTATCAGGTCGTCTCGAATCTCACCGATCGGGGACTCGGCCAGACCACGGCGATCGGGATCGGCGGCGATCCGATTATCGGCACGGACTTCGTCGACGCGCTGGCGGCCTTCGAGGAGGACCCGGCGACCGAGGCAATCGTGATGTGCGGGGAGATCGGCGGCGAGGACGAGGAACAAGCCGCCGAGTTCGTCGCCAGCGGGATGGAGACCCCGGTCGTGGGCTTCATCGCCGGTCGGACCGCCCCGCCCGGCAAGCGGATGGGCCATGCCGGCGCGATCGTCTCGGGCTCGGGGACTGGGACCGCCGAATCGAAGATCGAGGCGCTCGGCGAGGCGGGCGTCCCGGTCGGCGACACTCCAGAGGGGGTCGCCGACAGCGTCGAGGAGTTGCTGTAGACGCGTTTCGTTTCGCCCGAATTGGTCGGGATCGTCGCCCATGGGAGCGACGAACTCGCACTACAGAGCACGTCCTTCTACGGTAGGCGACCGAGTGTTCCGGCGATCAGTACGACTCGACGGTCACGCCTTTGAACGACTCGAAGCGGTCGGTATTTCGTGTCACGACGGGAACCGATAGCGATCGAGCGACACCCGCGATGAGGATGTCGTCGCTTAGGCTGGTGTCGTAGGCACCGCGCTGGCGAAGGTCGCTTTCGATCGTTGCTGATTCGTAGGCGTGATCGCTCGTAAACGGTCGGACGTCGAATCCGCCGAGGTTCGCTAGCACGGCTTCCTTTGACTCCTCCCGCGTGAGCACTTCCCCGACGGCGAGTTCGTGGAACGCTATCGTGGGCACGACGAGCGTCTCGTCCGCGTGATCGTCGAGGTACGTTTCGAGCGCGGGGTCACCACGAGCGTGATCGATAAGTACCGTCGTATCAGCTACTTTCATCGGTGTTCGGGTTCGTGTCGTCCGGTGATGCGAGGACGTTCCCCGCTTCATCCAGTTCGAACCCCATCGATTCGAGGACGCGGTCCGTGCTCCGTCCGACTCCCTCGCTCACCCCACGCTTCGAATCGGCAACGACTCGCTCGAAGTCCTCGCCGTCGGCCCCGGCGTAGCGGCCGAACCCGCGTCGCCAGTCGGAGTGGGTCGTAGCGAGGATTCGCGTGATCGTCTCCGTATAACTCTCGTCCTCACGTTTTTAGGCAGTGAGGCGATCGTAGGCCTCCTCAGTGATCGTTAGCGTCTTCGACCCCATACCACACGTACACGTGCGTGTGAACGTAAATCGTGCGGTCGCGGGTTCGACCGGGAACGAGGTAGAGTCGATATGTGAGTTGGCGCGGCAGCTCGATCGCCACGTCAGTGCTGTAAAAGGGGGTCTCGACGTGCTCGTCACGCATGGGATCGTCGACTACCGAACGGACGGCCAACGGAAGGTTTCCCGTGCTTGCACACCCTCTCCTGTTCGCTCAGCCCGTGCTTCTGAACGGGGAGTTCCAACGCGAGCAGTTCGAGCAGGTCGGATGAGTGATTCGGAGATGCTCGCTCTCGGAACGCACAAACGACGAGAATACAGCCTTTCGGTGCGTGCAACACCGAGTTTCAACGACCCCGAGGAGTTCGCCGTCGTTGCTCACTACGAACGTCCCGACGGTGAGCGGCTCGGTCGCTCGCATCGACACCGAGCACGGCTACACGCATTTCGACCGCCTCTACCGTCGCGATCAGCCGAAAGACCCTATCGATTTGGACTTCTGGGCGGCCTGGGCACACATGGAAGCGAACTGGTGAACCTACGCCCAGTCGTACGAACGCGAGTTCGGCTAGCCCGCTGACCGACTCCTTTCTCGTCTTTATCCAGCGAGCGTCGCGCCCGCCGTCCCCTCGACCCAGCCGCGACGCTTTGCCAACCACCCGGCAGGGTGGGACTGAAAGGGGCTGGCGTTCCCGCGAGCGAACGCAGTGAGCGAGTGGGAAGCAGCGAGAGCTTCGCTCTCGCTCGCGGTCTCGGTGAGCGAGATCGTTCGAAACGGTTCGCCGTTTCGTGATGACGAAAGACGCTCCGCGTCTTTCGAACCACGACACAAGCACTGGAGCGACCGAACGGAGAGGGAGCGAAGCGCGTGGTTAGAGAGCTTCGCTCTCTCGTCATCTGCTCACGGGCTGGAGGCCCGTTCGCAGGTTCGTGGGACTCTGCGAGTCCCACGCTCATCACAAAAGGCGCTCCACGCCTTTTGAACGACAGCGAGTCGTAGCCACCGAGATCGCCAGGGGCTTTCGAGTCTCGTTAGTCCTCGCTCTCGGTACCTACTGATCCCTCGCGTTTGATTCGCGACGAAACTTCAAGTACCAAGTCGGCACCAGAGCGTTACAAGCACGCAGTCGACCGTCGGCACGCCGTCCCGTCCGCGAAGCGGGGCAGCCGATAGCCGGGGACCCGACTGTGTGTCGAGAAACAATAATGAACCTCAAAGCGAAACTTCAGTCGGCGCTCGGCGGCGAGGACGAGCGGGCGGTCAGCCCCGTGATCGGCGTGATCCTCATGGTCGCGATCACGGTGATCTTAGCGGCGGTGATCGCGACGTTCGTGACTGGCCTTGGTGGGAGTGTGGACCAAAGCGTCCAGGCTGGGGCGACGGCTCAGTTTGATCCAGTCAGTGACAAGGTTACAGTCACATTTACTTCGGGCCAAAACGCAAAAGAAATCGAGGTGCAGGCTAAGTCAGGCGGGTCAGTTTCAGCAACCGGTGGCGCTCTTCCTGTCACGCTTAGCGACGTTGGAGGCTCAGTTACGATCAGCGGTGATGACGGTAAGGATGTTCAAATCATCGTAACGGCTATAGGTGAAGATGGAGGGAAAACCGTCGTCCTAGACAAGACCGACGGCCTCTGACGAACTTATATTAATATTTTATGTTTTCGTTCTTCGTCCAGTGACTATTTACATCCCTCGTCTACTCTGATCCCGCGGCCTTGGTCTGTCGTCCGAGCGATGCGATCGTCGATAGAATATCGAGTAGTCCGGTGAACGTTTATCAGGTGAGCACGCATACAGGGAGGTAATGAGCGAGATCGTCACGACCGATGAGGTTCTGAGCGGCGACCCGCGCATCGACGGGACCCGCATCGGTGTCGTCCACGTCGCGGGTCGCGTTCTCGACGACGAGGAATCCCCAGCAGTCGTCGCTGCGGATTATGACCTCTCGCTTGCGGACGTGCATCGGGCGCTTGCGTACTACTACGACCACCCCGACGAGATGCAGCGCATTCGCCGCGAGGAACGGGCGGCGATCGAGCGCATTCGTGAGCAAGAGCCCCGGATCGTCGAGCCCTAATGCAAATCATCACTGACGTGCATATCGCGCCGGGAGTGGTCACGGCGCTTCGCGGTGAGAACATAGACACCGTACCTGTTGCTGACGTGCTTGCCCAGAGCGCTGACGACGAGGAGATACTGGCGTACGCACGGTCGAGCGATCGGGTAATTCTCACGAACGATCGCGATTTCCTGTCGATCGAGGACCACCCTGGCGTCCTCTTCTACGACCGCACGGCGAACCCCGGTCGAGTCGCGATCGCCGTGCGGAACATCGACGACGCTATCGATACGATGGTGGATACCACGCTCTATATCCCTGGCCAGTGGGCCTGACTCGATCGACACGCTGGCCACTGTTCGAGTCGTTTTCGTCCTCACTGTCGACGGGCGTCGCGCTCGTCGTCCGGAAGCCGCGACGCTTTGCCGATCAGCCGCTAGGGCGGGACCGAACGGGGCCGGCAGGCTCGGCGAACCGAATCGAGACCGCCCGAGCGTAGGTTCAAGTGCAGTGCTCGACTAGTCTAGCTATGAGCAAGCACACCGAGATCGCGAAGACACCCGAGATATTGGGCGGCAAGCCCCGCATCGAGGGCACGCGCATCGGCGTTCGGATGATCGTCGAGATGGTTCGCCGAGGTGACTGGACCGTCAAGGAGATCACCAACGACGAGCACTTTCCGGACCTCACGCGAGATGGGGTCGAAGCCG
This sequence comes from Halobacteriales archaeon QH_8_64_26, assembly GCA_003021725.1. Taxonomy (GTDB): domain Archaea; phylum Halobacteriota; class Halobacteria; order Halobacteriales; family Halococcaceae; genus PXQR01. The sequence goes on from PXRA01000047.1 coordinate 21,553, forward strand.
CTCTCGCGTACTACGACGACCACCCCGACGAAATGGGAAACCCTGCGCGCACAACGCGAGGCAACCTTCGAGCGTCTCCGTGAGCGGGGCCGCGCTCGGCAACGTTCCGACACATGAAGATACTCTGCGATCAGAACGTCGATCACCAGTACACCGAAACGTTTCAACGATCCGACTGGATCACCGTTAGGACGGTCGCAGACGCGCTCTCGCACGACGCGCCGGACACCGAGGTCAGCACGTACGCACAGGAACACGAGTGGTGATTTTTACCGAGGACGACGACTACCTGGCTATCGACGATGATCGAGGTGTCGTTCTCTACCGCCCGATGGAACGACCGGCTCCTGGTGCTATCGTCGCGGCACTCGAAGTAATTGCAGACGTGTACGCCGATCATCGCGATATCGAGACGTACGTCCCCGACGAGTGGACGTGAAACGTGTCGGCTGGATCGGCCAGCCCGCTGACCGACCTTTCGTCTTCGCTCTTGTGAAGCACTTTGTTGGTGAGTTAGAGCACTTTCTTGATGGCATGTTTGAGCGCTTCTCGTCCAGATTTTCGGTAGAGCTGGCGTCGTAGTT
>PXRA01000048.1 GCA_003021725.1 Halobacteriales archaeon QH_8_64_26
GCCCATGGCCGCGCCGCCAGCGAGGCCGCCAACCAGCCCGCTGACCCAGCTCCCGGTGTCGGTCTCGATGCTCGTTCCCGTCGCGCCACTCGTCCGTGTCTGTTGGCTCATCCACCCATCTATCGGTCGGGTAAGGACATAGCCGTTCGTCGTGCGTGTGGCACCCACGCACTGGCGAGCGTCGCGCACGACCGGGTTCGGAACCGTCCTCTCCTCCGATGGGTCCATCGTGCTTTCGCCGGCGTTGCCTCGTCTCCTCGCCCAACGCTCATAGCCGTGCCTCCCTTAGGAGCGCCGATGGGAGACCCGATCACTATGGACGCGGGCGAACACGACACCGACGCGGTTCTCGAACGATTGCGGGCCGGCGACCGGGTTCTCGTCCGCACGGACTTCGCGGGTTCGACCTACGAGGTCGTCATGCGCTTCGATGGCGAGACCTACTACTGTGATACGCCCACGACGCTCCATCGTCACGAAACCAAAGACGGTATGCGCACCTGTCTCGAGGACCAGGGCTACAGCCGTGGGGACACCGACTCCGATCTCGGCTGACATCGAGTCCCCTCTCGACGACGGCGCTCACCCGCTCGGCAACCGACCTCGATCCTCGTCCCGTCGGCGACGACCGGACTTATTAGCGGCCGCCCGTCATTGTAGGCATGGCCGACGCCGATCCGAGCCCCCAGCGCTTCCGTGATCTCATGCTCAACGAGGAGCCGAGCTTCGCGGACGTGATGACCTGTGTGTTCGGGATCCAGCGTCACGAGTCCCGCACCTACCTCGAATTGCTCGACCGACCCAGCAGTACCGTCGCCGAACTCGCCGACGAACTCGATCGCGACCGCTCCAATGTCAACCGCTCGCTGTCGACGCTGCTGGAGAAGGGACTGGCGACCCGGGGCCGGCGGCTGCTCGATGGGGGCGGGCACGTCTACCAGTACACCGCAACCCCCCTGCCCGAAGCGAAGGACCTCATGCACGAGACCTTAGAGGAGTGGAGCGCGTACGTCCACACCCGGATCGAGGAGTTCGGCGAGCACTGATCGCCTCGGTCGGTGGCGTCGTGTTCTCAGCGCGGGGTCAATAGGCGGTCGTGATCCCACGCGGTCCCGCTATACCGGCCCCTTTTTGCTTCGTCCGCGCCTCCATGCCTCCAATGGCCGACTTACAGCTCGCCGAGAACCGAGCGCCGACCGTCGCACAGGCGGGCGTCTGGCTCGCTTGCATCGAGTGCGAGGAGACCTTCGCGCCCTTCGCGGAAGTCATCTATCGCTGCGGGGAGTGTGGGGGCCTGCTCGAAGCTCGCTACGACCACTACCCCGACTTCACGGAATTTTCCGGCCGGGGCGTCTGGCGGTATGCCGCCGCCCTACCCTTCGAGACGGGCGTCTCGCTGCCCGAGGGCGACACCCCACTGCACGAGGTACCCGGACTGTGCGCGGAACTGGATCTGCCCGCACTGCGGGTGAAACACGAGGGGATGAACCCTACTGGCTCGTTCAAGGACCGGGGCATGACCGTCGGCGTTGAGGTGGCGAAAGCGGTCGGCGTCTCGCGGCTGGCCTGTGCCTCGACCGGGAACACGAGCGCGGCGCTCGCGGCGTATGGGGCCCGTGCCGGTCTCGAAACGCTCGTTCTCCTGCCGACCGGCAAGGTTGCCGCGGGGAAACTCGCTCAGGCGGCGCTGCACGGTGCCCGCGTGCTCGAAGTGGAGGACAACTTCGATACCTGTCTCGATATCGTCAGCGACCTGGCCGATCGCGACGAGGCCTACCTGCTCAACTCGCTCAACCCCTTCCGACTGGAGGGTCAGAAGACGATCGGCTTCGAGATCGTAGAGCGCTTCCTCGATGATTACGGGACGCTTCCCGATCGGATCTGCCTGCCGGTCGGCAACGCGGGCAACACTGCCGCCTTGTACAAGGCCTTCCGCGAGCTGGTCGAAAGCGGCGCGATCGAGGCCAAGGAGATGCCGAAACTCACCGGGATCCAGACCGAGGGTGCCGCGCCGCTCGTCGAAGCGATCGAAAACGGTAGTGAAGCGATCACCCGGTGGGGCTCCGTCGAGACGAAGGCGACTGCCATCCGGATCGGCAATCCGGTCAACGCCCCGAAGGCTCTGCCCGGGATCCGCGAGACCGGCGGGACGGCGATTTCCGTCTCGGACGAGGCGGTCACGAACGCCCAGCGCGCGCTCGCGGAGGAAGGCATCGGCGTCGAACCGGCGAGTGCGGCGTCGCTCGCGGGCCTGCGGAAACTGCGCGAGCAGGGCATCGTTTCGAGCGACGAGCGGGTCGTCTGTCTCACGACGGGCCACCTGCTCAAGGACCCTGCCGCCGCGGCGTCCGCGGGCAGCGACCCCGAACCGGTCGCCGGGGATACCGAGAGCGTGCTCGAACACTTAGCGGAGTAGTAACACTTCTATCATCGTTGCCAGATGTTCTCTTGTACCTTTTTATCGATCCAGACTGTACGGAGCGCAGATGCCACCTCGGGTCCCGAAAGGAGCCGGTGATACTCTTCAAGAACGTGTCGATAATTTCATTCAAAAATACAACAACTGGACCGGCTTCTCAGGTGGTGAAGGAGTTGTGTTTGGCGAGTCTAGCCACGTATCCAGACGAAACCTCTTCTTAGACGAGAGCAAGGGCATCCATGAGCTTTCCTTAGGAAACTTGAGAGAGTTCCCTAAATATCTCTGTGACGTAACTCTAAGATCGAAGCACTCTGTGATTTCGGCCGAGCACTATTCCTATTGGTCATGGACATTCGCTTTTAGGGATTACGTCAGGAAGAATGGCTCTGAGTTCGAGAGATACACTGATCCAGAGAGTGAATCAACACCAGTCTCCCCTGGGTCCACGAACCTAATCAACGATATGTTTCTCATGCACCGTCTGCTCTACCTTCCGCTTAGAATGACCGCACCAGCTACTAATGCGTCGGTTGAGGACTACCTAAGACACGCTCTAAAGCTTCCAAACAGCTTATCTGAACAGTCGACGTTACAGCTGTTTGGGCCGCTCTGCTTATCGCTACTTGACGGTTTGGTCTGTCGACGTTGCAGAAATTCCCTGACTATCGATGGCGATCTCAAGAACCCCCCATACAGACTCCCTGGAGCCGGGATCACAGTACCAAGTCGGGCGTAGGTTACCACGATCGACTCCAAATTTGGAAAGAACACGAAGCGAATCAAATCACACGAGATACCTTGGAGCGGATTGACGATCTTGATCGTTACAACCATCAGCAGTTAGAACGACTTTCTGGCATCACGGATAATCGAGATATTTACGACAGTGAAAAGGATTCTACTAATCACTTCTTAAATGTGTTATCGGGGCAACGTCACTATAATATACATGGTGAAGGCAGCAGCACTTCGATACTCCCCACAGTTCTTAGTCTGTGTTGCTTGATATTCTGGGACACCATCAGCAGTGCAAACTTCGAAGCCTACAAGCCGAAGCTAATTGAAGAGGTTAGAACTGCCGCTCCTAATGTTATCGGTTGGAGTCCATATACTGACTTCTATCCGGTATTTGCTTGAGACATGATTGGGCTTATGGAGCTGAAACCAAAGCAGCATTAGGATGGTTAGATCGGCACACGTGCCTATGTCTTGATCCTCAACGACCTTACCTGTTATTCGTCGCTGAGGGTGATATACCGCGTTGAAATGATCCGCTCGTCGGCTTCGAGTTCCTGTCTGGCTTCTTCGGGGACGGACTGATCGACGTTGTAAACGGTCATCGCCTCGCCGCTGTAGGCCTCCCGGGCGTTGTACATCCCGGCGATATTGATGTCGTACTCGCCCATCACGGTCCCGATGAGCCCGATGACGCCGGGGGCGTCGGCGTTGCGCGTGACCATCATTCTGCCACCCGGAATCGCGTCGACCCGGAACCCATCGACGCGGACGATCCGGGGGTCTTCGCCGGCAAAGAGGGTCCCACAGACGCCCATCTCCTTGCCGTTGCCGTGCTTGACCGCGACGGTCACGAGGCTCTGGAAGTCCTCGGCCTGGTGGCGCTTGATCTCGCTGACTTCGATGCCCCGCTCCTCGGCGACACGGGGGGCGTTCACGGCGTTGACCTGCCATTCGAGCGGCCGGAAGACCCCCTTCAGGGCGCTCGCTGTCACGAGTTCGACGTCCTCCTCGGCGATCTCGCCCTCGTAGGTGACTTCGACTTCCGCGACCCGCTCGTCGAACAGTTGGACCGCAATCCGGCCGGCGGTCTCGGCGATGTCGATGTAGGGCCGAACGCGGGAAAAGGCGCTCTCGTCGATCGAAGGGGCGTTCAAGGCGTTCGCGACCGGCCGTCCTTCCAGGGCGGCGAGCACCTGATCGGCGATCGAGCTCGCGACGTGTTCCTGTGCGGCTTCGGTGCTCGCGGCCAGATGGGGCGTAACGACGACGTTTTCGGTGTGAAGGAGGGGATTGTCCGGTGCGATCGGTTCGTCACCGAAGACGTCGACCGCGGCTCCCTGGAGAGTACCGTCCGCGACCGCTTCGGCCAGCGCCGGTTCGTCGACGACGCCGCCCCGAGCACAGTTCACCAGATACCCTCCTTCCATCCGGTCGAGTTCGGCGTCACTGACCAGATCCTCCGTCTCGGAGGTAAGCGGGGTGTGAACAGTAAGGACGTCCGCTCGATCGATGCAGTCCTCGAGTTCCACCAACTCGGCACCCAGCCGATCGGCGCGGCTCTCGGCGATGTAGGGGTCGTAGGCCACCAGTTCCATCCCCAAGCTATCGAGCCGGCGGGCGACCTCCTGGCCGACGCGCCCGAGGCCGACGACCCCGAGCACCTTGCCGTTGAGTTCCGTGCCCAGAAACTCGCTTTTGGCCCACTCGCCGCCTTTGAGGCGGGCGTGGGCCTGGGGGATCGACCGGGCGGTCGCGAAGGTCATCGCGACGGTGTGTTCGGCCGCGGCCCGGACGTTGCCCTCGGGGGCGTTCGCAACGATCACGCCCCGATCGGTAGCGGCCTCGATGTCGATGTTGTCGGTCCCGATCCCCGCCCGACCGACGATCACCAGTTCAGGAGCACTCTCGAGGACGTCCGTAGTGACGTCCGTCCCCGAGCGAACGATCAGCCCCTCGGCGTCGGCGATCCCGTCGTAGAGAGCGTCGCCCTCGACGTCGTAGGCCGTCCGCACCTCGTGGCCGGCCTCGCGAAGCACGTCGAGACCGGCGTCGGCGATGGGGTCGGTGACGAGAACCTTCATACCGAAACCGTTCGCGTCCGGAGGAATAACCCTTGCTTCACGGCCTTGCGAGCACCGTGAACACACTCCGATCCGTCGCCGACCCGTCGTCGACCGGCCGCCAACTCGGAGTCGATAGGTATGAACGTCCGCCCGGTCGAACGCGGCTATGTCCCTCGCCGCGTTCGACTTCGACGGTACGCTCTCCGAGTCGGAGATGACCGTGTTGCTTGGCCAGCAGTGTGGGGTCGCCGACCGCATGGCCGAGATCACCGAGCGAGCGATGAACGACGAGATCGGCTACGCCGAGAGCCTGCGCGAGCGCGTCTCCCTTCTGGAAGGTCTGTCGCTCGATCGCGCCGAGGACGCCTTCGCCGAGGTCCGACTCCGCGAGGGTGCAGTCGAGGTACTCGATGGGCTCGCCGACGCGGGCGTCAGAACGGCCATCCTCACCGGCGGGTTCGAACGCGGCGTCGATCGCG
>PXRA01000049.1 GCA_003021725.1 Halobacteriales archaeon QH_8_64_26
AGACGAGTCGACGCGTACCACAGCACTGATCGGCCCTCCTCTTCGGCTATCGTTCCCGCGATCGCGCTCGGGGTTCCGCTGCTCGCAGTGCTCGGTATCGTACTGAATGTTGCTCCGGTCTTCGCGGCGGTGATCGCTGCGATAGCGACCGTCGCCGCTCTGTCGGTAACCGTTCCACGCGGTATCGTTCGAGTCGCTGAGGCAGTACGAAGACAGGTCGATTCGGCCCGGCAACCGGATCGAACCAGCGACGAGTCGACCGGAACCTCGGGTGTCAGTCGGACTGCCGACTAACTCGACTACCGACGACAGTTCCTAGGAGTCGGCGTCGGAGCCAAAGACGATCGCTCTATTCGTAGCAGTGACACGAAAGGGGAGCGTCGGGATTCGAGACGGCGAGGCCGGACCGCGAGTCGATCGTGGGGGCCTCCGGCCCCGGCTAGGGACGGAATGAGGGCCGGGAGCGAGGAGGGGATCGACGTCCTCCAGGCAGGTCCGAACGGTAACCTGAAGCGCGCCGAAGGGAGAACCGGCGTATGGCACGAGGACCGCTCCGGACGATCGGGCGCGACGTGTGTTTCTGTCACTGGCCGATCGATCCCGACGAGCTCCGACCGCGAGTCCCCGACGCGCTTTCGATCGACGCGTTCGACGGGCGAGCCTGGGTCAGCGCGCTCGCGATCCGGGACGTGCGGGCTACCGCTCGCGGGGTGCCCGCCGAGCGCTCCGGGCCCGGACTGATCATCCGGACGTACGTCACTCACGGCGACGATCGAGGGGTCTTCTTCCTCGCGCTCGACGCCGAGGACCGCCCCGGCACCGTCGTCGGCGGGCGCGTTCTCGGGCTCCCGATCTCGCGAACGCGGATCGACGCCGAACGGCGGCGCAATGTCTTCATGTTTCGGAGCCGACAGCGAGGGCTCGGAAACCCCGCATCGACGACGCGCTTCCGTGCGCGCTACCGGCCGACGGGTCCGACCTTTCGGCCCGAACCGGGCTCGCTCGAAGCGTTCCTTACCGACCGCTCGCGGTTTTTCGTGGCGAGCGATCGGCGATCCCGTGGCCGCCGGTCGGGAGGGCGTCGATCGGGAAAGGAGAAGCTCCGCGTCGGGGAGATCGCCCGAACGGACTGGCGATTGCGGGACGTGAACGCGACCGTCGAGGCGGACCGATCGAGCGCTCGGCCTATCGCAGTTCGGTGTAGGAGCGCTCGGCGAGGTCGCCGTCCTCGAAGGCCATTGGCTCGTAGTCTCCGACCCTGATATCGGACCGATCGGCGAGTTCCTCTGTGACCGGCTCGCTGGCGAGGAACTCCCCGAGATCGAGCGTGTTCGGTATCCGGACGATCCGCATGTCCTCGGGATCGCGCGTGCCGGTCGTCGAGTACGCGAGTAGGAGAGCGGTGGCGTCGACCGGAACGGTCACCGGTAGCCGGGCCCGGGCCGGTTCGCCGCCAGTGATCGCGTTCAGATACGTATCGACTGGATCGAGGGCATCGATGGCCTCGCAGTGGGCGAAATCCGCCAGGCCGACCCCGATCCCGTTGCCGTGTGAGCCCTCCGTGATCGAGCGGACGTGGACCCGCGTGAACTCCTGCCCTTCAGGTTCGGGTTGACCGTGGACGAGCAGCCGGCCGAGGACGTTCGTGTCCATGCCACTGCCCGAGACGTCCTTGCCCTGGGCGTCGACTATTAGCAGGTCGAGATCGTCAACGGGCAACGTGGGTAGGAGTTCCTTCGAGCGCTCCAGGAGTTCGGGTTCCCGGTCGGTGATCCTCTCGACCGGCACCCCCTCGATGTGGGCGGCGCGGTCGTCGGCGTTCTCGACGATGGCGACGCCACCGGCGATCGGGGTGTTCTCGAAGAGGATCTCGGCGCGCTCGGGAAAGACGTTCTCGTGGCCCTTCGCGATCGCGGCGTTGTGAGCGACCTCCGCGCCGCGCTGCTTACCGAGGCCGATGACGGCCATCTTACAGAGGCCGCTCTCGATCGGCCCCGTGAAATCGGTATGGGCTTTGATCCTGTTGACGAGCACGACGGCGTCGGCCTCTAGCGCGTCGGTCGCGGCGTAAACCGGTCGGCCCTCCTCGTCCTCGCCCACTTCTTCGACGTCCATCGAGGAGCGAATCTCACAGCCGATCGACTCCTCGGTGACCCCGAGGCTAGCGAGGGTCTCCACTTGGCCCTCGGCAGTCGCGCCACCATGACTCCCCATCGCGGGGAAGAGGAACGGTTCGTAGCCTCGCTCTTGGAGGTCGGCGACCGCGGCTTCGAGCACGGCGGGTTTGTCCCGTATGCCCCGGCTGCCGGCGGTGATCGCGATCTCCGATCCCGTATCCAGGCCCTCGAAGTCGATCGCGCCGAGCGCTCCGATCGTCGTCCCCTCGACGTCGTCGACCTGTGGGTGATCGCGCTCGTGGCGGACGGGCGCGATCCGCGGGAACTCGGCGATCGAGACGTCGTTGACGGCTTCGAGTGCCTCGCGGTCGGGTACGTCGAACATGGTAGTCACTGTATGGCGGAGAAGCATCTACCTGTGGGAGGTGAGGGTTACGAGCACGACCGAAACGATCCGGCCAACGCGGTGCGCCGAATACCATCTTAAGGGGCGCGTGGTCGTAGAGAGGACATGGCCCAGCGAGCGCTCGTGGTCGCCGACGACCTGACCGGGGCGATGGATTCAGGACACGAGTTCGCCGCCCGAGGGTTCGAGACCGTCCTGGCGCTCGGTGGCGGAGATAGGGGGGAGGAACCCGCTCGCGACGTGTGTGTCGTCGATACCGACTCGCGCTCGGCGTCGGCAAGGGAGGCAGCGCGGGCGGTCGAGGCGGCCATCGACGCTAACCCCGCCGAGGTCATCTATAACAAGATCGACTCGACGCTCCGAGGCAATTTGGTGTCGGAAGTCGACGCGGCTATCGCGGCCTCGGGAGCCGATCTGGCTGTTTTCGCCCCGGCGTTCCCGGCGATCGGGCGCGGAACGGTCGATGGCACGCACCTGGTCGATGGCGTGCCCGTCACCGAGGCGTGCAACGGGGCGGGTGGACCGACAAGTGCGCACCTGCCGACGCTGCTCGCCGATTCGATCTATCCGGTCGTCGAGTGCTCGATCGAGGAACTGAATCGAGGCCCCGAGGCGATTCGCGAGTCGCTTTCGAGCGTCGATCGATCGCCGATCGTCGTCTGTGACGCGACTGAAGAGGGGGACCTCGATACGATCGCCCGCGTGACCGCTGAAGTGAGCGAACGCCCGGTCTACGTCGGCAGCGCGGGCCTCGCACGACACGTCCGGCTCTCCGGAGCCGAACCGGTCGGCTCCTCGTCGATCGGGCCGCCGCCGACCGACGACCAACCGGCTGCCAGCGAACCTGCAGGTGGCGAATCGACGGGCAGCGAATCGGGGACGCCCAAGCGAGCGGAAACCGGGAGAGCACTCGCGATCGCGGGGAGCGCGAACCCCCGGACGATCGAGCAGGTCGCAGCGCTTCCCGCCGAATGGGTGATCGGCCTCGACGTCGCGCGGGCGATCGTCGATCCCGAGACCGCAGCGGCCGAGGCGAGCGACCGGGCGATCGAGACGCTATCCGATGGGGGAGCGGCGGTCGTGACGTCGGTGCCCGACGACGGGGCAATCGAGCGGGCACGGGAGGCAGGTCGGGTGGCCGGAGGAAGGGAGGACGTCGGCGAGCGGATCGAACGCGCGCTCGCGGCGGTCGTCGATGCGGTGTACGCCGACGCCTCACCCGAGAACCTCTTTCTGACCGGCGGCGCGATCGCCGGACGGGTTCTCGACGCGCTCGACGCGGCTGGCGTTCGGCTGACCGGCGAAGCGACCGAGCGCGGCGTGCCGGTCGGGCGGATCGTCGGCGGGCGAGCGGACGGCGTAGTGCTGGTTACGAAAGCCGGCGGGTTCGGTACCGAGCGGACAATAGCTAACTGTCTGGCGCGTCTCCGGCGGGGAACGACCGATTATGAGTAGCCAGCGAGCCGAACGAACGGGCGGGGGCGAACGCGGCGAGGGGAAACCGATCGTCGGCCTCACGATGGGCGATCCAGGGGGGATCGGCGCGGAGGTGATCGTCGCCGCCTACCCCGAACTGACCGAGCACGCACGGATCGTCGTGATCGGCGACCGGGAGGTACTGGAAGCGGCCGCGGAGCTGCGCGCGACCGACGCCGAGATCGGGATTCGATCGGTGAGGTCGGCCGCCGAAGCGGGCGACGATCCGGGTACGATCGCCGTGCTCGATCTGGACAACGTCCGCGAGATCGTCTACGGCGAGGTACGCGAGGAGCATGGTGAAGCGAGCCTGGAGTACGTCGAGCGCGCGATCGAGCTGGCCCTGAACGACGAGATCGACGCGATCTCGACCGCACCGATCAACAAGAGCGCGACCCGACTGGCAGGTGCGGACCACGCCGGCCACACCGGACTGCTCGCCGAGCGAACGGGCGTGAGCGAGTATTCGATGCTGCTCATCGAGGGGCCGCTGCGGGTGACCCACGTCAGCACGCACGTTCCGCTGCGCGAGGCGATTTCCCTCGTCACGACCGACCGGGTGGCCTCGATAATCGAGGTCACCGACGACGCTCTCCGGGGACTCGGGATCGAGAGTCCCACGATCGCCGTCGCCGGTTTGAACCCTCACGCGGGCGAGGACGGCCTGCTAGGCAGCGAGGACGGCGAGGAGATCGCCCCGGCCGTCGAGCGCACTCGAAAGAAAGGGATCGACGTTGAGGGACCGCTCCCGCCGGATACGGTCTACGTCCGGGCAGCGAGCGGCGAGTTCGACTGTGTCGTCTCGATGTATCACGATCAGGGCCACATCCCGATCAAGACGCTCGGATTCGGGGAGAGCGGAGCGGTGAGCGGCGTCAATATGACGATCGGATTGCCTATTATCCGCACGAGCGTCGATCACGGCACCGCCTTCGACATCGCCGGGGAGGGCATCGCTTCGCCGGCAAGCATGATCGACGCCGTCCGGGTCGCGAGCGAGGCGACACGGGACTCCTGAGCCGAAGCCATCGATCGAGTGGCATTCGAGCCGTGCGCTTAAAGGTCCTTCCTCGGGAAGTACAAGTACTATGACACGAAGCGAGGGCAACGAGGCGACCACTGCTATGGATTTCCTCGCAGGTAACGGCGCGCTGTTACGAATCGGACTGTACTTACTCCTGTTCTGGCCGATAGTCGGGTTCTACGTCTACCGCGACGCGAAGCGCCGGGCGGCCTCCCGCCCGCTCTGGCGAGGCGCCGGCTACGGTCTGTTCGGGATCGCCGGGTTGCTCGCCTACGAAGTGCGGAAGACAACTGACGAGGGCGAAACGGAGAGGAGTGATTGAGGCCGCTAGTTGATCGTCACTCCTGGAACGCGCCCGCGGCGAACCCGCCGTCGATCGTGACACACTCCCCGGTCGTGTAGGAGGCGGCGTCGCTTGCGAGGTAGATCGCCGCGCCGACGATCTCTTCCGGTTGGGCCAACCGTCCCATGGCCGTTCGCTCGGCGATGCGCTCGTGGCGGTGAGTTCCTTCGGCGTAGGTCTCGGCGGTGAGGGGCGTCTCGGTGAAACCGGGCCGGATGGCGTTCACTCGCGTCGGCGCACAGTCCCGGGCGGCAACACGAGTGAAAGCCTCCAAACCGCCTTTCGCGGTGGTGTAGGCCGCCAATTCGGGGATCGAAAGCGACGTCGAGAGCGATCCGATCTCGACTATGCTCCCGTCCTGCCGGTCCTGTTCTGCCATCGCACGCGCGAAGACCTGCGTCGCGCGGTAGACCCCCGAGAGCTGGACGTTCATCACCCGCTTCCACTCCGCTTCGGGCACGTCGAGTACCGACTGTCGGGCAGCACCGCCGAAGGAGTTCACCAGTACGTCGACGCCGCCGAGGGTCTCGAGAACCTCCTCACGGAGCGCCTCGACGGAGGCGCGCTCGGCGACGTTACAGGTGATCTCGGTCGTCTCGACGCCCTGCTCGCGGATCTCTCGGGTTACTTCGGCGACTCGCTTTTCCTCCCGGCTCGTAGCGATCACGTCCGCGCCTTCGGCGGCGAACCCGAGCGCGATCGCCCGGCCGATGCCGCTGGTCCCGCCGATCACGACCGCGCGCTTGCCCGCGACGGTGACGGGCGTATGCTCGTAGGCCATAGCACGCCGTCGGCGGGCGGGGTAGAAGGTCTGTCGGTGCCGTCACAGACCGACAGCGCACCGAGGGTATAAGCCCTGTCCGCGGGACCGCTTCGTATACCATCGGTCGCGTCGCGGTGATCGGCGGGGGCCGGATGGGTCACGGGCTCTGCGCGCAGTTCGCGCTCGTCGGGATGGACGTGGTGCTGATCGATCACCGCGAGTCGAACGCAGAACGCGCTCGGGAGCGAATCGAGCGCGCGATCGACTTTCTCGGTAGAGAGGGCCTGGCCGACGTCGAACCAGCCGCGGTACTCAAAGACGTCACGTTCACCACTGGTCTCGCAAGCGGCGTCGCCGAGGCCGACGTCGTGCTCGAGACCGTCTCGGAGGACATAGGTACGAAACACGCGGTATTCGAGAGCGCGGTCGAGAACGCACCTGCCGACGCCGTGCTGGCGACGAACACCTCCTCACTGCGAGTCACCGACGTCGCCGCTGGCGTCCCGGATGAGGCCCATTGGGTGGTCGGTTGCCATTGGTGGAACCCGCCCTATCTGCTCGCACCGGTCGAGGCGGTTCGGGGCGAAGAGACGAGCGCGGGGACGGTAGCGAGGACGGCCGAATTCGTCGAA